>UQNI01000065.1 GCA_900542375.1 uncultured Oscillospiraceae bacterium | reverse complement strand
AATTGGCAGAAATGCTGAAGAACTGCTTCGTAAACTACAAGCTGCTCAATTCGTTGCAGAACACGGCGACCAAGTTTGCCCAGCAAAATGGAAACCAGGTAGCAAAACCCTAACACCAAGCTTAGACCTTGTGGGTAAACTATAAGTTTTCGCTCATAGTCAGTTACTAAGAAAACGCTTTGGAAATGTCGCCGGCACTGCCGTCGGCATTTTTTTATAGGAGGATGTATATGGGAACAATTTACGATTTAATTATTATCGGCAGCGGTTCTGCAGGTCTTTCAGCAGGACTATATGCAGGACGCGCAATGCTCAACACTCTAATTATAGAAAAAAAACAAGTTGGCGGACAGATTATAAATACTGCTGAAGTTGTAAACTATCCAGGTGTACGCAAAACTTCCGGTCCGGAACTAATGGAAGTGATGCATGCACAAGCCAAAGATTTTGGTGTATCATTTGTTACAGATGAAATTAAGGAAGTAGACTTTTCAGGTGAAGTAAAACGTTTGATTTCTGAAAAGCAAGAATATTTATGCCGAGCTGTAATTATTGCAACAGGTGCTCAGCCGCGTAAGTTAGGTTTTCCGGGAGAAAAAGAATATACAGGGCGGGGTATTGCATACTGCGCAACTTGTGACGGAGAATTCTTTTCCGGTTTGGATATCTTTGTCATCGGCGGTGGCTATGCAGCGGCAGAAGAAGCGATGTATTTAACCCGTTACGGAAAGCATGTCACCATGATTATCCGTGAACCGGACTTTACCTGCGCTAAAAGTATCGCTGATAAAGTAAAAGAGCATCCGGATATTACAATTCATTATCATACTGAGATTAAAAAAGCCGATGGTGATGATTTATTAAGAGAAGCTACTTTCATAAACAATCAAACCGGAGAAGAATTTACGTATACTGCTTCTGAGGAAGACCAAACATTCGGTATTTTTGTATTTGCCGGTTATGAACCAGCTACCGCTTTATTTAAAAATCACATTGAATTAGATGATTATGGCTATATCCCTACCGATAACAATATGAACACCAATGTTCACGGAGTGTTCGCAGCAGGAGACCTCCGTCCAAAAGCACTGCGACAAATTGTAACCGCAGTTGCAGACGGCGCTATTGCAGCAACCGCTGCAGAACGCTACGTTGCAGAAGAAAAAGAACGTCTTGGCATCAAAGATGAAGAAAAAGTAATAAAATCAAAATCCACTGAATCCGCAGCCGCATCTCCTGCGCCTTCAAAAACCAACACCACACCATCGGAAGAAGCTGAAGAATCATTGTGGCCGGCTGAACTGATAGAGCAAGTACGAGGTATATTAAATGCATTGAATCAAGATGTAACATTGGTTACCATTGTAAATTCTCAAAATGAGCATTCTCTGGAGCTAAAAAATTGGCTGGAAGTACTTCCAACTTTAAATTCTCACATTCATCTAAATTCCTATGAAGAAGGTACAAACACTGCGGTTGAAGAACAAATTGGCGCTGACCAGCTGCCGGTTGTAGCCTTTTTAGATAAAAACGGCGTATATACCGGTGTAAAATTTTATGGAATTCCTGGCGGCCATGAAATGAATTCATTTATTTTGGCATTGTATAATTTGGCCGGTCCGGGACAAGCCATTGATGATAAAACATTAAATCGCATTAAAGCAATTGATAAACCTGTGAAATTAAAAGTATGTATTTCTCTTTCCTGCAAATTCTGTCCTGATGTTGTAGCGGCATGTCAGCGCATTGCAATATTGAATCCCCATGTAGAGGCTTCTATGATGGATATTGCATTATTCCCTCAGCTAAAAAAAGAATTCAAAATTATGAGTGTTCCGGCTGTTATCAAAAATAATGATAAACTTTTATTTGGTTCTAAAACAATAGATGAAATTTTAGACTTTATCGAAGAATAAAAAGAACAGCTTCGCGCATTAGCGTGAAGCTGTTCTTTTTATCTTTTTAAAAACGTTAGCCTGCATACAGTATATACAATTAGTGTAATAGCAAAACCTATTAACCATCCGCCTATAATATCTGTGATATAGTGTACTCCTAAGTACACACGGCTATATGCTACGACTAAAATGAGTGCACTCAAACACGGAACCAATACGATTTTAGCCAATATACTCTTTAAATATTTGCATACCAAAATAATCAGCATAATATATAAAGCTGAGCTGAGCATAGCGTGTGCACTTGGAAAACTAAAACCTGTTTCCTCAATTAGTCTCAATACACTCGGTCTTGGTCTTGAAAAAATGTGCTTAAACATTACGCTTAAACCAATGGCAACAGCTACTGAAATAGAGGCCGGTATCCCCACCTTTTTCCTGGTGCCGGGTATAATCAATAACAATACGCATATTCCTATGATGACAAAAACGTCCCCTGCATATGTAATAATTTTGAGAAATTCTGTCAACACAGGGGTAATTGTTTGAGATACCCAACCATACACCCACTCATCAAATCCTTGAGTTACTCCCAGCTGGATGCAAATAGCAAGTGCTGCAAATCCTCCTACGGCCAGAAGCACAAAAATACTGCGACAAATTACTTTTTTCATGATTCTTCCCTATCTTTTAGATCATTTTCATCATACAATATGATGCACATTGAAATCCATTATACGCCTGTTTTGCATTTATGGGGTAATATTTTCATATATTTTATGGAAAGTTTACAAATACAAAATGATTGACAAGAATTTTATCTTTTTATACGCCCTGTCTTGTGGAAAATGTAAAATTATCATATAATATAAGACATACTAACATAAAGTGAGTGTTTTTTTAATGAAACATCTTGATTTAATCACCATTATCATCGGTGCTCTAACATTGATTTTAGGCATTGCAGGCATTATTATTTCTCTGATTTTGAGAAGCGAATATATGATTGTTTCTATTTGCGGCTGTACCTGTGCTGTATTGTGCGGAGGTTTTGCCTTATTCAGCGGTATTATGGCAAAAAGGAAACCATAATATATGCTAACATGCTGCATCATTTACATTTTTGTGAATAGTAAATTGAAATAATAATGAAGGGATATTCCAATTTCGTATTTTAGAATATCCCTATTTCTATTTATATCACCTTTGTCAATATCCGCTTTTCAGGTGTATCCGGTTAAGAGATTGACAAAGATTCACTTTTTCTTTTATAAACAAGAATCTGCATAATTTGCAGAAATAAGTAGCAAATTGATTGTTTTTCTACCTGGTATTCTGTAAAACATTTTTATATTTCATCAATTCTTAGAATACATTTTAAATGTTTTGTTAAAAAGCAAAAAAGGCTTCCATTGCAAGGAAGCCCTTTTTAGATTTAAAAATATTATTCAGCTTTTTTCTTTCTTGCAAAGAATACAGTACCTGTCATAGCACCTGCTGCCAGTACTGCCACAGCAATCCACATTACAGTGTTGCTGTTGTCTCCTGTTTGAGGTGAGTTCATTTCTTGCTCTGTTGAACCATCAATTGTTCCTGAAGCACCTGGAGTGGTTGGTTCAGTAGGTTCTGCTGGATTTACAGGAGTTTCCTCTTTTTTCTCCAATGCTGCAATTGCTTCTTCAATTGCCTGAGCCATTGCGTCTACTTCAGCTTGTTGTGTAATATTTTTTCCTCTCACAACTGCATTTACTGCTGCATCTACGCCTGAGAAATCTTTATATTCATCTCTGTTTAGTGCGTTTGCTTTGGCAATTGCTTCATCAACCTTAGTATAATCCGCATCGGTGATGCTATAAACTTGTAATCCGTTTGCTACAGAAATATCTACAAACCAAACGGCACGACGTCCTTTTGCAACATCTAAAGATGTACCAGGAAGTAAAATATCATTGGTGGAAGCAATTTCCACACCATCTTTCAAAATGGAGAAATTACCAAATACCATTGTTTCGCCAGGAATATAAGAATATTTGAAAGTATATAAACCTGCTTCTGTAAGTTGAGCTGAGAAATTAGAGTCAAGACCTGCACTTACTGAAATACCATTTGTATTATCTTTCCAGAAATTTACTAAGAATTCTGTTAAATAATTATCGTTCACATCATTTAGTGATGAGGTTAATGCAAATTTTTCACCTGCAGTTAATTGTGCAGGGTCAATATAAACATTCACTTCATCAACAACAGTACCATTCTCTAACAAAGTACCTTTTGTATTTACATAGGGACCACAGTGTGCATTATTCTGATCTAAAACTGTATCTCCTTTTAATACAGCTGATACATCTGATACTGTTTCAACGCTGCCATATCCATTTCCGCTAATCCAATCACTTGGCAATAGAATAGGCGCAGCTTGTTCTGTTGGAGCAGGAGATGGAACATTTGGAGTTCCAATTCTTAAACCACCTTCAACAGAAATATCAGAAAACCAAATATATCCTCTTGTACCACAATCTGCTGTTTTTGCATTCATGTTGATTTCCTGAGTAGAAGCAACAACTTTGCCATTGTATTCAATGATAAATTGAGCATATACATCTCCGGATTTATCAAAGTAACGATATTTTAATGTGTAGATACCAGTTTCTTTTAACTCAGCTGTAAAGGAGGTATCAAGTCCAACGCTTACTTGTACTGCGTTATTATAATTTTTCCAAAAATTCGCCAATAACTCGGTTTTATAAGCACCGTTAGTATCATTCATAGACACAGTTAATGCAAATTTTTCAGCAACATTCATCGTGTTTGGATTAATAAATACATCTACAGATTCTACTATTTCTCCATCTGCCAGACTTGCAGCATTTGCTTTGGTATAAGGACCGCTGTGTGAATTGTCCGTATTTAATTCAGAATCACCCTGAAAAGTATATGTACCGTCAGAATTAGGTGTTATACTTCCGTAGCCCTGACCTGTTACCCATTCATCTGCTTGTATGGCGAAAACAGCTGTCGGAATTAAGCTGAATACCATCACTACAGAAATAATCATAGCGATTATTTTTTTCTTACTCATAAAAAATCCTCCTGTTACTTTTCTGCCTATTCCCTAATTTTGAATAAAATTCTTTGTAAAGGTGTACTTTTTTAAAGAAAATTAATTATGGACATATTCTTTAAATTATAAATTTATGAATATTGAAAAAGATAAAATGATATTATATAATTAACATTATGGAATAATATAAATTCTTTGTAAAAGTACACCTTTATAAAAAAAGCCAAGGGAAAATCATATGATTTTCCCTTGGCTTTTTTATCTTGATTGTTTTCAATGATAGTTTTTATAACTCCAGCTATACTGATTGATAATATAAAATTTTTAGAAGCTATCTTTATCAAATATTGTGAATGAGGTAAATTTGGTTTATTCCATAGCAATCATAGCCGCTTTTCCATGTATAAAATCCAGCAACTGTTCGGGGGAGAGTTCGATTTGTGTTCCAATCTTTCCTCCACTTATGATGATAGTCCCCCATTTGGTACAACTCTCATCTATTATAGTTTGATACTGTTTTCTCATACCAATAGGAGAGCAGCCACCGCGAATGTATCCTGTTACTTTTTGTATTTCTGAAACAGGAATCATCTCCACAGATTTTTCGCCTACCGCTTTTGCCGCCGCTTTTAAATTTAATTCCTTCGCAACAGGAATTACAAATACATAATATTGTTTACTATGCCCTTGTGTCACCAATGTTTTAAAAACTTGATTGACATTTTGATGTAATTTACTCGCAACAGACATACCGTCAATCGCTCCGTCTTTACTGTCATAAGTATGTTCTGCATATGGAATATGCGCTTTATCCAGTATGCGCATTACATTTGTTTTTTGCTCCTTTGCCACTGCTCATTCCTCTTTTCCTTTTCTTTTTGTATAAATGCAGAAATCCAATACTTCTCCTAATTTAAATATATTTTTCGATAAAACACCTTATAAACAAACCCTGCACGACTCATGGTCGATAACAAAAGGTTCGGCATACAAACGTACAATATCCTATTGCTTAAATACAGTACGGCTTATTTCTTCAATCCCCCTGCCCACAATGCCATTATCTTAAAACAGTTCTCCTAATCAATATACAATCTCCGCAGTTTTGCTATATATGTCATTTTAGACAAATACGCCAATTCTTCCTACTGCTTTTCCATTTACTTCTATGGCAGACAGTAGATTTTGGAAAATATCGCTTTTCAGGGATTCCAAAATAAACTCCTATGCACCTTTTCGTGTATACGGATATAGCAATACATTTCACGGAAATACGTCTGTCAATATTGCACTATACTTCTTTTGGAGCATATAAAGTCAAATCGGGCACATCTGATATCATCTATTTTCTCGAAATAAACTTTCTGATACTCCTTTTAAAACAAGGTTACAAATGAAAGAATCGAAACTCCTCCCAAAACTGCAACGACAATCCAAGCTTTTATCTTTTGAAACATTGTATTTTGATACTCTCCCATGACATCTTTACGGGAAGTCAGTAATGTTAAAAATACCAATATTGGCGTCATGAGAATGCCGCTTATCACCTGTACCAAGATAGCTAAATGATTCAGCGGTAAACCCGGTATCATAACTACAACTGCTGCCGCAATGACACAGCCAAAATATACACCATAGAATTTAGGAGCTTTGGTAATGCTGTCATCTAAACTTTTACTCCATCCAAATGCTTCTGCTACCGACCATGATGAAGATAACGAAACTGTAATTGCCGCCAGCAGACCTGCATCAAATAGTCCAATTCCAAACAGCATTGCAGGTACAAAGCCAAATTTCTCCTGCAACGCTCCTATTAACTCGGAAGGACCTGCATTTTCAATATCAGGAATACATCCAAATAAAGCGGCTCCTATTAATATAATAAACACTGCAATGACAACTTGCAAGACACAACCGATTACGGTATCCATTTTTCCTTTTCGTAAATCTTCTTTTTTAGAGCCCTTATTGATATACGCACTGTTTTGATAAAAAATCATCCAAGGTGCAATTGCATTACCCACCAATGCAATCATGTACCATATTACATTGCCATGTTCTCCACTGGGAACTGCCCATGTTATAAATGAATTTGCAATTGCATTCCAATCAGGTTTTGTCATGCAGGCAATGATAATGAACACAATGTTTAAACAGCCAACACCTACTGCTATTTTTTCTTTGGTTGCATATCCGCGAAATAACGCAATTGCCAATACCAATACTAACCCTATTAGCACTGCTGCCCACATAGGCAGCCCAAGAATGACCAAACCTGCAGACATGCCAATAAATTCTGTCATCAAAGTGATAAAATTCTCTACGACCAAGGAAAGTAATTGGTATATCATCCAAAACTTTCCATACTTTTGTTTTACCAAAGTATTGTAACTATCCTCTGCCACTACCCCTAATCTCATTGCCATTTCTTGTACCGTATAAGTAATCAACACCATAAGCAATGTAAGCGGAATAAACAGTCCAACACCAAATTTGGCGCCTGTTACTGCATAGGAAATCACCCCGCCCGCATCATTGTCGGCCAAAGCGGCAACCAGTCCCGGTCCCAATAATCCCAGTACCATGAACAACGAACGTTTGACAGAGTGCTTTTCTCCCTGCAATTTATGTTTGCCCATGACACCACTCCTAAAAATAGTTCTAGGATATCATACGCAAACGGGATAATTTCTGTGAGGAATAAAAAAGCCACAGAAAGTCACCAATTAAGTATCAATATATGATTCATAATCTATTCTCAAGTATATAGCTATAAGATAAAGCACACTGACAAAACAAAAATAAATTTTTTCAAATTTCTCAGACTTAACCGTTTCGTTTCATATATAACAGTGGATATGGATTTCCTTCCTCATCATAATCCGTCCGTTTATACGTTTTAAATCCCATATGTCTGTAAAATCCAACTGCCTGTGGATTCTGTTCATTCACAGTAAGTTCTTGTATTCCATAATTTTCAATACCGTATTGTAACAATTGTTTTCCAACACCTTTCCCGCGTTCTGCAGACAAAAGGAATAACATTTCCAAGCGTTGGTTTTCAATTCCCATAAATGCAATCATTTTTCCTGATTCATCTTCAGCAACAATCAGATGTGCTACGTCACTTAAAGCCTGTGGTACATATTCTTTAATCTGATCTATCTCTTTACCCGAAAGGAAATCATGCGTTGTACGTACAGAATCTTCCCATATCTTCAACAAAACATTCATTATTTCTGGTGTTCGCTCCTCAATTTCATACATGTTCATATCTCTACTTCTCCTCATATTTATCTATCATACCAAAAATCATAAGAAAAAAGAATCAAAAACCACTTATATTTTCATCTGGTACAACAGTTTTAAAAATGCTATCATAAAAAGCAGAAACATAAACACAGAAAGGATGACACGTTATCATGAATAAAAGAAAACTGCGTAATCTGGAAGTAAATCCAATTGGTGTGGGATGTATGGGTTTTTCTCACGGCTATGGTGAAATCCCATCTGAAGAATACAGCATTCAGGCCATTCAGAAGGCACAGGCGGTTCATCCACTTTCTGCCATTCAGAATATCTATTCCATGGTGGAACGAAGCTGTGAAGAAGAAGTCATTCCTTATTGCATGGAACACAATATTGCACTGGTACCGTTTTCTCCAATTGCCAGTGGACTTCTGTCCGGAAAAGTAAACACAAGCACTGATTTTTCTCATAATGACGATGTCCGAAAATTCGTTCCACAGTTAAAAAAAGAAAATCTGGAAGCCAATCAACCATTGATCCAGCTGATTGAAACATATGCCAAT
>UQNI01000064.1 GCA_900542375.1 uncultured Oscillospiraceae bacterium | reverse complement strand
CATTGAATGCACCTGATTTGGCGTTATACGCTTTATATATCAATATTTTTATCAATCCTATCACCATTCTGGTCAACTTTATGGAAGTATTCCAAAAAGGCATGGCAGGCTTTTCTCGTTTTCTGGAAATTATGGAAACCCCCATTGAAATCGAAGATAAGCCAAATGCTCCTGATTTGAATGATGTAAAAGGGACAATTCAATATCAACACGTCTTTTTCTCCTATGACGGCGTACATAATGTACTGAATGACATCGACTTTGAAATTCCGGCCGGAAAAACCATTGCTTTGGTCGGTCCTTCGGGAGGCGGAAAGTCTACGATATGCGCGCTTCTTCCTCGTTTCTACGACGTAAGTGAAGGCAGTATTTCCATTGACGGCACTGACATACGAGATGTCACGCAAAAATCGCTGCGAAAAGCAATTGGCGTTGTTCAGCAGGATATTTATATGTTCTGGGGTACCGTTCGTGATAACATCGCTTATGGAAAACCCGGCGCCAGCGAAGAAGAAATTATACAGGCAGCCAAACTTGCAAATATTCACGATTTTATTATGAGCTTGGACGATGGATATGATACAATGGTAGGTGAACGCGGAACAAGACTTTCAGGAGGACAAAAACAACGCATTGCCATTGCTCGCGTATTTTTAAAAGACCCTAAAATTTTAATTTTAGACGAAGCTACGTCTGCGCTCGACAATGAAAGTGAACGATTTATTCAAGCATCTTTGGAACAGCTTGCCAAAAACAGGACCACAATTGTAATTGCACATCGTTTGAGCACCATTCGCCATGCAGACGAAATTTTGGTAATCGACCAACATCAAATAATAGAGCGCGGTTCTCATGAAGAATTGCTGAAACAAAACGGACTGTATACTAAGTACTACAATATGCAGTTTGACGGATTGGATATTAAAAACGATGATGTAAAACACGATACGATTATAGAAGGAGCTATTACATGATTACAAAATCTTTTGTCACCGCACGATATGCAGAAACAGACCAAATGGGAGTAATTCATCATTCCGTATATGCGGTTTGGTATGAGCTGGCACGTACAGACTTCATTAAGAAAGTAGGAATTTCATACAGCAAGATGGAAGAAATGGGCATTTTACTACCTCTGTCTGAGCTTACTTGCAAATACCACCAGGCCACTTTATATGAAGATGAAATTACAATAGAAACACGTATTTTAGCGTTAACACCTTCACGCATACAATTTGGATATACCGTATACAAAAAGGGGGTGGAAAAGCCTGTAAATACAGGCTCTACCCTTCACGGTTGGACAGATAAAGCATTAAAGCCTTTCAATATGAAAAAACGTTATCCCGAACTTTATGAAACCATTTTAAATGCAATGGAATAAGAAAAGGTCATTGTCTGAAAAGACAATGACCTTTTTATACTTTAGCAGCAATTTCTTCTTTTACTGCTATCAACGCTTTTGTTAATTGGTCCGGACAGGAAGTGGAACGGCTGCCGCAAGTAATCCCCTGACATTTTTCAATGATGTCATCTATTTTCATACCTGAAATCAAAGCGCAGATTCCTTTTAAATTACCGTTACACCCTCCTATAAACATAGCAGATTTTACGGTATCTCCCTCTATATCCAAAATAATCTGTGAGGAGCAAACTCCCTTTGTTTTATAACGATACTCCATACATTTCCTCCGTAACACTAATTTTTATGTTTTTGCTTCCATTTTTCCAATGCGCGTACCTGCTCCTGAGGTGTTATGTAAGAGCCGATGGTTCTGGGTACTTTTGAGTACATTCCGTGAAAATCCGTACCGCCTGTCATAAGCAAGTGATGCGTCTGGGCTAATATCATTAATTGTGCTATCAAAGATTCTTCATTGCTTGGATGCCACACTTCTATACCGTCTATTTCTTTTCTGTCCGCTAACTGCTCCAACAGCGAAATATCTTTCAATTGACCGGGATGCGCTATTACAGCAATACCTCCTGCCTGTTTTACTTCGTTTAGCACGTGATGTACATCCGGATATTCTATTTTGGAATAAGCCAAACCAATTCGCGGCGTAAACAATTTATGATAAACCGCACCATATAGTTCGTTGGTATAACCGGCATCCATTAATCCATGCATAATATGCTGTTTAAAAATATTGGTGCTTCCATGGGAATGACGCAATAAAATCTCTGCTCCTACAGGATACAAATGCATTACTTTCTGTACCATAATACTTGCAGCTTTCTTTCGGCTGTCACCAATCTTTTTGCAAAGACCTTCCAAACGGTCCGGATAACTGCAATGATAGCATAAGACATGCACTTTTTGATTACGGTCATAATCAAATGCAGAAATCTCTATTCCAGGTATCACCGTTACACCATGCCTTTTGGCAAATACTTTTGCTCGTGTTGAGCCTGCAAACGTATCATGGTCCGTTACAGAAATTGTGGTGATTCCCTTATTTTTTGCGAGAATCACCAGCTCTTCTATCGTAACGGAACCATCTGACATTTTTGTGTGACAATGCAAATCCGCAGACACACAATCACTTCCTATTCTGTTCCATTTCTCTTTTCTATTATTGAGTTAATTATACCATAAAATGTGAAACGAAACAAGAATAAGGAATATTACAAAGAAATATGAAAAAGGCTACAACATTTTTATAAAAATTTTATCTCTCGAAAAAACAGAAACCATTGTCAGTCAACATAAAAGTGTTACAAGCGAATTCTTTTGACATTAACCATAAATAAAAATATAAGTCATCGTACATTTTACTTACTCATTATCACAAAATGAAAAAAAGAACAAGTTACACTTGTTCCCATTGCTGTTATATAGTATAAACATTTTTTATTTCAGCATAATTATCAGATTAAATACAAAGAGTCCGAATACAAATTGTATTCGGACTCACGCTGGCGGAGAGGATGCGACTCGAACGCACAATGCCTTGCGGCACACCACATTTCCAATGTGGCTCCTTACCATTAGAATACCTCTCCATATGCAGTTGTAAGTGCTCTTAGCTGAACACCTTTGATAGTATACACTATGTATGATAAAAAAGCAAGGTTTATTTTTAAATTTTTTTGAGAATAATAAAATATTTCTAATATACTTGCACCTATCCACCTTATGTCATAACATCCTCGAGACAAGTAGCAATATGAACATAGAAAGGAACATCTTTCCATATTCAGAATTTTGGTAATTGACAAGAACTTTCTATGCTATAACAACCTGGCAACGACAACAAAACTAAAGTTTTGGCTGTTGGCAAGAACGTTTTAACATTTATAGGTTAGAAATTGTTTCACAATTTCTTTTATGTTATAATATCATCTATAAAATTATACATGGCAAATAGAAAAAGGAGGACTTTTGTTTGAAACGAACAACCATTGCACAACTCTATCAAACACCAAATAATTATAAAGATATTGATATAACCGTATGCGGTTGGGTACGCAGTTTGCGAGATTCCAAATCACTAGGATTTATCGATTTAAATGATGGCAGTTGTTTTAAAGGTGTCCAAGTTGTATTTGAAGAAACAATTCTTTCCAACTATAAAGAAATTGCCAAACAAAACGTTGGTACCGCGCTTTGCGTAACAGGCACATTTGTTTTAACCCCCGATGCAAAACAACCATTTGAGCTGCACGCAAAACAGATTCATGTGGAGGGCGCTTCTTCACCGGAATATCCGCTTCAAAAAAAGCGTCATTCCTTAGAATATTTGCGTACCATTGCCCATTTGCGTCCGCGTACCAATACCTATAGCGCTGCGTTCCGCGTTCGTTCTGCCGCCTCCTTTGCAATTCATCGATTTTTTCAAACACGTGGATTTTTATATGCTCATACCCCCATTATTACGGGAAGCGATTGTGAAGGAGCAGGCGAAATGTTCCGTGTTACAACATTAGAATTAGAGCAACCTCCCAAAACCGAACAGGGAAACATCGACTATACACAAGACTTTTTCCAAAAACCAACATCATTGACGGTATCGGGCCAGTTGGAAGGCGAGTGTATGGCAATGGCGTTTGGCAATATCTATACATTTGGTCCTACTTTCCGTGCCGAGCATTCCAATACACAGCGTCATGCCGCAGAATTTTGGATGATTGAACCTGAAATTGCTTTTGCGGATTTGCAGGATGTCATGCTGCTTGCACAGGACTTAATTAAATTTATCATATCTTTTGTCATGGAAACTTGTCCAGATGACCTTGCATTTTTCAATCAATTTTTGGATAAAGGGCTATTGGAACGATTAAACCACATTGTAACGTCAGAATTTGCTTGTATTTCATATACCAATGCCATTGAACAACTGCAAAATTGCGGAGCTGAATTTGAATATCCTGTTGCCTGGGGTATTGATTTGCAAACAGAACATGAACGGTACTTAACAGAACAAATTTTTAAAAAGCCTGTATTTGTAACAGACTATCCAAAAGAAATCAAAGCGTTTTATATGCGTTTGAACGACGATGGTAAAACTGTTGCCGCCATGGATTTATTGGTGCCCGGAATTGGAGAAATAATTGGAGGCAGTCAACGTGAAGAGCGTCTGGACCTTTTACGGACACGTATGCAGGAAGCAGGTCTAAAGGAAGAAGACTACTGGTGGTATTTGGATTTACGCCGCTTTGGCGGAACAAAACATGCCGGATTCGGACTGGGATTTGAGCGCATGGTAATGTATTTAACCGGTATTTCCAATATTCGTGATGTCTTGCCTTTTCCAAGAACAACAGGAAATGCAGAATTTTAATCCATACAAAATAGAAATAAGAGAGAACCCTATGCAAACAAAACTAGAACAATTGCAAACATATTTGTCCAACTATGCCCCAAATGGCATCTGCGTCGCTTTTTCCGGAGGAGTGGACAGCAGTCTTGTGCTAAAGGTTGCTGCACAGACAGTACCTAAGGTGGCTGCTGTCTATTTTCAAACCACATTGCACCCTGTAGGGAATCAAAATACAGCAGAAAACATAGCGCAGGAAATCGGCGTTCCTTTTTACGTCATTGAGCTTGATGAATTTACTAATCCCAATATTATGAAAAATCCATTGGACCGCTGTTATCAATGTAAGCATATGCTCTTTTCCATTTTAAAGGATTGGGCAGTTCAGCATGGTTACTCCACATGCATGGATGGAACCAATCTGGATGATTTACACCAGCATCGTCCCGGCATCCGCGCTTTGCGAGAGTTAGATATTATCAGTCCTTTGGCCGACTGTCATATTTCAAAACAGGAAGTACGGCAAATGGCAGCTGATTTTGGGCTTTCTTCATCAGATACTCCTTCTTCCTCTTGCCTGGCTACACGGCTTCCTTATCATACGCTGATTACCAAAGAAAAACTTGAGAAAATTCAAAAAGCGGAACAACTGCTATGTGAGAACGGATTTCCTGTGAATCGTGTCCGTATGCATGATACCATTGCACGTATTGAGATTCCCTCAGAACAATTTTTCACATTTTATCAAAAGTCAGATTTGATTCTTCTCCTAAAACAAATTGGCTTTGATTATATTACGTTAGATATGAAAGGGTTCCGTTCAGGCAGTATGGATGAACCTTATCAAAAACAAAGAGGTAACCAATGTTAACGAAAGAATTATTACAGGCTGTCCAAAATCATGAACTTTCTGTGGAACAAGCTATGGAACAGTTAAAGGATTTGCCTTATCATAATATGGAATATGCCAAACTGGATTATCACAGACAATTACGAACAGGATTTCCGGAAGTTATTTTTGCACAAGGAAAAACGGTTGCACATTTCCGTGATATTTTCAATACATTGTATGAACGCAACCAAATTGCTTTGGCCACACGAGTGACAAAAGAACAAGCAAATGCGATTCTTCCTATGATTCCCCACGTACAGTATCATGATACGGCTCGCATATTATACGCATATAAAAATAAACCAAAACAACATGGATTGGTAACGATTTGTACGGGAGGAACTTCGGATATCCCTGTAGCAGAAGAAGCTGCTGTCACTGCCGAATTATGCGGGGCGAATGTAAATCGCATTTATGATATTGGTGTTTCCGGCATCCACCGTTTGATTGACGCTTTGCCTGATATTCGCAAATCCAATGCAGTGGTTGCGGTAGCGGGGATGGAAGGCGCATTGGCATCTGTATTGGCAGGACAAATAGACAAACCTGTCATTGCCGTACCTACCAGCATCGGTTACGGTGCAAATCTGCAAGGAATTTCCGCTTTGCTGACCATGATTAATTCTTGTGCCACAGGTATGGCAACCGTCAACATAGACAACGGGTTTGGCGGCGGTTATATGGCGGCACAAATCAATCGCTTAATTGTAAATGCGGCTCAGAATCAAATATAACAGAATGACATACAAAAGGATGCTTTGACCACGGTTTGAGAAAGCATCCTTTTTATCAAATATGTTGATAAAAAAGAAAGGAAGTTTCCATGAATACATTATATTTTGAATGTTATTCCGGTATCAGCGGCGATATGGCAGCCGGAGCTTTGATAGACCTGGGCGTTGACCGGGAATTTTTGCTCAACCAGCTTCACACCGTACCGTTGGAGCAGTTTGAAATTGACATCAGCAAAACAGACAAACAAGGAATTTCCGCAGTCGCGTTTGATATTCACACAAATCATTCCACCTGTAAGCATTCTCATGAACACGAGCATGCACATTCCCATACTCATCACGACCATTCAGGCCGTTGTCTTGCTGAAATTGAACATATCATTGACGCATCTGAAATTTCAGACAAAGCCAAAGAAACAGCGAAAAAAATATTTCATGTACTGGCGCAGGCAGAAGGTTTTGTTCATGGAATGCCTGCACATCAAGTCCACTTTCAGGAAGTAGGAAGCGATGATTCCATTCTGGATATCATTACCGTCGCTGTTTGTCTTGATTTTTTACATATTGACCATATCATCTGCTCCCCTTTATATGAAGGCAGCGGATTTACAAAATGTCACCATGGATTGACAGCGGTACCTACCCCATGCACGTTGCGTTTGGTACAGTCGGCTTCCATACCAATGAGAATCACGGAAAATAAAGGTGAAATGATCACTCCAACCGGTGCAGCCATTGTTGCAGCATTGGCAAATACATTTACACTGCCTCCAAAATTCACCATTGATAAAATAGGCGTTGGCGCAGGCAAAAAAGAGTTTGCTCATCCGAATGTAGTGCGTGCTATGCTGATTTCTGAAATCATAGACACACATGGAGATGAAATCTGTATTTTAAAAAGCGCTATTGATGACAGCACTCCGGAACAACTGGCTTATTGCCACACACGTCTATTAGAACTTGGCGCTGCCGATGTATATTTTACTCCGATTTATATGAAGAAGAATCGTCCTGCCTATGAATTAACCGTACTATGCCAACCGGAGCTGGAACAAATCATAACAGAAACCATTTTCCAAGAAACAACAGCCATTGGATTGCGTAAAACCTTTGCAAAACGTAACATTATGGCAAGAGAAATAAAGCCGATACAAATTGGTTCTCAAACCATTGATTGTAAAATATGCACCTATCATCATATTAAGAAATATTATGTAGAATATGAGAGTGCGGCCAAAGCCGCTCGTATATTAGGAGAATCACTGGAAGAAACCTACAGAAAAGTTTACACAAAGATTCACGATTTGAGCAAAATGCAAGATTATTAAAATTAACTTGCATTTTTTATAAAATGAGTGTAGAATAAGTAAGGTTTTAAGACATTTATGCAATTTTGGTTAGAGGAGATACGCAAATGAACACTGAATATTATGATTCTATGTCTAAAGAAGCGCTTGAAAAAGAAAAAGCCGATTTACAAGCAAGATATGATGCATACAAAGCGCAGGGATTAAATTTAAATATGTCCAGAGGCAAACCCGGTCCGGAACAATTGGATCTTTCCATGCCGATGATGGATATTTTGAATTCCACATCTGATTACAACGCAGAAGCAGGCGATGACTGCCGCAATTACGGTGTTGTAGACGGATTGCCTGAAATGCGCCAATTTTTTGGCAATTTATTAGGTGTAGATGCAAATGATGTGATTGTAGGCGGAAACTCCAGTTTAAATATGATGTTTGATACCGTTAACTCGGCCATGTACAGTGGATTTGCAAACTGTAAACCTTGGGCAGAACAAGGAACTGTAAAATTTCTCTGTCCTTGTCCGGGGTATGACCGTCACTTTGGTGTTACGGAATTCTTTGGCATTGAAATGATAATTGTACCAATGACAGAACACGGACCTGATATGGATATGGTAGAACAGTTGGTCAATACAGATGCCAGCATAAAAGGAATCTGGTGTGTTCCCAAATATTCCAATCCTCAAGGCATTACGTATTCTGACGAAACAGTACGCCGCTTTGCAGCACTGAAACCAGCCGCAAAAGATTTTAAAATTTTTTGGGACAATGCATATTGCGTACACAACATTACAGATACTCCTGACCAATTGTTGAACCTAATGGACGAATGCAAAAAACAAGGAAATGAAGATTTACCTATTATATTTGCTTCTACGTCCAAAATTACGTTTCCCGGCGCCGGTGTTGCAGCTATGGCAGGAAGCAAAAATACACTTGCCAATATTCGCAAACGTCTTTCTTTCCAAACCATTGGACCTGATAAAGTAAACCAATTACGTCACTTACGTTTTTTAAAAGACATGAATGGCGTTGAGACTATTATGAATCAACATAAGGAATTATTGCAGCCCAAATTCAACATCGTTTTGGAGACCATGCAAAAGCAATTGGCTCCTGTTGGTGTTGCATCTTGGACCACTCCTCACGGCGGATATTTTATCAGTGTAGATGTAATGGAAGGTTGTGCAAAACGTGTGGTAGCGCTTTGCAAAGAAGCAGGTGTCACTTTGACAGATGCAGGCGCTACTTATCCATATGGAAAAGATCCGAAAGACTCCAATATCCGTATTGCACCAAGTTTCCCGACCTTA
>UQNI01000063.1 GCA_900542375.1 uncultured Oscillospiraceae bacterium | reverse complement strand
TTTGATTTTGTATTTGTTGCTAGGTTGTTATAACATAAAAGAAATTGCTTCGCAATTTCTAACCAATAAATATTAAAACGTTCTCATAACAGCCAAAATATTGGAGATTGAAAGACGTTCCTTTCCATGTTTGTCTTGCTATTTGCTTCTGTCGAAAGGTTAAATTTATATGGGATTACAGAATATTTAAAAAACTATCATGAAATACTCTTCTTTCATATTAATAAAAATATGATACATTTCAATATACATTTTTCAACGGTTGTCATACAATAATAATATTGCAAAAAGATTGTCACAATTTTAATTTTGTAGTTGACATTTTAAAAAAAATATGGTACATTATTGGCAAGTTAAAAGGGAGTAGCTGGCAGAGATATCTGTGATACAGTGCGACATTCCGGCTTTTTTAAAAAGCTCGCTTGTATCTGAAATAGCAAGACTTTTATTACGGCTTTCGGGTCGTAATAAAAGTCTTTTTTTATTGTCTGCTTTGCTGTTTCCGTGTATGTAATGTTAGGAGGAATATCCATGAAACACTTCTTTCAGCAAACGACGGAAGAAGTCCTTTCCAATTTAGGTACCACAACCGATGGTTTGAATGATGCCAAAGTGGAGGAACAGCGTGCAGCTTATGGACGCAATGAACTGGAAGAGAAAAAGTCTAAAAATGTATTTCAAGTATTTTTAATGCAATTTTTGGATTTGCTGGTCATTATCTTAATTGCGGCGGCAATTATCTCGTTGGTGACAGGAAACTATGAGAGCACGATTGTTATTTTGGTAGTAATTATCCTGAATGCTATTTTAGGTACTGTACAACATTTTAAGGCAGAAAAATCGCTGCAAAGTTTAAAGGCTTTGTCATCTCCGGTGGCAAAAGTAATACGCAACGGACAAAAGATAGAAATTGATGCCAAAGATATTGTAGTAGGCGATATTGTGGCTTTGGAAGCCGGGGATATGATTCCGGCTGACGGAAGATTGGTTGAAAACTATTCTTTGCAGGTGAATGAAAGTGCGTTGACAGGTGAGTCTGAAGCGGTTCATAAACACTGTGATGCAATTGACAAGGAAGAACTGGCACTGGGTGACCAGGTAAATATGGTATTTTCCGGTTCTATGGTAACGTACGGTCGTGCTTTGGTAGCTGTTACAGGTACGGGTATGAATACGGAAATCGGAAAAATTGCGAAGCTGATGAACGATACAAAAGAACGTAAAACTCCGCTTCAAGTAAGCCTCGATAACTTCAGTAAAAAGTTATCTTTAATCATTATGGCAATTTGCTTTATTGTATTTGGTCTTACTTTGTATCATGAGCTGCCGGGAAATGAATTATTTGCAGCTATTATGGATTCCCTCATGTTTGCGGTAGCCTTGGCTGTAGCAGCAATTCCGGAAGCGCTGTCTTCCATTGTTACTATCTCTTTGGCAATTGGTACATCAAGAATGGCGAAACAGAACGCCATTATTAAAAACTTGCGTGCAGTGGAAGGACTGGGATGTGTATCCATTATTTGTTCTGATAAAACAGGTACATTAACACAAAATAAAATGACTGTAACAGATTATTTTTGTTATGGAGACGGCAGCAAAGACAGACTGTTTTTAACTTCAATTTTATGTAATGATACTACTGTGACAGACGGTAAAACTTTGGGTGACCCCACCGAAACCAGTTTGGTGGATTATTATATGAAGCATAATGGGGACTATTATGACAAACTGGAGCAATACCCACGTTTGGCAGAAATTCCGTTTGATTCCGACCGTAAATTGATGAGCACACTTCACCGCATAGATGATACATTATATATGGTGACAAAAGGTGCAGTAGACGTATTGCTGGACCGAGTAACAGATATATTGGATGATGGTGTTGTACGTCCGATTACGGAAGAAGACAAATTGAGAATCCAAAATGAAAATCAAAGAATGTCTGAGAATGGTCTTCGTGTATTGGCTTTTGCCCAAAAACAAGAAGACGATGAAAAGATTGATTTACATGATGAGCAGGGATACACCTTTGTAGGACTTATTTGTATGATTGACCCGCCGAGAGAAGAATCTGCCCAAGCGGTTCAAAATTGTATTCGTGCAGGAATTAAACCGATTATGATTACAGGTGACCATAAAGTAACGGCTTCTGCCATTGCAAAACAAATCGGCATTTTTAAAGAAGGCGATTTGGTCATGATTGGTACAGAGCTGGATAAAATTTCAGACGAGGAACTGTCCGAATTGCTGCCGAAAATCTCAGTATATGCTCGTGTATCACCGGAACATAAAATCCGTATTGTGGACTTGTGGCAGAAGAAGGGCCAAATTGTAGCGATGACAGGCGATGGTGTAAACGATGCGCCTGCCTTGAAAAAGGCGGATATTGGTATTGCTATGGGTATTACAGGTACAGCAGTATCAAAAGATGCCTCATCCATGATTCTAACAGATGATAACTTTGCGACCATTGTCAAAGCGGTAACAAACGGCAGAAATATTTATAATAATATTAAAAACTCCATTCAATTTTTGTTGTCCGGTAATACTGCAGGTATTTTGGTTGTATTGTTTACTTCTATTTTCGGATTACCGGTGCCGTTTACAGCAGTACATTTGTTGTTTATCAACTTGCTTACAGATAGTTTGCCTGCTTTGGCAATCAGTATGGAAAAATCCTCAAAGGATTTATTAAATGAAAAACCCCGCAGCAGTAAAGAATCTATTTTAACAAAAGACTTTTTGATAGATACAGGATATCAAGGTGTTTTGCTTGCCATTGCAACAGTAGGAGCCTTTTTTATCGGTCTGCAAACGGATGCTATGACGGCAAGTACGATGGCATTTGCTACACTTTGTTTAGGACGTTTGTTCCATGGATTTAACTGCAGGGCCAAAAGTTCTATTTTTAAATTAGGAATTCATACCAATTTATATACAATAGGTGCATTTGTAATTGGCGTTGGTTTATTAAGCTGTGCATTGTTTATTCCGGGAGTTCAAGGTGTATTTGATGTATCTCCTCTAAATGGTATGCAAATTGGCGCAATTGCAGGCTTGGCTTTTGCACCAACAGTTGTAATTCAAATCATTAAAGTCATGATTGATGCTGTTACATCGAAAAAACGAAAATCATAAACAGTTGCTGACAGAACTGTTTTGAAATCACAAAAACTCTCCGACTTGATAAAAGCTCGGAGAGTTTTTGCGTTACATCATTGTAAGAAAAAGCGTATTCTTACTCCTATGTATTTGTGGTGCTGCCTTTTTAGCAAATTATGGCTTACACATTACAATATGTAAAAGTATGATAAAATATGATATGATAAATAAAATTATTTTAGGAGGAGCAACATGGAACCGATTGGCCTTTATATACACGTGCCGTTTTGTACGCAAAAATGTCCGTATTGCGATTTCTATTCATTAACCCATACAAAACAAATGAGAGATTATACTGATTGTATTATTGATAAATTATATACATATAGAAATGTGTTTGGCGGAAATGCAGATACGCTTTATTTTGGAGGTGGAACCCCCAGTACTTTGGGGGCAAACCGTTTATGTAGTATCATAGATGAGGCAAAGAACTGTTTTGGGCTGGAGCAGGCAGAAATCACAGTAGAGGTGAATCCTTCGGGACAGTTGGAAGATTTGCTCGATGCACTTGCACAAAAAGGAGTCAATCGCATATCAATTGGAATGCAGTCCGCACATGCGGAAGAGCTGGATTTATTGGGCAGAACACACACAGCAAAGCAGGCTGAGATGGCGGTCAAAGCTGCGCATAGGGCTGGAATTACAAATGTATCTATGGATTTAATGGTAGGAATTCAAAAACAGACGGAACAGAGTTTAAAAGAGTCTATTGCGTTTTGTCATAATGCAGGAGAAAGCCATATTTCTGCTTATTTGCTGAAAATAGAGCCGAACACGCCATACGGTCAGCAACAAAATACGCTCCTTTTGCCGGATGATGACCAAATGGGAGATTTTTATCTATGTATGGTAGAGGAATTGGAGAGCAGAGGATACCATCAATATGAAATTTCTAATTTTGCCCAAAAGGATGCAAACGGAATGTTGCAAATCAGCAAGCATAACACAAAATATTGGCAGGGAAAGGAATACTTAGGAATAGGACCGTCTGCTCACTCTTTTCTCAAAGGAGAAAGATTTTATTATGATAGGAATCTTTACTCATTTCTGAAAGGAAACCCACCAATTATGGACGGACAGGGCGGAGATAAAGAAGAATTTGTAATGTTGGCGCTGCGGTTAACAGATGGTTTGACGAATGAAATTTGGTATCATAAATTTCAGGAACCACTTCCGCAATCTTATATCAAACGGGCACAGCGGTATGAAGCTGCAGGTTTGGTTCATATGAAAAAGAACGGTTTTGCGCTGACACCAAAGGGTTTTTTGGTATCCAATCAGCTTATTTTATCTATTATAGGTGCATAGTAAGGAAAGAGAATGTTTCATTCTCCTTTTTTGTGTAAACGTTATTATATTGACTCATACTGTTTTGGGGAGGAAACAATATGAGAATCAAATGGCTTCTGTTGTTTTTTGTGTTATGTGTCATGTTCACCATTGCCGGGTGTGGCACAGTATCCGACCGTGAAGTGAAAATGAGGTATGGTGTATCTTTTGTCTCTGTAGAATCCCATATCTCATTTTTAACGTTGAACATAGACATAGGTTGATATCTAGATGTAGTACTGAAAAAGAACTGGAATACCAGTAGTTGATACAAAAAATTTTGTTTGTATAACATATAAAATTTCGATTATTTTTGCATAAAATAATTGTGAAAATTTTATCATAGTATTTGCAGAATTTCATTGTGAAAGTTCTATAAACTGTTGTATAATAAAAAACATATGAAAATTAGATCATAGAAATGATAATAGGTGAAACGGAGAAAAATAACATGGTTTTTAGCAGTTTAAACTTCATGTTTGTATTTCTCCCTATTGTTTTTGGTATTTACTTTATCTCGCCCAGAAAAATAAGAAATTTTATTTTGTTTATTGCGAGCTTGGTATTTTACGCGTGGGGAGAACCATTCTATGTAGTGTTGATGTTGTTTTCTACAATTTTGAATTTTGTGTACGGTGCTTTGGTGCAAAAGTACAAAGGCAAAACGTCCGCAAAATGGATTTTAGCCAGTTCAGTTGTTTTAAACTTAGGTATACTTGGATTTTTTAAATATACCGACTTTTTTATTGGCAATATCAATGCTTGGTTTGGGACGTCCATTCCACTGCTCAATTTAACACTTCCCATTGGTATTTCATTTTATACTTTCCAAATGATGTCCTATGTCATTGATGTTTACCGCGGTGATGCGGCTGCACAAAAAAACTTTGTGTCGTTTGGCGCCTATGTTGCCTTATTCCCTCAATTGGTGGCAGGCCCGATTGTACGTTATACTACCATTGCGGACCAATTGGATAACCGCCGCGAAAGTACGGACATGTTTGCCTATGGAATTAAGCGATTTGTTACGGGATTGGCCAAAAAGGTTTTATTGGCCAACACCATTGGTCAGGTTTGGACGCAGCTTTCAGCCATGGAAGTTTCTAGCATGAGTGTAGTTGGGACCTGGGTTGGAGCTTTGGCATTTACGTTCCAAATTTATTTTGATTTTTCTGCTTATTCCGACATGGCCATTGGTCTTGGACAAATGCTTGGTTTTAAATTTCTCGAAAACTTTGATTATCCTTATATCTCAAAAAGCATTACAGAATTTTGGCGCAGATGGCATATCTCACTGGGAACTTGGTTTAGAGAATACGTATATATTCCGCTTGGCGGTAACAGAAAAGGTTTGATACGTCAAATTTTTAATTTGCTTATTGTGTGGTTTTGTACGGGCTTCTGGCACGGAGCCAGCTGGAACTTTTTAATTTGGGGCGGGTATTACGGCGTTCTGCTCATCATTGAAAAGCTGTTCTTACTAAAAGTTTTGAAGAAAATTCCGGCATTTTTCTCTCATGTTTATACCCTGTTTTTTGTTGTAATCGGTTGGGTCATTTTTGGCTTTGACGATATGACAAAGGGTTGGGAGTATTTAAAAGGTATGTTTGGTTTTGGTGGTTTGCAGTTGGTTGACAATATGTCATTGTATTTGTTGCTATCCAATCTTGTACTAATTTTAATTTTGATTGTTGCAAGCACACCTTTGCCTGCAAAATTAGGAAGAAAAATTATGTCTATGGTACAAACCAAAACATGGGCTGCTATGATTATCGAGAATGTTTTTATCATTGCAATATTTGTGGTTTCGGTTGCATTTTTGGTAAACAGTACATACAACCCGTTCTTATATTTTAGATTCTAGGAGGTGATTGTATGAAAATACGTGCAAGAGTTATGACCATTGTATTTGTACTTATTGTAGCTACAATTGCCATTGTAAACGCGGCAATGCCCAAAAAGGATTTTTCTGAAAATGAGAATCGTGTGTTGGCAGAGTTTCCTAAGCTAACATGGGAAAGTTTGTTTGTAGGCACTCCCACAGTAGATGAAACCGGGCGTGAAACAAAACAAATTTGGACGACGGATTTTGAAACCTACATATCCGACCATTTTATGTTCCGTGACCAGTGGGTAGGACTAAAATCACTGGTAGAGTTGGGAGCACAGAAAAAAGATTCCGGTGGAGTCTATTTTGCAAAAGACGGATATTTAATAGAACAATTCTGGTCTTATGATTATGGCAGATTTCAAGGTAATCTGACGGCAGCCAAAGAATTTTCACAAAAAGTGCAGAATAGATTCGGCATCGAAGTAAAGGCTATGATTGTTCCCACAGCCAACGATATTTTGAAAGATAAACTGCCGCTGTTTGCGCCCGAAGTGGATCAGCAAGAGCTAATAGCACAAATGAAGGAAGCTTTGCCGGGATTTATAGACGTAACAGATGCGCTCAGTGCTCATAAAGATGAAGATATCTTTTATAAGACAGACCATCACTGGACGTCCCTGGGCGTATACTATGCTTATCAAGAATTTTGTAAAGAGATGGGAATTGAACAAAAACCATTATCTTGGTATCAGTCTGAGGTGTTGAGCGACCAGTTTTTAGGTACCACTTACTCAAAGGCAAATCTTTATACCGTACAGCCTGAAACCATTATGTATTATAAAAATCCGAATGAATATCCCTTGGAAGTGGAGTATCGTGCAGGAGATAAAGTAACGGAGACCTCCAATTCTTTAATTGAAGAGAAATATTTAAATGAAAAAGATAAATATTCCGCTTTCTTAAACGGAAATCAGGCCATTACAAAGATTACCACAGGTAATAAGAATGGCAAGAAATTGTTAATTGTTAAAGATTCCTATGCAAACAGTTTTGCTCCGTTTGCCGTAAATGATTATGAAGAAGTGCATATGATTGATTTACGCGCATACAGACAAAGTACTATGGACTATATGGAGAAAAATGGCATTACAGATGTGTTGCTGCTTTATAATGTACAAAACTTTACGGAAGATTCCAATGTTTATCAATTAACCAAATAACAAAAAACAGCTGCTTTATCAGGCAGCTGTTTTCTTTATTCCTATTTGTAAAAATGTTGTGATAGCCTATTGTGTATGGTTGACTTTCTATCAGAATTATGTATATAGTATATGAAAAAGTATAAACAGCAAATAGATATAGGTAAGCTGGGATTCCTTATTAAAAAATACAACCCCCTTTTCCGTCTATTGGCTGAATTGAATGATGGATTGTATTCTAATTTGATAGAGTGCCTAAGAATGATATATGATTCAGAAAAGGAGAGAAGTATGGCAATTCGGGAATTAAGATATAATGATGACCCTGTGTTAAGAAAATCTTGCAGGGAAGTGGAAGAAGTGAATGACAGAGTACGACAACTTCTTGATGATATGATGGACACTCTGCATCATACGGAAAGTGGTGCAGCGCTGGCTGCAAATCAAATTGGTATTTTAAGAAGGTTGGTTGTTATTGATTATTGTGACCGGTATTTAAAACTGGTAAATCCAAAGATAATCAAGTCTGAAGGTGAACAAGAATGTATGGAAGGCTGCCTCAGTTTTCCAAATAGAGTGGCAAAGACCGTGCGGCCTCAAGCAGTAACAGTGCAGGCGCTGAACGAGCATGGAGAAGAGATTATCATTACAGGAGAAGGTGAAATGGCTAAGTGTTTATGCCATGAGCTGGATCATTTAGACGGAAAAATATTTCTGGACCAAGCGGTAGAAGAATTGGAGCTGGCATCTCTATAAAAAGGTTCATTTATTGTCAGAATTATATATAACAAATAAACAAGGGAAGCCGAACGTGTAACACTCCGGCTTCCCTTGTTTATTTGTTCGTATAAAAATACAAGCGTGATAAATTAGCGTATAAAATTTCATAGATGATTTCCGACTCATAAAGATTTTATAGCAAGGCGTGATTTTATCTTTTTAAATCGTATTTTTAAATACCTCTATGAACAATTTCTACAGTGGTAATGATATCTTTGATTTTAACGCCGTCAATGGTGTATTTCAATGCATCGTCCGGTGTTGAATACACTTTTTTGGTTTCATCATGGTAAGATTGTGCAACATGAATGCCATCATCAAAAAGAAAGATACCGTATTCTTTTCCGTTGTATTTAAATACAATCTCCCTGCCGCGCAGCAAAGAATCGCGGAAGTCGTCTAAGTCTTCAAATTTTGAACATTTAATATAGTTCATTTTTATTATACCTTATTTCTAAAAATTTTTATTCTGGGTTTGCTAGGCAATTAAAAGTTTCTTTGAACAACATTTACAACTGTAATAATGTCCCTTAGCTTGGTACCGTCAATAGTGTATTCCAGTGCTTCATCCGGAGTTCGATATAATTTTCCTGTTTCATCATGGTAAGATTGTGCCACATAAAAACCTTTTTCAAGATAAAAGATACCGTATTGTTTTCCATGATATTCAATTACGATTTCTCTACCACGCAGCAAAGAATCCAGAAAATCGTCCAAGTCTTCAAATTTTGGTTCAT
>UQNI01000062.1 GCA_900542375.1 uncultured Oscillospiraceae bacterium | reverse complement strand
GTCTTAAGCGCTTGCGGAAACAATAAACAGGATAACAATGAATCTTCCGTATCATCCACTGTGGATGATACTTCTTCAGATATTTCTTCCGATGTTGTCTCTTCCCTGTCTCCAATTGAAGATGTATCTGTTTATCAATCTTATACAGTGTCTGACGATGGGGTCATTATCGATACCAAAACAGGAATAGAGATTCAAGATGACGATTTATTAGTGGATGAAATAGGAAATATTATTTCAAAAAGTCATGGACAAATTTTAGTTACATCTGAAATAGTTCAGTCTAATAAAGCTTTATTGACTGTGCCGCAGGATAACCAACCGACCGTGCAGAAATACGAGGAAACATCTCATTCCACATCTTCATCAGAGGGAAAACATATAACTTCTGAGAATCCTATTCCTCAAAATAACAATACATCTTTACAAGAGCAGGATAGATATTCATCCGAATCGGAGCTTAATGTAAAATATCCTGTTATGGGAGAGCGTGTGTGGTCTTTTTATAGTACGGATCCAGCTAACTGCAGCACAGAATGGAATATTCCTAAAGATTCGGCATTAACGGTACATACCATTAAAATGGAACAGAATCTTTCTATGGAAATTTCATGTCATTACTTTGCTCGTTTGGATGGGTATAGTGAGGAAATTTTTAATACAGACAGAATTATTACGGTAGATGGTGTAGAATATATCTGGACAATGAGTTCCCATTATATTGGTGGATGTGCACCACAATATAATGGAGATGTATCCGTTGCATTGAGATGCTATGACCAAAGCGGAAGATTTTTGTATGACGAGCTTATCTTTACGCGAGTCGGTCCGGATACTATGGTGCTGAAGAGCAATGATGGCAACACATTATGGCTGCATCCCGGAGATACATTTACACGTTGATTGTGCTTTTATATGCTTTTCACATAGTTTCAGTAGGTAAAACGGAAAATGAAAAGGAGTAAAAAAGCTGAGAAACTGATTTTATCAGTCTCTCAGCTTTTTTAACATTATGATATATCGTGATAGAAAATAGATTTATATTGCTGATAAATAGTGATATATTTGTTATACTGAGTACAAGATAGATTTTAAGTAAGACAACGCCTATCAATTCAATTGTTTGTATAAATCCGGCGTAATGAATAAGCTTGAAGTATAGTATTGATAAGGAACTGCAATGATGGAAAAAAATATGCTCGTATTATATGGTTCTCCAAGAGAACGTGGTTTTACCAAAGAGTTATTAAAAATATTTATACAGGAATGGGAGAATGTTTATCCGAATACAAACATTTATACATTCCATGCATATCAAGAAAATATGGCACCGTGTACTGCTTGTGGTTTTTGTCGACAAAAAGAGGGATGCAGCATTCCTGATTATCAATTGTTTGACACATTGTATCGCAATGCAGATGTGGTGGTTGTGGCGACGCCTGTATACGGTCTTAGTTTTCCCGCGCCTTTAAAAGCTGTGTTTGACAGAACACAGCAATATTACGAAGCGTATGTTTCACGTCATATCAAATATCCTTTTGAAAAGCCGAAAAAGGCTTTTTTATTGTCTGTTTACGGTTCGAATGACAAACGCGGTGTAGAAATGATGCAGCAGCAATTACAGCTGACATTTTCAGTCATGAATACAAAATTAATCGGAACCGTTTCAGCAGGGAATACGGACTGTAAACCGCTGAATACCAAGGAACTGCAAAATGAAGTCAAACGATTATTGCTTGCCAATATATCGGTTTTATGATATGATGTGTGGTGACAAATTTGCAGGAGGAAAGTCATTATGGCAGGACATTCTAAATGGAATAATATCAAAAGAAAAAAAGAAAAGACGGACGGAGCCAAAGCAAAAATCTTTACCAAAATCGGCAGAGAATTGGCTGTAGCGGTAAAAGAAGGAGGCGGGTCGGACCCTAACTCCAACTCAAAATTAAAAGATTGCATTGCAAAAGCAAAAGCCTGCAATGTACCAAATGATAATATAGAACGCATTATTAAAAAGGCTGCCGGCGAAACTGACGGTGAAAAATTTGAAAGCATTGTATATGAAGGTTATGGTCCTTGCGGTGTTGCTGTGATTGTAGAAGCGCTGACAGATAACAGAAACCGTACTGCAGGTGATGTACGTCATTACTTTGATAAATCCGGCGGTAATTTGGGGACTGTTGGCTGTGTTTCTTTTATGTTTGAGCAAAAAGGAATGCTGATTGTAGATAAAGAAGGACGAAACGAAGATACGGTCATGGAGGACAGTCTGGAAGCAGGTGCTTCTGATTTTCAGACAGATGGAGATGTATTTGTAATAGAAACAGCTCCTGAAGATTTCAGTGCCGTTTTAGATGCGCTGACCAATAAAGGATATGAATTTATATCCGCAGAAGTTGAAATGGTACCAAGCACTTATACGGAAATAACCGATGACGAAATTGCAGTCAAAATGCAAAAATTGTTGGATTCTCTGGAAGACAATGACGATGTACAAAATGTATGGCACAACTGGGAGAATCCGCTGGATGCGTAATCTTGTGTAAACAAATGCTTGATAGGGGAGGTGATAGGCATGAAAACGGAAGAGAGAAGATGTATGAATTGTATGGAACCGTTGTTTGAGGACCATACCTGCTTAAAATGCGGACATCTTGTAGATGAACCTCAACTGCCTCTTGCCTTACCCTATGAAACACTGCTGCAAGGAAGATATCTTGTAGGTAGAGCGAAAAAGCACGGTAGTCAAGGCTTTACTTATATTGGTTATGACAAAGTGCTGAAGAATAAAATTGCGATTCGTGAATACTTTCCCAAAACATTATGTCAAAGGGACATCAATGGTCTGGATAGTTTGACAAATCAGGCCTGTTACGATTTGTACTGTGACTATATGAGACAATTTTTATCATATTCACGCACCATTGCCCATATGCGAGATTTAACAGCAGTAGATCACATTTATGATATCTTTGAAGAAAATGGTACAGCGTATACCGTTTCCGATTGGGATGAACAGGTTTCCTTGCGATACTTTATCGAAAAAAGCGGTGGTCATTTAGATTGGAACGCTGCCAGAAAGTTATTTATGCCTGTACTTTCCGCTTTAAGTGCATTGCATGAAAATGGAATTGGACATTATGGTATTTCTCTGGATTCTCTCAGTATCATGGAAAATGGAAAAATGAAGTTGGGAGATTTCTGTATTGAAGCAGTCCGCCGTGAAGGAGGCAGATTGCCGGCCGACTTGGTAAGTGGCTGTGCTGCGTTGGAACAATACGGTCAAACAGAAACATTCCATGAAGCAACAGATGTATATGGTTTTACTGCATCTTTATTTTATGCTTTGACAGGAACTTTACCGGAAAAAGCGATTAAAAGAAAAGAAGATGCGCGATTGCTGATTCCAACAGGGATATTAAAAGAGCTGCCGCCGCATGTTGTAACTTCATTGGCTAATGGATTACAAGTATATCCGCAGAAAAGAACACAGACCTTTGAACGTTTGCGTGCAGAACTGTCAGCTTCTCCAACCATTACAGCAGTGATTGAAGAAACGCAAAGCATACCAAAACTGACAGAAGATGAATTAAGAAAAATAAAAGCATCGGAGCATATAAAAGAGCCGAAAGAAAAACAATTTTTACCGGCATGGGTATGGATTTTAATTTCTGCTGTGATAGTACTGGTAATCGCTTTGCTTATTTTATTTCTTTGTAATTTTAACGGTGGGGCATCTTTCAATCAATCGAGTGAAGAATTCATTATAACTTCCAGTGTAGAAGCAGACAGCAATGTGTCCGAGGAAAGGGTGTTTTCTTCACAAACTTCTGAAATTTCAGAAGTAAGAATGGTAGCTCCTAACTTGATAGGAGAAAATTATTCTGTTGTGAAAGCAAGCTCAGCACAACAAGTATTGGATTACGAAGTAATATCATCACGATATGTGTTTAGTGACCAAATTCCTGAAGGATATATCATTTCTCAAACACCAAAAGCAGGAGAAACTATGATAAAGGGTGGAACCATTGTAGTTGAAATCAGTCAGGGACCATACAAACGTGTATTGCCGAATGTAGCAGGAATGTCTTATGAACAAGCTGAAAAACAATTAAGGTCTCAAGGTTTTGAGGTTTCTTATATTTATCAATCGGATATCTTAGAATCCGGTTATGTGATTGGTTATCAGGAGCAACAAGCCGGGAATGAACTGCAATATGGAGCTCATGTTGTGTTGATTGTCAGCTCCGGCTCATAAAAAATAGGTAAGCTGTAATACATAACAGCTTACCTATTTTTTATTGTATATGCAGTACTCTCTGTGCATTTTTGTAAAATATGTTTTCCAATTGTTCCGAGGATAGATTACTTTGTTCAATCAATTTGGCTTCGTCCAGAGATGAACTCCAAGGACAGTCGCTGCCAAACAAAATACGCTGTGAATCATGTTTTGATACCATATGGTGGAACAATTCAGGCGTTAAAAAATGAGAAGCAATTGCTGTATCAATATAGATTGGTTTTCCTAAAAGATACGTTTGCGCTTCTTGATAACAGCCCAGACCGCCCATATGAGCAGCTATCATTGTTAAGTGAGGGAAATTTTCCAATACTGTAATCAAACGCTGTGGAACGCCTTCTGTGGCCCCTGGGTAAGAAGGGTCAAATCCAACATGTAAAAGCAAGGGAAGTTTCAAAGAAGAAATGCAGTCATAGATAGGGAACATCTTTTTATCGTCTATATTGAATGACTGAAAGTATGGGTGAAGTTTAACGCCGTACAGTCCCAAAGTTTTGATTCGTTCCAGCTCTGATAAAGCGTCCGGTGCGTCCGGATGTATGGAGCCAAAGCAGAAACGTTTTTCTGTTTGAATTTCGGCTGCCCAAGTATTTACATTGTACTGTTGTTTGGGGTTGGTCGCAATATGTAGTGCAACAGAACTATCCACGTTCCATTCTTTTAATTTTTCATCCGTATCGGCTACAGTTCCATTGGTAAAGTAGGGAGCGCCTGTATGTTCTGATATGGAAGTAAGTGCTTTTTCAGCTAATTTGTCAGGAAAAACATGGGTATGAAAATCAATACGCAACGGATAACCTCCTTTCATTTTTTATTATTCAGTTATTATACTACGTTTCAGTGTAAAAAACAAAAAGTCAATGCAGTTTTACTGCATTGACCTATGTTTCTATTTAGAATCAGTCACTGCTGAATGGCAGCAATGAAATGATACGTGCACGTTTAATTGCAACTGTCAACTCGCGTTGGTGATGTGCGCATGTGCCTGTTACTCTGCGAGGTAGAATTTTTGCTCTCTCAGAAATAAAACGGCGAAGTTTTGCAACATCTTTATAATCGATGCAGTCTACTTTATCAACACAGAAGCTGCAAACTTTTTTACGGCCTTTACGTGCGCCGCCGCGACGGTTGTCTCTTTCCGGTCTTTCATTTTTTTCAGACATGGTAAAGCCTCCTTTTACATTTGATTTTCAGAATTTTAGAATTTAGAACGGCAAATCATCGTCATTCAAAATTTCTTCAAAGTCTCCGGTATCACCGCTGGTATAAGCCGGTGCAGGAGCACTTGCTACTTCAGGACGTGCTGTAGGTTGCTGATACATACCACCGCCCATTGCAGGTGCGGAAGTATCACGTTTGGAATCAGCAAAGTGTACATTATCCGCTACAATTTCAAAAGCTTTTCGTTTATTGCCGTCTTTGTCTGTGTAAGATCTGGTTTGAATGGAACCTTGAACAGCAATCATTTGACCCTTGCGAAAATACTTACATACGAACTCTGCAGTTGCGCGCCATGCAACAATATCAATAAAATCCGCTTGGCGTTCTGCGCCGGATTTTACATAAGAGCGGTCAACCGCAATGGTAAAGCTTGTTACCGCAATGTCGTTTGGTGTATGGCGAATTTCAGGGTCAGCAACTAAACGGCCCATTAATATTGCAACGTTTAACATAATGAATCACTTTCCTCCTCAGCAATTATTCTGCTTTAGCAGCTTCAAATTGTTTTGGAGCTTTTTTTGCTTTAGCAGGTTTTACTTCTTTTTTCACAATAAGAGAACGAAGTACTCCGTCAGTAATATTGTAAATTCTGTCAAGCTCAGCTGTAAATTCAGGGGAGCTTTTGAAGTTAATCAGTGTATAGTGACCTTCGTTTTGTTTTTGGATTGGGTAAGCAAACTTACGTTTACCCCAATCTTCAACAGATTCAACCTCACCATTGTCTGCAATTAACTTTTTAAACTTTTCAATTGTTGCAGCAATTGCTTCATCACCTAAGTTATTGGATAGGATGATGACAGTTTCATAAGAATTTGTTAGATTTGGCATTGTATTGCACCTCCTTTTGGACTTTAGACCCTGCCTATGGCAGAGTAAGGATTGTTATTTTTCATAATATATAAAAGAATAACGCAGTGATTATATCATAACTATCACTGCGTTGTCAATCTTTTATGAAAGAGTTTTTGTCAATTCTTGTAAATACTGTTTGAAATCAGCGCCAATATCTTTATGTTGCAGCGCAAGTTCAACATTTGCTTGCATAATTCCCAATTTATTGCCCATGTCATAGCGTTTTCCGGTAAATTCAACTGCTGTCATGCCATCGCGGCGTGCCAGTTCGCACATAGCGTCTGTCAGCTGAATTTCACCTCCGGCCCCCGGCTGTGTTTGGTCTAAGATATCAAATATTTCAGGCGGAAGCACACAACGGCCCAAAATAGAGTATAAAGACATAATTTTATCAGGGGTTGGTTTTTCTATCATATCAGTGCATAGAAAATAATTATCGCGAATGGGGTCTACTTTTAAAGAACTGTATTTGGTGATTGCTTCTGCAGAAACTTGATTTACACCCAATACGCCGCGACCAAATTCTTCATATGCACGAATGAGTTGTCCGCAAGCAGGATCCTCTCCAATAATAACATCGTCACCGTACAAAACTGCAAAAGGCTCATTGCCTACGAAAGAACGGGCACAGTTTACTGCATGACCAAGTCCTTTGGTTTCTTTTTGACGGACAAAATAAATGTTAGCCAAACGGGAAATATCTACTACTTCATCCAACATGGCCTTTTTGGAATCTCCTCCTGCCAAAAGACGTTCCTCTAATTCCGGTACACGGTCAAAATGATCCTCAATTACATCTTTACCTCTGTTGGTAATAATTAAAATGTCTGTAATGCCGGACTTTACCGCCTCTTCAACAATGTATTGAATTGCAGGTTTATCTACAATGGTCAGCATTTCTTTCGGCATTGCCTTTGTAGCAGGCAGTACGCGTGTTCCCAGCCCAGCAGCAGGGATAACGGCCTTTCTTACTTTCAATGATGTCAACTCCTTAGTTTATAATCCATCTCTCTGAACATTTAAACGTTAAAAAACATGGGAATAAAATTAATAATAACATAACAAATCATGAGAGAAAATGCAAGTGTTGTGCTAACACCGCCTCTTTGTTTTAATTGCGTTTCATATTCCTGAGTTGTTGTGGTATTGACTTTAATTTGATTGATTTCTTTTACACAATGCTTTAAATACAGCTTATTTGCAAAAATACCACACAAAATCCGTTCCACAAATTGAAGCAAAATTAGTATTGTTGGTAACATGACTAAAAATAACGTTAGTGGAGATTTTGCTGCAAGCGCATCCCAAGATTGAATAAATCCCCAATAATATTTGGAAACATTGTTTACATTCGGCAGCAATTCATTCATAAGAGGAATTGTATAATATGTTTGCAGAAAACCGGCTGCCACAGATGAAATAATTTGAAACGCCGTTAAGATAATGCCTAAGACATATTGTTTACGGTATAAAAACCAACCGCCGCCAAATAAAAAAGCAGCAAAATGGAAACGTCCTCGTTTAAAAGCAGAAAGATTTAAAAATCTTCCCATATAATATGGCGTGTTTGCTTGTACAAACTTTGCCATGTCTCCTGCCTCAATACCTTCAATGTGGTCTTTGGGGTTTACACCTCCCATTGGGTCAAAGGGATATGGCATACCCGTTGGTCCAACATTTGGTCCGGCTCCCGGAGGAGGATTTGGAGGCGTATAAGACTGTTCGGAATCTGTTGGTGCTTGTCCGTGTGCTTGGCTGTCATAACTTAGAGATTGTCCGCATTTGGAACAGAACAAGGAATCGGAAGGATTCACGGTACCACAGCGAGGACACTTTTTATCTCCCGCCTCCTGATGTACATGTTCTTTTGCTTGCCAAGCTTGGTCAGTACCATGTTTATCTTCATAAATACAGTGACCTTCTTTTTGGTAGCACGTTCTGTGATACGGTGCACCGCATTCGGGGCAAACCACAATGTCATCATCTTCTTTAAACGTATTTTTGCAGACAGGACATTCTAAACCCGTATATTTTGACATAATAGATACCATGCCTTTCTAATATATCTATAGTACCAATCAAGAAAATTTGTACTATATTATTGTTCATTTTCTTTCTTATTGTACCTAATTATTTTACAAACTGCAATGTTTTGATTCAAATTTCCTTTCAATCATATATTATCACTGGAATATGCTTTACTTTCTCGGGTAATTCTACTATAATATAACAGCTACTAATTCAGGAAATATTTTCAAATTAAAACAGATAAATTTATTTATTACAATATAGTTATTTGAGATGAAATAAAGGGATGATAAGAATGCTTCAATTTGAAGAATTAAAATTGGCTTTGGACGAATTAAAACCGGATTTGTCTGATTTGGAAGAAGCTTTGGATTTAAAAGCGGCAGGAGAAGAAATTGAGAAATTAGAGGCTCAGGCAGCAGAGCCGGAATTTTGGAATGACATGAGCCATTCTCAAAAAATATTGCAGCGTACAAGCACTTTAAAAAATAAAGTATCTAAATATAATGCTTTAAAACAGAAGTTTGATGATATACAAACATTAATAGAATTGGGAAACGAGGCTGAAGATGTTTCTATATTGGAAGAAGCACAGGCTGAATTTGAACAGTTTAAATCGGAGCTGGAAGTACAGAGACTTTCTACTTTGTTGCAAGGAGAGTATGACGGAAACAATGCGATACTGACATTTCATGCAGGGGCGGGTGGAACCGAAGCGCAAGATTGGGCAGAAATGTTATACCGTATGTACTGCCGCTGGGGTGAGCGTCATGGTTACCAAGTGAAAACATTGGATTACTTGGACGGAGAAGAAGCCGGTTTAAAAAGTGCATCTGTATTAATAGAAGGAACCAATGCATACGGTTTTCTAAAAAGCGAAGCAGGT
>UQNI01000061.1 GCA_900542375.1 uncultured Oscillospiraceae bacterium | reverse complement strand
CCCGGCGGGCTTTCATTATAAGAAAGCGAGGTTAGAGACATGGGTTTATTTACAGGCGGATTTAAGTTACTGAAAACGGCATTTTTGAAGTAAGCAAAAATAAGTATTCCAAATGTACACATAGAAATTATCCTATGATTGAACTTAAGCAATACATTGATAATATAGTTTTGAATTCAAATATGTTTTTTTCCGTAGCAGTGCCAATTATGAGAGAAATCAATACAAATATCAGAAGATTATCGGCACACACTACTATAATGACATATGAGGAATTGGTAAATACACGTCAAAGGATATTGGGAATAGGATACCTTAATTTATTCTATCAACTTTTAGACAAAAGGTAGATTGACAAATGCTATTGATGTACAGTACATGAATGGCATACATGGAATAGATAGAGAAGGAATATTGATATGGGCATATTAGGAAATATACTTTGGTTTATATGTGGTGGATTGTTTAGTGGACTGTCGTGGGTTTTGGCAGGTTGCTTGTGGTGCATTTCTATAATAGGAATACCTATGGCGGTTGGAAATGCTGTGGCAGGTCTGATATGTTGTATAACAATTATCGGAATTCCTTTTGGAAAGCAGTTTTTCAAAATCGCAAAATTGTCTCTGATGCCATTTGAGGCGGAGGTGGTGAAGATGGTGCGATTCACAGAGCAGCGGGACCGGAACTTCTGACAGAGTGCAGGACACTTCACGGATGTGAGACTGGAGAAGCAAAGATAACAAAAGCCTATAATCTGTCATGTGATTATGTGATACATACTGTGGGACCGATATGGAATGGTGGAAGGAATAGAGAAGAGGAGCTTCTTGCTAACTGCTATTTTAATTCTATGAAGCTGGCTAGGGATAATGGAATCAGGTCTATTGCATTTCCTTCCATATCAACGGGAGCATATAGTTTTCCGGTGGTGCTTGCGGCAAAGATTGCGGTACGTACAGTTGCTAGATTTCTGCATGAGAATCCGGACAGCTTCGATTTGGTGGAATGGGTGCTGTTTGATACTCAGACTGAATCGGTGTACGAAGCAGAAGTTACGCTCTATTATAATATACGAATTTAGTTTATTTGAATCAAAGTAAAAAACTCAAAAAGGAGAGATTATTCATGGTTTTATTGGTTGTAGATGCACAGAATGGTATCGTGGATGAACGCTTATATGAGTTCAGAAAGTTTGTTGGTAATATCAAAAAGCTGATTGGAGCAGCTCGAGAACAAGGCATAGAAGTTATTTATGTACAGCATGATGATGGACCTGATACCGGATTCTCTATCGGGGATGATGAATTTGAGGTTTATTCCGAGTTTCAACCGATGCCTGATGAAAAACGGTTTATCAAGTCCGTATGCAGTGCGTTCAAAAAAGAGAGTGGTCTGCTTGAGTATCTGACTGCAAAGGAAGAAAAAGACGTGATGATTTGTGGCATTATGACTGATTTCTGTATCAATGCCACGGTAGAGGCTGGTTTTGAGCATGGCTTACACATGATTGTTCCTGCCTATGCAAATTCTACGCAGGACAATGAGTACATGACCAGGGAACAGGCTTACCATTACTATAATGAATTTCTCTGGCCTGAACGATATGCAGACTGCGTACCAATGGACAGGGCATTGGAATTACTCAAAAAATGATATAGCGTAAACGGTCTTTGCTGAATACCTTTGTTACCGAAATACATTACATAAACTTCAAGATTATGTTGCAGTAAATTCAATAAATCAGTATCATATATTTATACATACAAACAGCGTAGAAGTTTTATAATATGAATGCGGAATAAAACAGAGGATAAGAGGATATGAAGAACGATGAACCGGAGATAAAACCGGCAAACAAAAATCCTTTAATGGAGCATTACAGATGAAGACAGCAATAGTATATGCATCAGTGCATCACGGAAACACAAAAAAGATAATTGATGAGATAGCAAAGACAAACGATGTCGAGCTGATAGATGCGACACAGACTGTAGAGAAAGACTTGTCGGAATATGATTTAATCGGTTTCGCATCAGGCGTATATGGTGGAAAGTTCCATCAGTCGGTGCTTAAGTTTGCATCAGTCAATCTCGCAGACAACAAAAATATATTTCTAATCTGTACATATGGCGGCAGACCTGTCTTTAAGTCAATTGAGCAGGTGATAGCATACAAACATGACACCATTGTCGGAAGGCTTTCATGCAAGGGATTTGATACGTTCGGTCCGTTCAAGATGATTGGCGGCGTATCAAAGGGGCATCCGGATGAGAAGGATATTGCGGCGGCTATAGAGTTTTACAACAGAATAAAATGGCAGCATGATTGCCATTGATACCATCGCCGTTGAGAATGAGGTTGCCGACAATATGTATCAGCGATCAGAGCTTGATTATCTGATTTACAATGACCAGGTAGCATACGCTGAGCTGATACTGAACGGCAATCCCGAAGCATATCTGAAAACTGTAACTGAATATAAATCTTTATACTAATATTGCAAGAGCCGCAGTCATGTGATTGGACTGCGGCTCTAATCTTTTATTCATATAGTCCGTTGTAACAAGGCAAGGGGTAATCAGTCTCAAAATCTCTGCACAAAGTAATAAATCGCTTGGCAGAAGTTGTTAAAAACTTATCTTTATGATGAATTATATGGAAATTTCGGCTGAAACTCAACCCCTCTACTTTGACAGTACAAATCAAGCCTTGTCGCAGAGCCGGAAGAATCATTCGATGCGGTAATACAGCAATTCCTAATCCATTGATTGCAGCATTAACCAGTGCTGTTGTGCTCGTTGCTTCCCATACTGGTGTAATGTGGATGCCAGCCTGTTCAACTACACGGTTAAACACCTCTCGTGTGCCACTGCCTTTTTCTCGCAAGAGAAATCGCTGTCTTTGAAAATCTTCTATGGATATAACTTGCCCCTGTGTCCAGCCTTTATCCGTACCGCATATAACACTCAAATGATCTTCCATGTAGGCTTCCGAAACGATATTTGGATCATGTGCAATACCTTCGATCAACGCACAATCCAATTCATTTGCCAAAATTTTTTGTTCCAGACGTTCTGATTGCTCAACGGTAACTCTGACATCAAGCTCTGGGCAGAGTTCAGAGAATGCCTTTACATAGTTAGGTAAAAACTGCGAGCCGATGGTGATGCTTGCACCAATACGGAGAACTCCTTTAGAATCCCAATCACGCAACCCTGTTTCCATATCTGAAAACAAGTCGGATATATGTATCGCATATTGAAGAAAATGCTGACCTGCATCGGTGATTTGCAATCGTCTGCCGATTCTGTCAAACAGGTGTACTCCGTAATATTGCTCCAGTTCCTTAATGGCAAGGCTGACTGCTGGCTGTGTCATTTGTAAAACTTCCGCTGCTTTGGTGGAATTATATCCATTTTCGCATACGGTACGAAATATTATCATGTGTCGTATCGTCATAACAATCCCCTTATATAAAAATACTTATCCTTTCTGTAAAATTATATTATTTCCCTTATCAGAAATCAAGCGGTATAATGTTAATAAACATAGAAAGGACGGCATTTTTAGAAGTGAATAGCTTGCAAAAATACAAAAAATTGTTTTTCTCCACTTTCAAACTGAGTGCTAGCACTTTTGGCGGTGGATTTGTAATCATTCCGTTGATGCGAAAGAAATTCGTGGAGAAACTTGGTTGGATTGAATATGGTGCAGGGCATTCTTGCCGTACTTCGCCCTGCGGTCATTGCAATGATCGCATCAGCGGGTATCTCACTGTTGATTATGGCACTCTACGGACAGAGAACGCTTCCGAATGATTTGGCATCTTTGGACTTGATTGCTGCGATTATTTTTGTTATTGGCATTATTGTTTTAAGAAAGTGGAAACCGAATCCGCTTTGGGTTATGGCAGGTTCGGGATTTGCAGGAATCATCCTGTATTCACTTGTATAAGAGAGGAGGCGCAGTTATGAAATATACGATAAAGGCAGGAGTCCTTTATAAAAATGAATCTCAGCTTGCCTTGGTAAGAATAAAAAGTGCGTTGCTCGGTCCGCAAAGAAAGATTCTCAGCATCGCAGGTGAGTTGCTTTTGACGGCGGACGCCCGTTATCTCGATGAATCAAAAGCAAGTTCCGGTGATGTAAGAAATCGGGAATATTTACTGACCGACAACGAAAATCAGTTAGTCGGTTCTGCTCGCCCCGGATATGTAGATGGTGATGATCCCAATGTGGTGGGTTGGCCAATTTGCAGAATGCCAAGAGTTGACCATGCCAATATTGTTGTGAACGGCGAAGAATATCTTTTGACAATGCACAATAGCCAGAATTATTCTTTGATAAACGCCCACAATTCGGAGGTTCTTCGTATTATGCACAAGGGTATTGCAGGAGGATGGGCTGTGGAAGATATTTGCGGTTTTGTCCCGGAAATTATTTGCGGTATATTTATCTTTTGCAGATATGTAGAACAAGAAAATGAATTTCTGATTGTGTAGAAAAGGTGTTGATATGAGTAAGTATTTGATTGAAAATTTATTTGGCATAGAGGGATGGAGCATTGCCTGGTATGGTGTAATTATTGCCGTCGGTATGGTTTTAGGTGTAATACTTGCAATTTACCGAGCCAGAAAACAAGGTCTCAAGGACGATCTGATATTTGACTTTATTCTTCTTGCATTACCTATTGCAATTGTCTGCGCCAGAGGATATTATGTCGTATTTGAGTGGAACAGTTATTCCGGCGATATTCTTACCATCTTCAAAATATGGAAAGGCGGGCTTGCCATTTATGGTGGAGTGATTGGCGGTCTGGTTACGGCAATTTTATTTTGCCGCCATCACAAATTTCCTTTGTTCCGTTTTCTGGATTTAGTCGTTCCAAGTCTTGTGCTTGGACAAGCAATCGGACGTTGGGGTAATTTTGTAAATCAAGAAGCGTTCGGCAATTTGGTTACAGATTCATCGTTGCAGTTTTTTCCTTATGCCGTATATATTGACGTACTTGGAGAATGGCATCAAGCAACATTCTTCTATGAAAGTATATGGAATTTGTGTCTGTTGACTACCATGCTAATTGTCAGTAGAAAAAATCCAAAGGCAGGAACTCTGACCTGTATGTATTTTGTGATTTACGGTCTTGGAAGATTTTTGATTGAAGGATTAAGGACCGATTCCCTGATGATCGGATCTACAGGAATCAGGGTATCCCAGATCTTAGCACTGATCCTTGCAGTATTTGGAACGGCATTTATCATATATAAAAGGAAGAAAATAACGAAATAAGACACAAAAAGAAGGGAAATCAAACCACTTTTAGGGAATCCCTTCTTTTTTGTGCAAAAAAACAAGGATTTCTAAGAAAAAACTAAGATTTGATTGTGGATTATTCCTTGCAATTTATAAGTCTATCGTATAAAATGAAATTTATAAGTGGTAAGAAGTGGTGGAAAGTGGTGATGTCCATGTTTATGGGGGAATTTAATCACACGATTGATGCAAAAGGCAGGCTGATCATTCCTTCACGATTCCGGGAAGAATTAGGTCAGGAATTTGTGATGACAAAGGGATTGGATGGATGCCTGTTTGTGTTCCCACAAAACGAATGGGAAAGTTTTCAAGGGAAGCTAAAAACTTTGCCACTTATTAATAAAGATGCCAGAAAGTTTTCGAGATTTTTCATGGCAGGGGCAGCTCCATGTGAGATGGACAAGCAGGGAAGAACCTTGATCCCAGCGACACTTCGGGAATTTGCCCAGATGAAGAAAGACAGGGATATTCTGGTACGCATTATTGTAAAAAAAGTACCGATGCATACGGTGTATTTAAGTCAGAGAAATTCAGCGACTGATTTTCCGGTGCTGACTTGTGCAGTTGGATTAGAAGAAAAGAAAGTCAGAATCGTAATTGGAGCAAGACCTCAAAAAGCAATGTTGATTGAAAAAGAGTTAGAATCTTCTTTTAAATTTAAAGTAGAAGAAGTAGAGGCACTGGCAGAAGAAGTGCAGAAACTGGTTCCGACCGGCAGCAATATGAGAGCATCTGCCGAATACCGAAGCCATTTAGTAAAGGTACTGACAAAGAGAGCACTTGTACAGGTGGAAGGAGATGCAAATGAAAATTAATTTCTTTTTAAACGGAAAAAAAGTACAGGAAGAAATCGCACCGGATTTATTATTATTAGATTTATTAAGACAAAAAGGGTGTTATAGTGTAAAAAGAGGTTGTGAAACCGCAAACTGTGGACTGTGCACGGTACTTATGGACGAAAAGCCGGTCTTATCTTGTAGTATGCTTGCAGCCAGAGCGGATGGCAAAAAGATTGTAACGTTAGAAGGAATGCAGGAAGAAGCCAAAGAGTTTGGTGGCTTTTTAGCAGACGAAGGTGCAGAACAGTGTGGCTTTTGTAATCCGGGATTTATTATGAATATCTTTGCAATGTTAAAAGAACTGGAGAATCCGACAGAAGAGCAGATTAACGAATATCTGGCTGGCAACCTGTGCCGTTGTTCCGGATTTATGGGACAAACCAGAAGTATTTTAAAATTTCTGGAACATAAAAAAGCAGAGAAAGGAGAAGCCTAATGAAATATGTAAATAGCGGAGTCAGAAAAAAAGATGCAGAAGCATTGGTAACCGGACAGCCGGTCTACACAGATGACCTTGCACCGAAGGACTGTCTGATTGTTAAACTTTTAAGAAGTCCGCATGCACATGCTTTAATCGAAGAAATCAAAATTGATGCAGCGCTGAAAGTGCCGGGAATTGCCTGTATTCTTACTTATAAAGATGTACCACAGGATCGTTTTACAATGGCAGGTCAGACCTATCCGGAATTTAGTCCTTACGACCGTCTGATTCTCGATAAGAGAGTCCGTTTTGTGGGAGATGCGGTAGCGATTGTTGCCGGAGAGACAGAAGCGGCAGTTGATAAGGCGCTTAAAATCATAAAAGTAAAATATCAGGTATTGGATGCTATTTTAGATTTTCATGATGCGAAAGATAATAAAATTTTGATTCATCCGGAAGATAACTGGGAATCCAGATTCCCGGTTGGTGCAGATAATAAACGAAATCTCTGTGCTTCTTCTGAAGAAGGAATGGGAAATCTTGAAGAAACATTTGCGAAATGTAAATACGTTGTAGAGAAAACTTATCATACAAAAGCAAATCAGCAGGCAATGATGGAAACTTTCCGCAGTTATACTTATCTGGAACATTTTGGACGTCTTGTAATTGTTTCTTCCACGCAGGTTCCATTCCATGTAAGAAGAATTTTAGGTCGTGCGCTTGGAATTGGCGCTTCTAAAGTGCGTGTAATTAAACCACGTATTGGTGGCGGTTTCGGAGCGAAGCAGACCCTGGTAACAGAAGTTTATCCGGCAATTGTGACAATTAAAACCGGAAGACCGGCAAAATTGGTGTACACTCGTTATGAATCTCAGATTTGTTCGTCTCCGCGTCATGAAATGGAAGTAAAAGTAAAAGTCGGTGCAGATGAAGAAGGAAAAATTCTGGCAATTGATTTATTTACTTTATCGAATACTGGTGCATTTGGAGAACATGGACCGACAACGGTTGCTTTGTCCGGACATAAGTCAATTGGTTTATATCGAAATACAGAGGCATATCGTTTTGGATATGATGTTGTGTATACAAATCGTATGGCAGCAGGTGCTTATCGTGGTTATGGGGAGACACAGGGAATCTTTGCGCTGGAATCCGCAGTTAGTGAACTGGCAGAAAAGATGGGTATGGATCCGACTGTGATTCGTGAGAAAAATATGATTCGTGAAGGGGATCCATTTATTGCTTATGATGGTTCTCCGACTGCTACAAGCTGTACTTTGGATCAATGTATGGAACGTGCCAAAGAAATGATTGGCTGGGATGAAAAGTATCCGAGAAAAGAACTTCCAAATGGAAAAGTAAGAGGTGTTGGCGTAGCTATGGCAATGCAGGGTTCTGCAATTTTCAAAGTTGACGTTGGTGGTGCAACTTTAAAATTAAATGAGGATGGTTCTTATACGTTGGGACTTGGTGCAACCGATATGGGAACCGGCTGTGATACGATTTTGTCACAGATGGCAGCAGATATTTTAGGAACAGATTTGAACAATGTTGTTCCATTTGGTGTAGATACCGATATTTCCCCTTATGATTCTGGTTCCTACGCTTCTTCTACAACCTATATCACAGGAAAAGCAGTGGCAAAAGCAGCTGAGAACTTAAGAGAAAAAATTGTAAAAATGGGAGCTTCCATGTTAGAAGCAGAACCGAATGAAGTAACTTTTGATGGAAAATGTGTAGAAAAGAAAGACAAATCTGCAAAAGTAACCCTTCCGGAAATCGGAGTTCGGGGAACATTTGGAAATAATGATGCACTTCAGGTAACAGAAAACTGTGCCGCTGAGATTTCACCGCCGCCTTACATGGTAGGAATGGCGGAAGTTGAGATTGATAAAGAAACCGGAAATGTAGAATTGATTGATTATGTTGCGGTGGTGGATTGCGGTACACCAATCAATCCAAATTTGGCAAGAGTGCAGACCGAAGGAGGAATTGCGCAGGGAATTGGTATGGCACTGTTTGAAGATATTCAGTATACAGAAAAAGGTGCAATGGCAAATAATTCTCTTATGCAGTATAAAATTCCAAGTCGTCTCGATGTTGGAAAAATTCGGGTTGAATTTAAGCCGAGTTATGAAAAGAGTCATCCGTTTGGTGCAAAATCAATCGGGGAAATTGTAATTGATACTCCGTGTCCGGCAATCGCCAATGCGGTTTACAATGCAGTCGGTCTTCGTGTAGAAGAGATGCCGATTAAACCGGAAAAGATTGCCATGGAACTTCTTGACGAAAAGTAGGAAAGTTTGTCACTTTTTTGACAGCTTTGAATGTATAATTATTTATGTTGTATTGAAACTGTTGTTATTAAAAACAGAATAGCAAAGTATAGTTAAAGAAAGGGAAAGTAACAATGAAACAAGGTGGAAGTGACAAAAAAATTCTTTGGTACAGTCTTGCTTTTATGGCATTCTCCACAGTTTGGGCATTTGGTAATGTCATCAATGGTTTTTCTGAGTATGGCGGCTTAAAAGCAATTATTTCGTGGGTGATTATCTTTGCGATTTACTTTGTGCCATATGCACTTATGGTTGGTGAATTGGGAAGTGCATTCAAAGATGCAGGTGGTGGTGTGAGTTCTTGGGTGCATGAGACAATTGGTCCGAAAGTTGCTTATTTTGCAGGTTGGACATATTGGGTTGTACATATGCCGTACATTTCTCAGAAGCCAAATGCATCTTTTATCGCAGCTAGTTGGGCAATTTTTAGAGATAACCGTATTAGTTCTGTAAATACAAAAGTGCTTCAGATTGCAT
>UQNI01000060.1 GCA_900542375.1 uncultured Oscillospiraceae bacterium | reverse complement strand
AAAAGTATATAAAATAAAAATTTAAATTTTCTATATTTTTAGCATTTTAGTGAATGGTTTGTGCAAAAATATCAAAAATTAAACAGTTTTGGTTAAAATTATATACAAATTTTTATTACCATTCCTATTGCAATTATAGAATTTTCGTGATAAAATTTGCACATGCAATTTGGACCGAAACAACTCTGTCTTTGAAGAGTATGTAAACACGTTTCACTTTTAAAAAGCGTAAACGCGCAGCAAAAAAAGACAGAGCCATATCAGTGGCTTTTGAAAAACAAAAGTCACTTTTTTATTTTATCTATTTGTTGCGGTACAATTGATAAACGGCAAATTTTGTCGTCCAAAGCAAAAATTCAAGAAAGAATCTAGGTGAAATGTATGAATTTAGCAAGAAAAATTGCAAATGAATTTGGCAGAGGAATTGCTGCTGGATTTATTATCAGTTTTGGAGCAACGGTATACTTGATGATGGACAATAAAATTGTTGCGTCCTTTTTGTTCTGTTTTGGCTTATTTATCGTGAGCGAATTTGATTTAAATCTATACACCGGAAGAATCGGTTATCTGGCAACAGAACGTACCGGAGCCTATTTACGTTATGTTGCATTGGGACTGGTAGGAAACTTTGTAGGTATGTTAATTTCAGTCTCTATTTTGCAGCAAACAAGGCATGCAAATAAATTAATCGAAGCTGCTTCCTCTTCAGCCGCTTCCAGAGAAGGCGATAATTTATTAAGCCTCTTTCTTTTAGGTATTTATTGTGGTATTCTAATGTATATTGCAGTTGCTTGCTTTAGGAGAGGAAAAGCAAGAGGCGGCATTAATATTATGGGTTACTTGGGTATTTTCTTCTGTGTACCTTTGTTTATTCAAAGCGGTTTTGAGCATAGTATTGCGAATTTATACTGGTTTATGATGTCCGGAAAACAATGGACATTGTCCGGTTTATGGATTATGTTGGTTGTAATGGCCGGTAACGGTGTAGGCAGCATGGTTACAAGACTGGTTGACCACTACGTATTGGAAAGACCGCAGCAAAAAGCGCAGGCGCTTGCAGCAAAAGCAAACGCAGAAGAAAAAGACTCTGAATAAGGAGTTTTATTGTGAATATTAAAGTAAAAAAATTACGTGAGCAGGCAATTTTGCCTCATAGAGCAACATCTGATTCAGCGGGAGCCGACCTTTGTGCTTGTTTGACGGAGCCTGTAACCATTGAGCCAAATCATACGGTGATGATTGGCACCGGTCTTGCCATAGAAGTCCCGTCGGGCTATGCTGCTTTTGTATATGGAAGAAGCGGTTTGGGGGTAAAACATAATATTACACCTGCCAATTGTGTAGGCGTGGTAGACGCCGATTATCGCGGAGAAATGATGGTTGGGTTGAAAAATAGTTCTGATAAAGCTTTTATTGTAAATCCCGGAGACCGTATTGCCCAAATGGTGATTGCACCTGTGGTAATGTCTACTTTTGAAGAGGCGGAGGAATTGTCTGACACAGACCGCGGTACAGGCGGTTTTGGAAGCACAGGTATTTCCTGATATCCGGTATCTGAGCAGTTTAGGTATGGATTGAGATACATTTTGTCCTACAAAAAATATAAGACCAAGGAAATAGCAAAATGTCCTGTTTCCTCGGTCTTTTTTTGTGTTTAGATGTAAGAAATAGCCGTAGAACGATTTTATTCATACTGATTTTGTTAAAATGCATTTGGAACTCCGCTGCTGAACTAGAAAAATACAGAGTGTTAACAAGGAAACTTATATTGGAACGATGATGGATATTATCTTAAGAATAAACATAGATTTTGCATTGGAATAGGATATACTTTTTATTTGATGTATCTATTTTAAATATAAAAAGAGGTTTCGTCCTACTATCATTTTTGAATGCTTTGTGTTATACTAAAGAAAAAATTGGTCGAAAAGAGGGAACGGCCGTGGAGATTATTTTGTGGATCATTGATTTATTAATACCTTCTGCATTTTTATTATTAGGTTTATACTTCACAATTGCTCCGGTAAAAGAACGTAATAAAACAAAAGGATACCGCACAAATCTTTCTTTAAAGACAGAGGAAACATGGAATTATGCACAGCGCATCTTTGCTGTAATATGGATGATATTTGGCGTATGTTTAGCCGGTTTGATTGTATTATGTAATTTTATCATCCCCATTTCTCATGAAGTACGTTCTGTAATATTTGTGGTTGCCAGCATCAGTGTAATGATGTGTTGCACCCCAATTACAGAAGGAATGATTAAACGGAAATTTCGTGGTCAATTGAACGGCCTGTAATGTTATAAAGGAGTATTGCGATGACAGACCAAGAACAATTTGAAGAAATTTTTACAACGTACATTACAAGACAGGGCAGCACAGAGTTACTGGAATGGATGAAAAAAACAGATTTTTTCACAGCACCTGCAAGTACGCGGTTTCATTGTGCTTGTAAAGGTGGTTTATTAAAGCACAGCATTAATGTGTACCGTGTACTGAGAGAACGTTACTTTGAAGAAGGGGACAGTGAAGAAAGCTTTGCCATATGCGGGTTACTGCATGATATTTGCAAAACTCAATTCTACAAAGAATCCACTCGAAACGTCAAAAATGAACAGACTGGTCAATGGGAAAAGCAGCCTTATTTTACGGTAGAAGATAGTTTTCCCTACGGACATGGCGAGAAATCTGTTTTTATGATTGAACGCTTCCTGCGCTTAAAAACTTCAGAAGCGGTTGCCATTCGCTGGCATATGGGCGGCTTTGATGATGCAGCTCGTGCCGGTAACTTTGCTATCAGTTTGGCATATGATAAATATCCGATTGCAGTGAAACTGCATTTGGCGGATTTAGAAGCGACTTATTTAAGAGAGAAAGGCACTTCTGACATTCCAAGAACATAAAAACAGCCACACTATGATAGTGTGGCTGTTTTTATTTATCGTTTTGTTCCAAAGAAAAATACAGCAAGTGTACCGGGACCGGAGTGAGAGCCAATAACGGGACCAATTGGGTTTATGATAATGTCTTTTACAGGGAGTTGTTTCCGAATCATATTTGCCAGCAATTCTGCATCTTCCGAACAATCCCCATGACTGATAAAAATGGTTTGCTCCGCGATATGTACCGCAGTTTGTTCTAATTTTTCTACCAATTGAGATAAAGAAGCTCTTCGACCTTTTATTTTGCCAACATTGACTAAATGGCCTGTATCGTCTACATGTAAGATTGGTTTCATACCTAAAAGAGAGCCAACAAATGCGACTGCGGGAGAAATACGACCACCACGTTTTAGATGATTCAAATCATCTACGGTAAACCAATGGCAAAGATGAAGCTTATTTTGTTCCATCCATTGATACACTTGTTCTATTGTTTTTCCGTTTTGTTTTTGTTGTACAGCATAATAGGTTAACATTCCCTGACCTAAAGAGGCGCTCAGGCTATCTACAATATAAATTTTGTTATTGGGATATTTGAGAACCAATTCTTTTGCGGCCATTTGTGCAGAAGCACAGGTGGTACTGAGAGCAGAAGAAAAACAGATACATAAAATATCTTTACCTTTTTTCAGAACCGGCTCCATGGCAGAGAGAAACGCATTCGTGTTTGCCGCAGAAGTGGTACATTGCGTTCCTTCGCGAAGCAGACGATAGAAATGAGAAGATGAAATATCCCGACCGTCCAAATAATTATAGTGTTCTTTTCCGTTAATTGTAAATGAAAGAGGCAGAACAGTTAATTCTAACTTATCGGCTAATTGTGCCGGCAAATCACAGCAAGAGTCTGTCATAATGATAAAATCGTTCATATATCGTTTCTCCATTCGAGTATTTCATTTTTATAGGCCATATTATATCATTAAAAGTATAAGATGTAAAATGTATAAACTGATAATATATTATTAATAATTTGTAAATATAGTTTTTAAAACTATATTAATTTTTGTTTGGAATATCATTGACAGCAAAATAGGAATATGCTAAAATGACACAGGAATATGCGAGGGTGGCGGAATTGGCAGACGCGCTAGATTCAGGTTCTAGTGTTAGCAATAACATGTGGGTTCAAGTCCCATCCTTCGCACCATAGAAAAAACCGCGTAACTAGGTCAAATGGCTTGGTTACGCGGTTTTGTTATACTATATTCAATTTTACGGGTATAAAAATTCCATACGGCGATGAAAATGCAACACGAGATTATGATAATTTTTTATTGCGTATCATGTGCATATAAATCTTATCTAAAATTTTTTGATTTCCAGTCACTACGTATTATCTCAATTCTGATTTATACTTTTATCGTCGTTGCCTGGAATTTCTGTAACATAAATGAAAACAATAAAAAGTAATACAGATTTAGATGATAAAGAGGTTACGAACAATGCAAAGCTTGAAGAATCCAAAAAAATTACAACAATAAGTGTTGCTACCATTTTGCATTTTGTATCGTTTTAGCTCTTATAAAAGGAGCACACACATTGAATAACGATATTGTTGTAATAAATTTCATTTTGTGTATATCGTTTGGCTATATGTCGCTTATATATGGAAAATGGTATCCATTCTGTTTTTTTGATTGGTATAATCATTGTTGCAGGAAACTTTATTTATGAAACGATAGTTCGACTGCTGAACACAATAGATATTGTGGATGCTGTCTATGGTCTTATTGGTGTATTGTGCAGTTTAATATATTTATATTACATAAATGACCATGGGTTTGAAAATAAAGAATAGTCTTATATTGGTGATTTATCTCCATATAAACAAAACAGTTAGTCTATAAAATTTACATAAGAAAAAGACTTCAGTAAATTTATATATCCCTAGTAGGAGTATAATGGAAAGCCGTTTTTATCCATTTTATTATAGGAAATCCGTAAGGTTTGCGAATGATAATTACTTATATTTGATTTTTATTTAGAAACCTTTAAAATAGTAGTATATGGATGATTTTATATCACACAACTGTCTACAAAGGATTATCGTTTGATGATAGGAGAATATTTTTCTCATAAAAACATTAGGAAAAGTATTAACAATGGTTATCACAGGTATGATATTTACGTTTAGTCTATCAGGCTGTATTCCAGCTGGAAGTCATTCTCAATCAGAAGTATCTCAATCAGAGGTATCCCAGCCGGAAGTTTCTTTAGAAATCAGTTCTGCTGCGGAAACTTTTTCAACAGAAGAGTTAGAAATTGCGAAAAATCAATTACCTGCTGTTATAGATATTCTAATCAATGCAACATTAAGTGAAGAACCTATCAAAGATGGTTCTCGTATGTCTATGGAGTCTATTTGGAGATTTATTTTTTCCATTACAAATTCTCAACAAGAAGGAAATCCGTATCCTCCAAGTTTATATAGAGAAGAAATCAATCAACCATATGCAGCAGGAGACGGTACGGAATATACGCTCGAATGCAAGTATCTTTCTATGGAACATGTTCAACAAATTGCGCATGAATTTTTCGGCGTAGATTCGTTTTATTATAATCAGTATTATGATAAAGAGAGAGGGGGATACGTCATTCTTCCTATGGACTTCCCTTACAATTTTACTTATAAAGATTTGGTTATAGAGACTCAAACCAACGGTAATATTACTGCGGATTTTACATTAATGCCAAGCTATGATGAAACTTGGGATTATGGCAGATATCGTTATGAATTTCAACTGATACACGAAGATGACCGCACATTTATTCGATTTTTGCATTCCAAAAAAATATAATATATTCTATATATACTGATACAGTTGAAACATGATTTTTCTTGTTGTTTTAAGAGAATGGTTGACGGAATCTATTGTTTTATTTTATAATGCTTAGCAATAATGGGGTGTGATAATATGGAAAATCAAGTCCTGATAGGAAGAGTTATCGGTAAGCTTTCAAATCAAATATACAGGAATATAGCAATATCTTGTTCTTCCACAAATATGAGCGGTACACAAGGAAGGGTTTTACATTTTATTTTATCTAATAATGGGGATGTATTTCAAAAAGATATTGAATCAGAATTTAACTTGCGCCCGTCAACAGCCACAGGCATTTTAAAATTAATGGAGAAAAACGGTGTTATACGCAGAGAAAGTACTCCTTACGATGCCAGGTTAAAAAGGATTGTTATAACAGAAAAGGGTGCAGGGCTAAAAGACCAGATTGCTAAGGATGTTGTCCATTTAGAAGAAACATTGATGCTTGGAATTTCTCAAGATGATTTAAATGTTTTTCTAAAGGTCTTAAATCAAATGTTAAAAAATTTAGAGGAAGAAGCCTCATTTTAGATATATCTTAATTGATATATTGAAAGAGTCGTATTTTATTGCTATATATAAGAAAATAACAATGAACTGAAAGAATAGATGATTTTATCTTTTTTGAAAAAGAATATTTTTAATTTTCTGCCTATAAAAAAAGTCCGTTTCAAACGGACTTTTTTTAGCTCTAAGATTATTCAGCACTGTACATAGTGCTTGTAAAATAAATTATTTTAATCAAGAATTTTCCCTACCGGAAACAGCCATCTGAATAAAAGGCGCATCAAAGTGTTACAGACCAAAATCATTAATGGTAAGGCTATACACCAGTTAATAGGAATGTGATGAATCCAAGTGGTCCAAATTTCACTGCTAAATCCTACTGTAAGCAATGCGCCATAAAAGGATTCTAAAATTACCATAAGTGATACTGTGAAAAGTTGGAACAATACTGTAAACATCCAAGGTTTCATCCAAGGTCTGCCTATTTTTTTCATCAGCATTTTCACAAAGGGACAACCAACGAAATATTCAAGACAAAAAACAACAACTAAGGTTAATGGCTCCAAAAGCCAGGCTTGTTTTACCGCATCCCATGATATCCCCATACTAAGGAACATGTTAAATATAAGCATACATGTACACATGAATACTACATTCAATACGGTAAATATAAGATCTTCCCTCTTATTTTGAGGCATCATCATTTTTTTCGATATATTTGACATTCAAGAACCTCCATATACTTAGCTACCTAACTATTCTAGCATTTTATTTTTTTATTGTCAACTGCTTTTTGTTTTTATAACAATAGGTACTATGTGAAATGGTAGGTAAAAATTTGTTATGGGTAAACAAGAAAATCGCAAAATAAAAATTTTCTGCATCAGATAGTTTGAAATAGAAAACATATGTAAATTTGTTTTAAATGCACGTAGTTTTATAGACAAACATCGAGTATAATGTTACTATAAATAAATCAAAACTAAGTTTGTAAGGGGTAATATAAATGGACGCAAAAAAACGTAGTACAATTCTATCGGGTGCTTCTATTGGGGTTGCTTTGGGAGCAATTGCAGGCGGTTTAATTGGTTACTATGGCTTTCAGAATTTGCCAATCGGTTTGGCAATTGGTGTGGCTGTAGGCGTAGTGCTGGGTTCTGCATTTGATTTCTGCATGGTGATGTTGGCTCGTAAAAAGAAGCAAAAACTGGAACAGCGTGAATTGATGCACGAAATTGAAAAAGAAGAACATCCGCATCAAAAAAAGAAACATCATAAATAATAAAGCACGTGAGAAGCAAATCAATCAGCTCTCACGTGCTTTATTTACATTTCAGGAGTTTGCATATCATAAGAGCAGGTATGGTAATCAATCCCCAGATGACTGTAAATGGAAGACATACTTGTCCTTTGATATTGAAAGGCAAATTGGAATAGTCCCAAACTTTTTTCTTCATCATCACATTGACTACCAAACCTGTGGCAAGTTCTACACCTGTAATAATAAAAGAGCCTGCAACGCATTTTACCGGTAAACTTTTTTGTTTTAAAAGACCATTGCATACTTTATTGATAAAACATAGGCTGGTTCCTCCTGCTACCGCCATGGATACATGTGTCTTTTTGCGGTACAATAGTTCTAATGCAGGATAAATGGAACTTCCGGCTAAAAATAATCGTGCGGTTTGTACCATAAAAATCTCCTTAAAATTTTGTAATAAACAAATTATTTGCAGAATAAAGAAAATTATCCTTCATACAGTACAAATTTTCATGGTAATTTTAGCTTGTTATTATTCTATAAAAATAGGGTATTTCTAAAATAAAGTTCATATAAACGTAATAATTTTGTGTGTTTATACATTTTATAGAAAATTATTTGAGTGTTTTACACAAAACTTATGGAGTGTAGCCTTATTTTTTGCAGTCGACATTATTTGTTGATTATGATAAAATAAAAATGAAAATTACAGTAAATATGAAATTTAAAAGAGGTTGCATATATGAAAATTTTGGTTACAGGTGGTGCAGGTTATATTGGTAGCCATACCTGTGTAGAATTGTTACAGACAGGTTATGAAGTTGTTGTAGTAGATAATTTTGATAACAGTAAACCTGAAGCAATTCATCGTATTGAAGAGCTTGCCAATCAATCAATTTCATTTTATGAAGCTGATGTACGCGATGAAGAAACATTAAGAGAGATTTTTGCGAAAGAACACATTGACGCTGTGATTCACTTTGCAGGACTAAAAGCAGTTGGTGAATCTGTGCGGGTGCCGTTGAAGTATTATAATAATAATCTTATTTCTACTTTGGTTTTGCTGGATGTTATGAACGAATTTGGTGTAAAGAATTTTGTGTTTAGTTCTTCCGCAACCGTGTATGGAAATCCATCCAAAATGCCGATTACAGAGGATTTTCCTTTGTCTACTACCAACCCATACGGCACCACAAAACTAATGCTGGAACAAATTTTAAAAGATGCTGCAAAAGCAGATACCGCATTTAATCCTGTGATTTTACGCTATTTTAATCCGGTAGGCGCACATGAAAGCGGTCGTATTGGTGAAGACCCAAATGGAATTCCAAACAATTTGATGCCGTATATTTCTCAAGTTGCCATTGGAAAATTAGAAAAGTTAAATGTATTCGGCGGTGATTATGACACTAAAGATGGCACAGGAGTGCGTGACTTTATTCATGTAGTCGACTTAGCAAAAGGTCACGTTGCTGCACTGAAAAAATTTGAGACACCATGTGGTTTGCAAATTTATAACTTAGGAACCGGCCAAGGATACTCTGTATTGGAAATGTTGCATGCTTTTGAAAAAGCAGTAGGTAAGAAGATTCCTTACGAAGTCGTTGCACGAAGACCGGGTGATATTCCGGTATGCTATGCTGACCCTGAAAAAGCAGCGAAGGAACTAAATTGGCATGCAACAAAAAATATAAATGATATGTGTGCAGATACGTGGCGTTGGCAAACGATGAATCCAAATGGATATGATTCATAATATGAAATTTTGTAATTGCGTATAAAGGTAAAAGGAGTTTTCTTTGTAACAAGAAAACTCCTTTTGTATTTTATATGGTGTTGTATGAAAGGCATATGGATAAAATGTCATCTTTTTATGTATGAATGTTATAAATTATGGTATAACAACTTCATAACAGGGTTAAAATGTTTCATTTTGACTCTTGACTGGAATATTTTAACGTTTATAGGTTAGAAATTGTTTCACAATTTCTTTTATGTTATAACAACCTTGTAACAGTAACAAAACTAAAGTTTTGACTGTTAACAAGAACGT
>UQNI01000059.1 GCA_900542375.1 uncultured Oscillospiraceae bacterium | reverse complement strand
CAATGCCCGCGTCAAGTCCCAGCACTGCGACAACCACATCACTCTCCTTGCATACGCCAAGTACTTCTGACATGCGGTCATTTTCCTGTGCCAGATTGCTGGTGCGGTCCTTATAAAGATGGCAGCCCTCCGAATAGAGCACCCTCACATCGTCGCCGACATAATCTTCAATCCCCTCTAACACAGTAATGTAACGTGATGCCGTTCCCTCATAATTGCCGACTAACGCGCGTCTGCTGTCCGCATTTGGTCCGATCACGCCAATCGTTTTTATTTTATTTTTATCAATATTTTGAAAGCGCTTTCAAAGTGAGACTCTTTTTAAAGTATGCATATATTTTTTACTCCTTATTCCATCATTAGGTATTTTTATTTATAAATTTTTGTATATAAACCATGATTGCATAATAAGTCTATAAGCAAAACCTTTATGTTTGTGTCAAGAGTAATGTATTTTGCAATACTTTTTGCATTTAGTTATCATTGGATACAAATTTTTGTATTTTTAATACAACATATGGAAATTTTTTTGGTTATATGTTATTCTTAAAAATAACATATAAAGTAAATTACTTAAATTATAAACCGAACTAGTCTGGTTATATATTAAGTATGCTTTTATGAACATAGATGATTAGATGATATTTAATGAAATTATGAACTGTATGCTATCCCAAGCCATTGGCAGTTAGGATGCAGTTCATTGGAAACATCTGATAATCTATCTGAGCCAAAAGGGAGTCTAATTTAAGAAAGGGGAATTTCATGAAAAAATTGAATGTACGTTCCAAGCAAGTTGTGGCAATGGTGTTATTTTTTATTATGACCATGACTGCCATACAACTGCCAAGTTTTGCTGCAATTGACAGTCTGGGTGGGAATATAATTCCCACACCCCAAGCGAATGTTGCAGCTGGTGAGGTAGAAACAGGTACACAGGTCACACTTACTTGCAGCAATCCTGAAGCCGTTATTTATTATACGGAAGATGGAAGCGAGCCCAGTGCGGTCAGTACCAAATATTCGGCACCAATTACCATTTATCAAGATACAACAATAAAAGCCGTATCCATTGTAAATGGTGAAAAAAGCCAAACATTTGAAGCAGCTTATTCTGTGAAAATACCAGAGGCGGTGTATACGCCTCCTGCTAATAAAGAAGCGGTTGCCACAGTAGATTTAACGGATAAAACCGACCACTTTGAAATGGTACTTACACCGTCGGTACAAGATAGCGTTGCTGCGGGTCAAATTGTAGATTATGTGGCAAGCTTTCAAATGAAAAACGGAGTAAAACCTCACGATTTAGGTTTATTTGAAGAAGGAAGTGAAGTTTGGCCGGATTTTGCAATTCAGAACGTGAAGTATGTGTTCACATTACCGGAAGGTATGGAGGTTACAACATTGCCTCATGATGCAGACGTGTACTCCTATCATCAGGCCACCAGAGAGCTAACATTAAATTTTGATGATTTTACAAACAACAATCTTGATAAAGCGTTAAGTCTCAGTTTTAGCGCCAAAATGCCGGATAAGCAAACAGCCCCGGGGGAATATCAAATTACCGGTAAGCTATATCAAGGTGAAAAAGAGTTAAGTCCATTAGATACCATTACATTTGAAGTAACAGCAAGTACCAATTGGGAATATGTTGCTGTTGCGGATAATATTCAGTGTGAAGTAACAAACCCGGACCAATCCGTATTTCATGGCCAAGCATCCCAAGCATTAAAATATCAATTCAAATCTACAGATAAGGCAAATGGAAATTTGAATACAAAAGTGTTTTATACTAAGTTTTCAATACAAACCGGAACAGGTTTGGAATTTGTTTCTGGAATGCCCGGCTCAGAATTGGTAGATTTAGCGTTTGCTTCTAACTTATCTCCGGATGACCAAGATATTACTTATACAGTTTCTAAAAAAGGTTCAGGAAAACTGGAAGTAGAATTAACCGTAAAGTCAAAAAGCGGACAAAATGTAACGCAGGTGGATGCAACTGTTATTCCCAAAAATATTAATGTAAGCGGATTAAGCGACAATAATTCTTCTCCAATCACAGTAGCTTTTGATTCTGTAAAAGTAACCCCCTCTGTACCGGATGATGCATCAGAAATAGACATTACAGAACAATTTGCAGGCTCGAATTTAAAAATGGCAATTGTCAGAAAAAACAATCCGGATCAAGGTCCGTATGTTGAATCTGCTGTACAAGACGGTGATTTGTATTTTTCTGTTACGCAGCTTACCAGTTATCATCAAGTAACACCCGGTCAGCAAGTCAACTATAAGTTGTTTTATAAGAGCAATATCAGTGAACGTAAAGTGTTAAAGAACATGAAAGTTCGCATTTATGTTCCCGCTGACCAAAATATTACAGTTAAGGTTGGAGACTATCAATATTTAACAACAAAAGTAGAAAGCACACCTATTCCGGTGGAAGGTGGCAAAGATGACGCCGGAAATAAAAGTTTTCAGTATATTGATGTAACAATTCCCGAAATATACAGCGATGGCCTGGACTCTGTTGGCCGTGAGATGACATTTGGTTTGTTGTGGCCTGAAGGCGCAACCAGTTCACGTGGAGAAACACCAATTCGTGTGGAAGTCCTTCAAAAAGATTTATCGCCTGATTCAGAGGAATACCATGATGTAACAGATATTTCAAAAGTTACTTCAACCAATATTCCCAAAATTGAAACAAAATTTGATTGGAAACCGGCGACGCTTTATACAAGTAATACGGGCACAAATAATACGATTGTCGTTCCAAACGGCAATTTTAATACATACGATGCAGGAGAAAAAGGCGGATTCGGCCTTCGTCTGGACAATAATTTATATAGTGACGCTAACAGCATTCATCCGGACAAAATTGAGTTAAATGTTACATTAAAAGTTCCGGAAGGACTTTTAAATATTACGGATGACCAGTATCTGGAAAATGTCAATAATTATAAAGGTTATTTTAATGTAAATGGCCGTACCGATTATTACAGCCTTAACGACAGTAATTCTTACTTCCGCACAGAAACGACAATAGAGCAAATTTCTCAGGTGGATGGAAGAACGGATTCTGTACGGTTAAAAATTACAATTACACCAACCAGCAGTTATGGAAAAATCAGCTATTTACAGATTCATTATTTGTATCCTAATTTATTTGATGTTGGTACTATGGCTGCAGGTTCTGAAATCAAAAATGTAGAGTGGAAGCTGGAAAGTGCAAAACTTTACGGACGCGACAGTGACCAAACTGTTTTTGAAATAGATCCAAATGATGTGCATAGAGATATTATATTTAAAAAGGAAAATTTGGATGCCGGCAGTGCTTTAAAAGTTTCCAAATCTGTAGATAAAACATTGGTTACCAATGAGGATACCCTAACATTCAAGATTTCCAATTGGGGTTGCGAAATCGGTAATAACAAAATTTACGAATATAACGTATATGATGATTGGGAGACGGAAGCAGGCAGCAAAAACCCAAATCAAAGAATGGAATTGCAGGGGATACAATATCCTGCTATGAGCAGCGGCGATATTTATGTAACTCCTTATTACCGTTTAAAAGGTGAAACGGATTATACACATGCACTTCCCAGAATCAACGTGTATTCTTCATATAGAAAGACTATTTCTTATAATGAGATTAAATCGACGTTACCTTCTGGTTATACCATGGAGGATATTGTAGGTATCCGTTTTCATATGTATAGTTACAGTAGCGGAACCACATCTTATAACGGCAAAACATATTATTCGCTGTCCAATACTGTCAAACCATCAACCGGAGATGGCATAAACCTTACATTCAAGGTATTAAAAGAAGAAAGTGATTCAGCAGGCGGCGAAGATGCGGATTATCTGGGAGATAATCGTTTGGCAAATCGTTCTTGGGTATCTTTTCATACAATTGAGACACGTCTTGATGCAGATAAAGAAGGCGGCGGAGATAAATTAACATCCGCTACCTCCGAAGCTGTTTCTACCTTTTATGATAACCTGCCCGAGCCGGTTATGGATACATATAAGACCTTTGAGAATGGTAATGCAGACTTGCAAGACCGACAAGGGTTTGTTAAAAAGATTTATCCGGGAGACTGGGTAGACTTTACCATACGTGTTCCAATAGACAGTACACTATATCAATCCGGTGGATTTGCTCCGTATCATTTGCAATTACAGGAATTGTTTGGTGAAAACATGGGTAACGGTGGCGAACAGTTATTTCCGGCTTTGGAAAGAATCTTTAACGGTTCAGATACAGCATTGGCTGCCAATGGTACAGATTCCGCATGGGAATTTACCGCTTATGATGCTTCAGGCAAAAAGCTGGACAAATTCCAAACCGTTGTAAACGGTACCAAAATCAACGGGAAAAATGCTCTGAATTTTGAGATATGTTCTGATATGCATTCAACGTCCCATCAGGGTGAACCGGGAACAGATTCCGGTGTGCCAATTGGCGGATATGTCGAGTTGAAATTAAAATTAAAAACATATGATGTAGAAACATTACAGCAGTTATATCCTAATAGTGACTATCATGTGTATACGCCGCTTGGTTTTGAAAATGAATTTACATTAGAGAAGCATCCTCATGGTAATTCCCCAAGTCAAAATGTACATTTGGCCAGCGGTAAAACAGCCGGAGGCACGGTGGTTCAACAACCACAATTAAGCTTATTGCAAACAACAGTGGTTGGTGGAAGCAGTGATACAACAGGTTCTATCCGTCCGGCCGGAACTGATAACGAAACTGCAACCTTAAAGATAAAATTAACAGCAGATTATGCAAAGAATATGAAAATAAAATTAGCTTCTTTGTTACCCACAGGTTTTACGTTTAAAGATGTGGTAAGTATTACAAAAACATCTGCAAAAGGTGAGCAGACAACTTATACACCTGTACAAGGTACGACTCAGGGCAATGGTATTTACATGTTTGGCACAGAAGAAGAACTGACTGTCAATACAGGTGATATTGTCGAAATTACATATACCGCAACAGCTCCTACAGTAGAACAAGTAGCAGGAAACTTAAATAGTTCCGGTTATGCAAGTTACAGCGGAGCATGTTATGTGTTTGCCGATGGTGTAACCAATTTAACAGCAGGGACAAACGGAAACTTAAATGTGGATGATAAAGACTACGACCTGGATAACGATGTACAAGAAAGAATCATTCAGAATGCAAGTACCATTTATGTACGTTCCAGCTCATTGGCTGCAAGTATCCGTAAAGAAATTCTATCTTATGGTTACAATAATTATTTTCACACCGGTGATGTGGTAAAATATCGTGCATATGTAAATTCAACTATAACGGTGGTGCTGACCTGCCGCTTGATACATTGGTTGATGTATTGCCGGAAGGATTCATTTACACTGATGTCAATGGCAACGCACAGTCTGACCCAATTACTGCTAAGGTAGGGAATACAACTGTAAATGCAAGTGTGACTCAGGAAGGAAATAAAATGTACATTTCCTTAACCGATAATCAAGGGCAGCCGTATGTACTTCCGGCAGGTTCTACCATCGAATTGCAGTATAATGTAAAAATCACAGATTCTGCTATGGAAAGCGCTACAGGAAAATCACTGCAAGTGACAAACTATATGTATGCATTTATCAATCGCAGTGAATATGACAGAATTTATACAAATGTAAACTGGAGTTCCAACCCAAGCTACGGTAATCGTGGCGCTGCAAATGATACGAATGACCTAGACCGTAATCCGGATACCGATTATTATATTTACAGCAGCATTTATACCTATTTATATCAAGATGGAATTAAACCGAGCGTCACCAAAGTCGCAACTTACAATCAGCCGGTATTGACCCCGGGTGTACAAATTTACTATGATATTACTGTTTCCAATGCAAGTACGGCAGGAACCAATATAGACGGTAAAAATCAAGCTTCTAATATGGTAGATCCAACTGTTGTAGACGTATTGCCATACGGCTGGAAGTTTATCTCTGCGGAAAGCAGCAGTTCTTCCTATGATATTAGTGGATTAACCACAGATACCGTAGATGATGTTACAAAAGTAACCATTCCTGTAAAAGGTACGTTTGCTCCTGGGCAGTCTGTGCGCATTCGATTGTTGGTGGAAGCTGACCCTGTAAACTATGGTCCGGTGACAAACGAATCTTATTTGTTGCCGACAGAGAATTTTACAGAGAAAGATGTACAGAATGGATTTAAAGTAAAATATGATGGTAAAGATGCCATTAACTCCAATGCAGAAGTAGATATTGGTGGAGGTTTAGGTTTTACTGCAGAAAAATCTGTTACATCTGTTGTCAACGGTTCTACCTCGTATGTACAAAGCGGACGTAATTATGCATTTACAGAGCATAATGCGGATGTGACATATACGTTGACATTGAAAAATACATTAACCAATGCTTACACATATGAAGATGTATGTGTAATTGACCGTTTACCGGGTGTAGATGATACCGGTGCTTACAGTCAGCGTCCGAGAGGAAGCCAATGGTCTTTGGCAACAATTACAAATGTTACTACCAATGTAAGCGGAGCAAAAATCCAGTACAGCAGCAAAGCGTCTTTAGATACTCCTGACTGGATGGGAGACGATACAGGCTGGCATGATACGTATCAGGAAGGCGATATGTATATCAGAGTGGTAGCACCGGACGGATATCAAATGACAGGCAGTCAAAATTCTACTATGACCATTACCATTAAAGCAAAAGTCCCGGCCAGTGCAGCACAAGCAGCAGCGGGAACCACGGCTTATAACAGTTACGGATACCGTTTTTATGCTTACAGAGGTGAAGAGGCCAGTGTAAACGTAAAAGGTGAAAGTAATAAAGTTGGTTTGCGCTTAAGTGCAAATACAGTAAGCGGAAAAGTATGGAACGACGCGAATAAGAATGGTGTGCAAGATGCAGGAGAGCTGCCTCTGGAGAATGTTCCTGTATATTTAAGCACTAGCAGCACAAATATTTCGGGCAGTTATTTAAAAGGTTCTACTGTAACAAAGGCGGATGGCAGTTATTCCTTTGAAGGTGTTGCTGCTTCTACAAGCGGTATTACCTATTATGTAATTGTAGACCCGAATGCATTAATTACAGATGAGAGTCAAGGGGTATACCAATTCTCTCCGAGATTGCAGGGAACAGATGCAACCAAGGACAGCAACTTCTTTGCAAAAGATAACAGCTCTATTAACGGTAAGTCACATACATTCGGATATTCTAATCCAATTACCATGTATGAGGAATCCAATTACAGTAACATTGATGCAGGCGTATCTTTACTAAGAGGTACCATTGGTGATAAGGTTTGGTTGGATACCAATAAAGACGGATATCAGCAAAGAGCAGAGCCCGGTTTGGCAGGAGTTAAGGTAGAACTGCTCAAAGAAAACGGTGGAAATTACGAAGTGGTTCCGGGTGCTGCAGCGGTTGATGCGCAAGGCAGTCCGCTTACAAATAATCTAACAGGTGCTGATGGAACGTATTTCTTCCATGATTTGGACTTAAAAACAAATTATAAAGTCCGTTTTACATTGCCAAGCGGATATTCTTTCACGGAATCCAAGCCGGACAATACAACACTAAACAGTACAATTGATACAATCAGCTGTTCAGGAACTATTTTTACAGGCACCGGCGAGGCAGTAAATTTAGGTACGAATGAAACAGCAGCCAAACGTACCGATGTAGATGCAGGTGCAATTATCGCAAATGGCTTCCACATTGAAGGACGCGTTTGGATTGACGATAATGACGATGGTATCAAAAATGCTGCAGAAAGTTATAATGGAGAAAATGGATTAACTGTTTCTGTGATTTCAGAAGATACACAAGCTGAAGTTGGCAGAACACAAGTGCAGGCTGACGGAACTTATATGGTAGACGGTTTATCTGAAGGAAACTATAAGGTTAAATTCACATTACCGGACGGTACCCCTTGGAAATATACGATACCCAAGACCTATGATATTTATGATATAGCAGCATCAAACCGATACAGTACAGTCACTCCGGATGCTGCCAACGGTAAATTGGGAGAGTATAATCAAACAGTTACCTTAAATTCTGATAAACCAACTGCTTGGCTGTATGTAGGCTTAGCGTTACCTAAAGTCAATGTGAAAGGTACTGTTTGGAATGATGTGGATATTGATGGCACCATGCAGTCCAATGACCAAAAAATCAGTGGTGTAAAAGCATCTTTATATAAGGAAGACGGTACCTTTATCAATAACACAACAACGGGCAGTGATGGTACCTATGCATTTTACAATGTACCCGGCAATACCAATTATAAAATTATCTTTACTTTGCCGGATGGACGTATTGTGACCAATCATATGGAGGATGTAAAACTAAGTACTGACCCGGTATCCACTGCGGATAAAAACCATGCAAATACAACAGGCGTTGTGCCTCCGTTTGCAACCGGTACTTCAGGCGATTATATTGCAAACTTAGGCATCTATACTCCGGCAGTAGTAAGTGGTTATGTTTGGTTTGATACAGATACCAACGGTACATTAAATGACGGTGAACCAAGGTTAAGCGGATATACTGCATATTTATTAAAACCAAGTGACAAAACTGCTTTTGACGCAAGTCAAGATAAAATAGCTTTCTTAGAAAATTTGCCTGCCGACCAACATTACAGAACAAATAATGACGGTTCTTACAGATTTGAAGGCTTGTCCCCACAAGATGGTTATGCGGTAGTGGTATGCGATTCTGATACTAGAGCGTATTTCTCTGCACCGACCAACATTGTGACGCAAGATGATACAAAAATAGCCATTCGGGAGCATTTGGATTTGAGTTTAGGTGGAGAAAAATCTGACCAAAACTTTGGCTTATACAAACCGGTTCAAATTACAGGCCGTGCATTTTATGATGCAGACTACAATGGTATTTATGATGAAAATACAGACCGGCTTCTGGAGGGAATTACAGTAACCTTAAAAGGATTGTTTGACAATGCTGAGGTTGCAACTGCTACAACAGATGAGAATGGTTATTACCAATTTAATGATGTAGTGGCAGGTCAATATTATGTTGAATTTGGAAAAACGACTCAGGACGGAACCACTTATGATATTGAAACCAAAGTTCCGGTTCATACAGAACCCAATGCAATTGCAAACAATGTTACGATAGACGGTAAATCCGATGGTTTTGCCGTTACAGGTGACAAGGATGCTACAGATTTTAATATTAACATTGGTTTTATTAACTACGCCCATGTAAGAACATTGGCTTGGTTTGACGACAATCAGAACCAACTCTGGGATAATTCCATTGACAGCCTCATTGGAACCTATATCAATGTTACTGCGGTACTGGAGAAAAAAGTAAATGATACATGGGAAAAAGTAAACAATGCACCTGTTGATTTAGGTCAGGTAACTTCAATAGATTCTCCTTATGTATTCGACCGTTACAAATTAATGCCGGGTACATACCGTATTACGTTCTATGGAACAACAACGGATGAACATTTTTCATTTGAAACCAATGCTCAAATGGATTCCGACAGCTTTGGACATCTTCAAACAGCGGAAGCATTTGACTCTGACAGTGGTAAAATACAGGCAACTTCTTTTGAAGTTACTGTAAACAGCGGAGAAACAGTACAGCTAAATGCTCCTGTTGTACGCAATCAACAGACTGTCATTTCAAAAGAATATAAGGCAGAAGGTCAAACTGATTGGACAGCAGATGATAAAGCAGAACATCATCCTGGTGAACTGATTACATACCGTATTGGTATGCAGAATTTTAATACCGCTGAAAAACAAAATCTGAAGGTGACAGACCAGATAAACAGATTGTTGGAATTCCAAGAGGGCACGTTGCAGC
>UQNI01000058.1 GCA_900542375.1 uncultured Oscillospiraceae bacterium | reverse complement strand
GCATAAAAATCAAAAAAGGAAAATTACGCGGTGTAGAAAGTAACGGTATGCTATGCTCTTTGGGTGAATTAGGTCTTACTCTCAATGATTTTCCGTATGCAATTGAAGACGGTATTTTCGTTCTGCAAGAAGATTGTCAACCGGGACAACCAATTTGTGAAGCAATCGGTCTTAATGATATTAAGGTAGAATTTGAAATCACTTCTAACCGTCCTGATTGTTTCTCTGTCATCGGACTTGCAAGAGAAGCCGCTGCTACATTTGATAAACCGCTTACATTACATACTCCTGTTGTAAAAGCAGGAAACGGTTCCTGCAAAGACATGCTGGATGTAAAAATAGAGGAGCCTTCCTTATGTTCTGTTTACAGTGCCAGAATTGTTGAAAATGTTAGAGTAAAGCCGTCTCCCCGCTGGATGCGTGAAAGACTGCGCGCTATGGGAGTTCGACCAATTAACAACATTGTAGACATTACAAACTATGTCATGCTGGAATACGGACAGCCAATGCATGCATTTGATTTACGTTTTATTGAAGATAAAAAAATACGCGTCAGACGCGCCAAAGACGGTGAAACCATTACTACCTTGGACGGTGTTGACCGTACATTAACCCATGAAAACTTGGTCATTGCAGACAGTAAAAAGCCTGTAGCGATTGCCGGCGTTATGGGCGGCGAATACAGCGGAATTATGGATGACACCACCACCATTGTATTTGAATCCGCTTGTTTCGATGGTTCTTCCGTGCGTACTACCGCCCGCGACCAAGGCATGCGTACCGACGCCTCCTCCCGTTATGAAAAAGGATTAGACCCTAATAACTGTCTTCCTGCTTTGGAACGTGCTTGTGAATTGGTAGAATTGCTGGATGCAGGCGATGTACTGGATGATGTTATGGTAGATGACCATTCTTCCCATGAACAACGACGAATTCCTCTGGAAACCGAATGGACCAATGGTTTCCTAAATATTCAATTATCAGCAGAAGAAATGAAAGCAATTCTAAAGAAAATTGACTGCCAGTTTGACGGAGATACCATCCTGGTACCTACCTTCCGCCCCGACTTGGAGCACAAAGCAGATATCGCGGAAGAAATTGCGCGTTTCTACGGTTACAACCGCATTCCAAGCACACCGCTGCGCGGCGATGCACAAGGAAAATATACTCCAAGACAAAAATTTGAAGATAAAATTTCCAATACAATGCTTGCATTGGGATTAAGTGAAATTATGACCTATTCTTTCCTTAGCCCCAAAGCGTACGATAAAATCGGAATGCCGGAGCAGGATTATCTTAGAAATTCTGTTACCATTTCAAACCCTTTAGGCGAAGATACCAGTATCATGCGTACCACTGCTCTGCCGTCTATGCTGGACACCTTAGCACGCAACTACAATAACAGAAACGGAGCAGTAGCTCTGTTTGAACTTGCTTCTGAATATTATCCTGTTGAAGGACAAGAACTGCCTGACGAAAAAACAAAACTAATTGCAGGCTTGTACGGCGACGATTGTGATTTCTTTACTGCAAAAGGTATGGTGGAACAACTGCTGGATACATTGTTTATTTCAAATTATGAATTTGAGGCTTCCTCCAACGAGTATGCTTATCATCCGGGTCGTTGTGCTCATATCATGATTGATAATACTGTCATTGGAGTAATCGGAGAAATTCATCCAAAGGTAGCAGAAAATTATGGCATCAACGAAAGAATCTTGTGTTTCACTTTAGATGTCGACAGCCTATTTACACATACCCGAACAAACGCCACTTATACTCCTCTTCCAAAATTCCCTGCAGTTACCCGTGACCTTGCGCTTATTTGTGATGAAGCTATTCCTGTCCGCATATTGGAAAAGGCTATTACAAAAGGGGCAGGTAATTTATTGGAAACAATCCAGCTATTTGACGTTTACCAAGGTGAACAAATTGAAAACGGTAAAAAAAGCGTTGCATTTAATATTGTTTTACGCTCTGCTGAAAACACTTTAGCAGAAGAACAAGTAAACAGTACCATGAAAAAAGTGATGAAAGAACTGGAAAAAGTAGGAGCCAGCTTAAGAGTATAAGAAATTTTACATGTTTTTACTTGTAATTAATTGTAATTTGTTGTATTATGGATTTGTAATGGAGGGATAATTACAATGCTAGACAGAACTATGACGTTTTCTTTTAATAACAACCGTGACGATGATATAAAAGCAATTTTGACAACGGTATATAACGCATTGCAAGAAAAAGGTTATAACCCCATCAATCAAATTGTAGGATACATTCTATCTGAAGATCCAACTTATATTACAACACATAATAACGCCCGTAGTCTCATCCGTAAAATTGACCGTGATGAATTACTGCAGGCTTTGTTAAAATCTTATCTGAAATAATTTGAAACTGTCATTGTAAATTACAATGACAGTTTTTATTTTCTTTACTTATGAAAACAGTTATGATATAATTTAATTTCAAAGTAACGAATGAGGAGGTATATATACATGAAAGTAAAAAAAGCGAATGCGTCAAAGTTTCCAACTTATAAAGGTAAACCTCTTGTCAGATGCGGAAACACAATTTACTATGGTGATATGAAAGACCCATATGTAATTAAAATGGATATTAAATCAACAAAAAAATTGGCAAATCAAGAGATTGCAGATGAAATAACCATACAACTCATGCGTACGGACAGTACAATCAGTACAAAGAAACAAATTGTAAAAACAAGCAAAAAAAATGGACTATACTTAGCAATGGATATTTCAGAAGCTTGGCTGGAACGTGCTTTGGCCAATAATGAAGAATAAGCAAATAAAAAGGAGTGCAAATCATGCACTCCTTTTTCTCATTCATAAAATAGAAAACGATAAGTTTATCTGCTATGGCATCCACGATTACAATAGGAAATATTCCTTTTTATCGTTTGAAACAATGTATGTTTCCCCAGAAGAATATCATCTCATTTATATTTGTCTGCATATATAAAGAAAAATAACTGATATCAAAAACTTATTGCTTATGTAGCTACTACAAATATGAAGTAAGCAGAAAGATTATCTCTCTGTTCATTGAAACATAATTGTATAAAACGTCCAATATACACATATGTACCAGGGAATATCAAATAACTCTAAGCATGATATCCTATATATCATTTATTTTACAGCAAAAATATAAAAATATTATCTAAAAATCTTATCGAGAATTTCTGTTATCTTTTTAAGTCTTCCTACATGCCATTCAAGCCTTATTTTATCGGCTTTGATAGCACTTTTCATAGTAGAAAGCATTTCACATAAACTATTATATTTCTACATGTTTCCCCGCTTGAAAGTAATAAAGCCGTAGTAAATTCAGTTTGTACTACCAGCCATTTCAACCTTTGCGGAAACATAAGAACCGTGTGTGTAATCCTCAAGTATCATTTTGATATTGGAATGTCTCATGATATACTGTAACGTATTCGAGTTCATTCCTGTATTTGCCATGTTCGTACAAAATGAATTTTTATAAGCCAACTTTTTAGATAAAAAATTCAGTACCAAATTTATTAAAACATTAAACCTTGGTTTAAATTATCCATATTCATGGCAGTTACTTGCTTTTCCATATGATAATAAGGCAACGTTTCTCCATTGATATCAACAATTTGCTCTGAAAGGACTGCATACCCCATTGCCTGATACCATCCTCTTACCTGCTCATGAGCGTCCACTGCAGCAGTAAAGATATCATTGACTGCCAGTTCATCTTCAAGACATTGTAATAATTCAGTACCAAACTTATGGTGCTGATACTGAGGCAGGATAAACAAACGTTTAATGACATTATCTTTGATTGTTCCTGTGCCTACCAAATACCCATCGCTTTCCATTAAATACACATTGGCATTTATTAAATCATCTTTAATCGCTTCTTCTGAATGCAAATTTAGAAAAAAATCTACAACATTTTCTGAAAAACATTCTGGATAGCACTCTTTGATAGTACGGTGCACCATATTTTTTACGGTTTGTAAATCTGCCAATTTTGCTTCGTATACCATAATATTCTAACTCTCCCTTTTATGGATAAAAAAAGACAGAATGCCGTCTCATAAAACGGGCAGCTTCTGTCTTTTTCTTATTTACCAATATCTGTTCTGTAATGTGCACCCTCAAAATGAATTTTGGAAACAGCATTATATGCTTTTTTCAATGCACCTTCCAAAGTTGTGTCAGTTGCGGTTACTCCCAACACTCTGCCGCCATTTGTATAAAACTTACCATTTTCTTTTTTGGTTCCTGCATGATAAACGGTTGCTCCCTCAATTTGACCATTTTCATTCAGGCCTGTCATTTCAATGCCTTTTTCATATTTTTCGGGATAACCGCCTGAAGCCATTACTACACATGCTGCAGCTTCGTCGGACCATTCAATATCTACATCTGATAGACATTCATTACGCACGGCTATCATAATCTCTAACAAATCAGATTTTAGTCTTGGCAGTACCACCTGTGTTTCAGGGTCTCCAAAACGACAGTTGTATTCAATTACCCTAGGACCGTTTGGAGTCAGCATCAATCCAAAATACAAACAGCCTTTAAACGGTCTGCCTTCTTGATTCATTGCAGCAATGGTAGGAAGAAAAATCGTATCCATACATTCTTTTGCAATTTCATCTGTATAATACGGGTTTGGACTGACTGTGCCCATTCCCCCTGTGTTCAATCCTTTGTCATTGTCCAACGCACGTTTGTGGTCTTTGGAAGATACCATTGGTTTTAATGTTTTACCGTCGGTAAATGCCAATACTGAAACTTCAGGACCCGTAATAAATTCTTCTACTACAATCTTATTACCTGACTGACCAAAAATTTTATCTTCCATAATTGATTGAACCGCATCTTTTGCTGCTTGTAAGTTTTCAGCGATGATAACACCTTTTCCCAATGCAAGCCCGTCTGCTTTGACTACAATCGGAAATGTATTATTTTGCTCAATATAAGCAATCGCAGATGCTGAATCGTCAAACACTTCATAACCTGCGGTAGGAATACCATATTGTTTCATCAAATTTTTAGAAAATACTTTGCTGCTTTCAATCACAGCAGCGTTTGCTGTTGGACCAAACGCCGGAATTCCAGATTCTTCCATTGCATCTACCATACCTGCAGCCAATGGATCATCCGGCGCAACAACAGCAAAATCAATTCCGTTTTGTTTTGCAAAGGTTACCATAGAATCTTTATCCATGGCGTTAATATCAACACACTGTGCATCACAGGAAATACCACCGTTACCGGGAGCACAATAGATTCTTTCTACTTTTGGACTTTCTAACAGTTTGCGGATAATGGCATGCTCACGGCCGCCGCCGCCTACTACAAGCAGTTTCATAAAAGCTACCGTTCCTTTCTGAAATGAAACTAATGATTAATGATGGAACAAACGCACTCCTGTAAACGCCAAACAAATGCCGTATTTATTACAGGTATCAATGACGTGGTCATCACGAATAGAGCCGCCTGCCTCCGCGATATAAGAAACACCGCTGCGGTGCGCACGTTCAATATTATCTCCAAATGGGAAAAATGCATCCGAACCGAGAGAAACGCCGGTTTGTTGGTCAAGCCAAGCACGTTTTTCTTCTCTGGTTAGACGTTCCGGTTTCTCTGTAAAGAACAATTCCCATGTACCGTCTGCCAACACGTCCATATCATCATCTGAAATGTATACATCAATGGTGTTATCACGGTCAGGACGGCGAATATCTGCTTTAAATGGCAGATTCATTACTTTTGGATGTTGACGCAAGAACCAAATATCCGCTTTATTTCCGGCCAATCTGGTACAGTGAATGCGAGACTGTTGTCCTGCGCCAATTCCGATTGCCTGTCCGTCTTTGGCATAACATACAGAATTGGATTGCGTATACTTTAATGTAATCAATGCAATCAATAAATCACGTTTTGCCTCTTGAGGCAATTCTTTATTCTCACTTACAATATTTTGAAGCATCTCTTCATTGATTTTGATTTCATTTCTGCCCTGCTCAAATGTAATACCGTAAACATCTTTGTGTTCTATGGGAGCAGGCTGATATGCTTCATCGATTTGAATGACATTATAGTTGCCTTTACGCTTTGTTTTTAAAATTTCCAATGCTTCCTGTGTATATCCTGGAGCAATGACTCCGTCGGAAACTTCTCTTGCAAGTAAAGTTGCTGTCTGTGCATCGCATGTATCGGACAATGCAACAAAATCACCATAGGAAGACATTCTGTCTGCACCGCGTGCTCTTGCATATGCAGTAGCAATGGGAGATAGCTCTAAATCATCTACAAAATAAATCTTCTTCAATGTATCGCTCATTGGAATTGCCACTGCTGCGCCGGCAGGACTGACATGCTTAAAAGAAGCTGCCGCAGGTAATCCTGTTGCCTCTTTTAACTCTTTTACCAATTGCCAGCTGTTAAACGCGTCTAAAAAATTGATATATCCAGGCTTACCGTTTAAAACCGTAATCGGCAATGCGGAACCATCTTTCATAAAAATACGGGATGGTTTTTGATTTGGATTACATCCATATTTCAGCATTAATTCATTTGACATCAGAAACAGCCTCCTTTACTTATTTTTATTGATAATTCTGGTTTCTGTTAAACCATTTTCCAATTGGATAAAGCAAGTAAATAAAGAAACTTTATTGTCTGCATTTAAACTATCCCATACGGTATTTGTGAAGGAATCAATATCACCCTCAACTGCCACACGAATCGGCTCTCCTTCAAAAGAAGGAATTGGGTTTCCGTCACAGCGATACGTATGAATAAAATGACCTTCCCCATTGACAGGCTGTGCATATTCATAAAAATAACGCAATGCACTTTCAGGATTACCGTTATTGCTTTTTAAAATGGAAAGCTTATACTGTAATCCGTTATTTACTACCACTTCTCCCGAAATACGAGGGGTAAAGTTCGGTGCGTCAGGTTCAAAGGTACGGGTACGCAACGCATCTTCAAAGGTTCTGCCTTGCTCCAATGCTTCATAAATGGTATCCGTTTGGTCACCGTTTGTTACAATGGTGGTATTGCCGATGACACGAACAGGAGCATAAATAATGAGAGATGGGTCTGTTAACTTAGATTCATCAAACGCTTTTGTTTTAATACCCAAACCATCTTCTACAAATACACGGTTGCGGCTGTTTTCGCTTCTTCCCATAATAAAATAGGAAATAACGCCGTGTGTTCCGTCTTTTGTTTTTCCAATCATGATGCCACGGCCCGGATACGTATTGCTTTTTAAAAGTTCAGCAAAATTTTTCAATTCCATGTTCTTACTCCAATTCAAAAATAGTTACTCATTTATTTTTACAAAATCTTGTTCTATTTCAAGTTTGCCTTGGCAAAACAGAGAAACCGCCTGAGGCAACAATTTCCATTCGGCTTCTTCCATAACGCGTTTTTGCAAAGTCTGCGCCGTATCGTCGGGAGATACCGTAACCGCTTTTTGCAAAATAATGGGCCCTCCATCGCAAACCTCGTTTACAAAGTGAATGGTAGCACCTGTCAGTTTCACGCCACGCTGCAATGCTGCTTCATGCACACGTAAGCCGTAAAATCCTTCGCCGCAAAAAGCGGGAATCAAAGAAGGATGCACATTGATGATTTTGTTGCGATAAGCATCAATGACTCGGTCACTGATAATGGTCATGAATCCTGCCAATACGATTAAATCAATTTGATGCTTTTGCAGCAAATCTATCAAAGCACGGTCATATTCTTCCATGGTAGCGTACTGTTTACGAATCAATACTTCACAAGAAATTCCTGCATTTTTTGCTCGTTCCAAAGCAAAAGCATTTGATTTGCTGGAGATAACCAAAGAAATTTCTCCGTTGATAATTTCTCCTCGTCTTTCCGCATCAATCAAAGCTTGCAGATTGGTTCCTCCGCCGGATACCAAGACCGCGATTTTTAGCATAAAACGACACCCTCTTCGCCTTTTACCACAGTTCCGATTAAGAAAGCTTCTTCTCCGTTTTCCTTCAAATGTGCAATTGCCTTTTCTGCTTCCGATGCAGGAACTACAACACACATACCGATACCCATATTAAAGGTGCTGTACATATCCTGTGTTGGAATATTTCCTGTTTTTTGAATTAAATCAAAAATAGGTAAGGTTGGGAAAGCATTCATTTCAATTTTAGCAGTATATCCCTCTTTCATCATGCGGGGAAGATTTTCATAAAAACCGCCGCCTGTTACATGAGAAACCGCTTTTACCGTACAAGTTTTCATCAAAGACAACATAGGACGAACATAAATTTTCGTTGGAGTCAGCAATGCTTCTCCCAAAGTGGTACCCAGCTCTTCATAATACTGTTTTAAATTTTCTTCATTGACATCAAATACTTTCCTTACCAAAGAAAATCCGTTGGAATGTACACCGGAAGATTGAATACCAATAATCGCGTCACCTTCCTCCATAGAAGAACCGTCGATTACTTTTTCACGGTCTACCATACCTACGCAGAAGCCTGCCAAATCATATTCATCTATTGGATAAAAGCCGGGCATTTCTGCGGTTTCACCGCCAACCAATGCACAGTTGGATTGTACACATCCATCTGCAACACCTGAAACAATTTTTTCAATCTTTTCAGGAAAGTTCTTTCCTACTGCCAGATAATCCAAAAAGAATAATGGCTGTGCACCGCAGCAAATAACATCGTTTACGCACATCGCTACACAGTCAACGCCAATAGTATCGTGCTTGTCCATCAAAAATGCCAAACGCAGTTTTGTACCAACACCATCTGTTCCCGAAACAAGGATAGGTGTTTTCATATCTGTGAAATCCGGTTGGAACAATCCGCCAAAGCTTCCAATATTGGAAACAACGCCAGGAATATTGGTACGTGCAACGTGTTGTTTCATCAATTCAACGGCTTTATAACCTGCGGTTACGTCAACGCCCGCCTCTTTGTAGCTGTCACTAAAATTTTTCATGGTTTTTATGTTCTCCTCAATATGTTAAAGTCCAATTGATATATCATCGTTATAACGCGTCTACTTCAGCCTGCAAAGCTGCGTCTTTTTTCTTTACGCCTTCTACCATTTCTGTTTTCATTGCATCCAATTTTTTTGCCAGCTCTTCATCACCGATTGCCAACATTTGCACTGCGAGAATCGCTGCATTTGCAGCACCGTCAATGGCCACGGTTGCTACCGGAATTCCGCTTGGCATTTGTACGGTTGCAAGCAAAGCGTCCAATCCGTCCAATGTAGAAGATTTGATTGGAATACCAATGACAGGCAAGGTGGTGTGTGCTGCCAAAACGCCTGCAAGATGAGCAGCTTTTCCCGCTGCCGCAATAATCACACCAAAACCATTTTCTTTTGCATGCTCGGAAAATTCGGCAGCATCATGGGGTGTTCTGTGAGCAGACATCACATGAACCTCAACAGGAACACCAAAAGATTTTAATTTTTTCACTGCAGCAGAAACAGTTGGAAAATCACTGTCACTGCCCATAATCACTGCAACTTTTTTGGACATAGTAAAAACACCTCTAAATTCGTTTCGTTCATTCATTTTTGCTTACACTTACACAAAAACAGGCTACGGAGCAGATGTGCAGCGTAGCCTTTATATCACATGTAGCAAATGACAAGAAGAGGAATGAAATGGAATTATTACACGATATACCATATTTCATCCTCCCTCCTGTTTCAACATTATATATAGTATTATATTTCATTTTTGTAACAAATTCAATAGTGGTTTGGAGATAGATTTTTTTTGTATGGTTACTATAAAAAATAAAAGGATATCTGTATATATTGTCACAATTTGTCTGCGGATTTTACAACAAGAAGCAGCAGAGCAAAATAAAACAGGTACTGTTTTATGACAGTACCTGAAAAAGAGAAACTATATTTCGATTTTACAGATTAATACATGCCGCCCATACCAGGATCCATTGGCATTGCAGGAGCTGCAGCAGCAGGCTCTTTCTTATCTGCAACCAAAGATTCTGTAGTCAATACCATGGCAGCAATGGAAGCTGCATTTTGCAGTGCGGAACGTGTTACTTTTGTTGGGTCTACAATACCGGCGGAAATCATGTCTGTGTATGTTTCTTTCAAAGCATCAAAGCCATAGCCAACTTTATTTGCTTCTTTGATTGCGGAAACAATAACAGAGCCTTCCAAGCCGGCATTTGCAGCAATTTGACGAACCGGCTCTTCCAAAGCTTTCAATACGATTTGAACGCCTGTTTTCTCATCGCCTTCCGCAGTTTCTGCCAATTTTGCAACTGCAGGAATTGCATTCATCAATGCAGT
>UQNI01000057.1 GCA_900542375.1 uncultured Oscillospiraceae bacterium | reverse complement strand
GTTTTTATTTTCCATTGGATTATTTACGGTGGTAAATCAACAATTTGCATTATTTACAGGAAGAGTTGGCGACTTTAAGCTGAAACAACCGGCTTTTCTGATTGATTTGCTGATTATTTGGATGGGCAATTTTGCTGCCACGGTAGGAGTTGGATATTTATTACGAGTCACAAGAGTCGCTTCTACATTATCTGCAAAAGCCGAAACCCTCAGTCAGGCAAAATTGAGTGATAATCCCTTGAGCATTTTTGTATTGGCAATCTTTTGCGGAATTATCATGTATGTAGCTGTTGCTTGTTTCCGCAGTACAGAAAATCCCATTGGCAAGTATGCGGGGGTATTCATTGGAGTGCCCGTATTTATTTTATGCGGTTTTGAGCACTGTGTAGCAAACATGTTTTATTTTTCCATTGCAAATGCATGGACATGGAAAACATTCCTTTGGTTGTTAATTATGACGGCAGGAAATGCCGTAGGCGGTTTGTTAATTCCTGTTATCAAATGTAATATCTCTTACAAAAAAGAAAAAAGGATATCCGTACAAGACAAAAAGGATAACCATTCCAAGTAATGGTTCAAATCTGTTGACAAAAGGAATCGGCTTAAAAATATTGTAATTGTTGTATTGAAAAAAGTAGAAAAATGTTTTATGATATACAGTTGTATGCCTGATCTTTTCCCTTTATATGAAATAGTACTTTACAAAATGATTTGAATATGTTATTATTGAAATGAAAACAGTAATTATTATTATTTTATTAAGGTGGAGATCGATGGTTAGGAAACAAAATTTTAGTCGCAAAAGACAAGCGATTTTAGAAGCACTCCGAAACACCAAAATTCATCCAACCGCAGAGTGGGTTCATCAAACATTAAAAAATGATTATCCTGATTTAAGTCTTGGTACTGTTTACCGTAATCTTTCCCAATTCAAAGAAGAGGGTATTATCTTAAGTATGGGTGTTATTAACGGGCAGGAGCGTTTTGACGCGAATATATCCCCACACTCTCACTTTATTTGTAATTGTTGCGGTGCAGTGATTGATATTGAAGAAACATTTGAAAATTCTGAGGCTGCAAAACAGGTAAACAACAAATATGGTTTTACTGTGGAGGAACAAAAGATTATTTTTTATGGTGTTTGTAATCAATGTAAAGTTAGGCATTAGGCCATAACTATATTTAATGAATGTATGTGGAGGTTTTTACAATGAAAAAATTTGTATGTAGTGTATGTGGTTATGTTCATGTAGGAGACGAGGCACCGGAATTCTGCCCAATTTGTAAAGCTCCTAGAGACAAATTTTATGAGCAAACAGAAGAAACAGGCTATGCAACTGAACACGTAATCGGCGTAGGTGCAGCAGACAAAATTGAAAAAGATGTTTACGAAGGTTTGGTTGCTCATTTTAACGGAGAATGCTGTGAAGTTGGTATGTATTTGGCAATGAGCCGTCAGGCAGACCGTGAAGGTTATCCTGAAATTGCAGAGGCTTTCAAAAAATATGCGTTTGAAGAAGCTGAGCATGCAGCTAAATTTGCTGAACTATTAGGTGAAGTTGTAACAAACTCCACAAAGAAAAATCTTGAATTGCGTGCAGCTGCTGAGGCGGGTGCTTGTGAAGGTAAATTTGAAATTGCAAAACGTGCAAAACAATTGAACTATGATGCCATTCATGATACTGTTCATGAAATGGCAAAAGACGAGGCGCGTCATGGTGCAGGTTTTGCAGGCTTACTAAAAAGATATTTTTAATTTTACTTACGACTTGTCATAATCTTTGATTACGACGTTTTCATATTTTCAACAAGAACAGGGCCGTTTTCGGTCCTGTTCTTGTTTTTACTGTATACACAATATTTATGGTGGTTACAAAAATGATACACAATATATATTGATTTTTTAAAATTAGCCGTTATAATAATAAATAGACCAATTATCAAGTTGTAAGGAGAACAGAATGGAAATCATAAAAAGGGATGGCCGTATTGAGCCTTACCAAAGTGAAAAAATAAAAGCTGCGGTTGCAGCGGCTTTTCAAAGTATAAAGACAGAAATTGATGAAGCTGTCCTAAACAGTATTACGGAAGATGTACAGCAGCAATTGGTTCAGATGCAGCAGCAACATGAATCTTTGCAAGTAGAAACCATTCAAGATGTTGTAGAGAAAACGTTAGTTGCACGTAATTTTTATAATGAAGTAAAAAGCTTTATTTTATACCGTGACAGTCAGGCAAAGAAAAGGGCTGCCAGACATAGTATTGCTTGCCTGTTTGAAAACAGACAAGTTGGTGATGTATTAAAAGGAATCCAAAAAGATTATGACAGTGATGAATACCGTCTGGAACTGCTGTACCATAAGTTCTTTTCGTTTCAAAAAGAGCAGATGTCCGAAACAGAAAAATTATCCATGCTGATAAAAGCGGCTGTGGAGTTGACTTCACAGGAATCTCCCAAATGGGAGTATATTGCAGCGCGTTTGTTAATGCTGCGCTTTCAGCTGCAATTACAAGCTGAACTGGACAAACAGCAAATTACCGGCTTTTATGAGAAAATTTGCTATTTAACAAACCAAAACCTATATGGTTCCTATATATTACAGGCATATACAAAAGCAGAGATTGATGAATTCGAAACATGGATTGTGGAAGAACGCAATCACCTGTTTACGTACAGCAGTTTGGACGTACTTTTAAAACGCTATGTGATTCATACACACCAGTTGCTTTCTTTTGAAACACCGCAAGAGATGTTTATGGGAATTGCGATGCATCTGGCAATGAATGAAACACAAAACCGTTCTCAGTGGGTAAAACGTTTTTATGATATGCTCAGTCAGTTGCAGGTAACCATGGCAACGCCTACACTGTCCAATGCCAGAAAACCGTTTCATCAATTGTCCAGCTGCTTTATTGATACTGTTCCGGATTCCTTAACCGGCATCTATCGCAGTATTACAAACTTTGCACAGGTTTCAAAATTTGGTGGGGGAATGGGAATGTACTTTGGAAAAGTACGTGCTTCCGGTTCTCCGATTCGTGGATTTCAAGGGGCTGCAGGCGGTGTGATACGTTGGATTAAACTGGCCAATGATACAGCTGTAGCTGTAGACCAATTGGGTGTGCGTCAAGGAGCTGTGGCTGTATACTTGGATATATGGCACAAGGATATTCCTGAATTTTTACAATTGCGCACCAATAACGGTGATGACCGCATGAAAGCACATGATGTATTTCCTGCAATTTGTTATCCTGATTTGTTCTGGAAAATGGCTCGTGACCAGATTGAAGACAATTGGTATTTGATGTGTCCTCATGAAATTTTATCGGTAAAAGGTTATGCTCTGGAGGATTATTACGGAGAAGAATGGGAAAAACGATATTTTGATTGTGTGGCTGACCACCGTATCTCTAAACGCGTCATTCCAATCAAAGAACTCATTCGATTGATTATTAAATCGGCAGTGGAAACAGGAACTCCATTTACCTTTAACCGTGACCATGTTAACAAAATGAATCCAAACGGACACAAGGGTATGATTTATTGCTCCAATTTGTGTACAGAAATTGCACAAAATATGAGTCCCATTTCTACCGTCAGCCAAGAGACAAAAACGGTTGATGGCGAAACTGTTGTAGTGAACACTACAAAACCCGGAGAGTTTGTGGTTTGTAATTTGGCATCTCTTTCTTTGGGAAATATTGATGTGGAAAATCAAGAGGAACTCCGCAGTATTATCCATACTACCGTACGTGCTTTGGACAATGTAATCGATTTGAATTTCTATCCGCTTCCTTATGCAAAATTGACCAACCAAACGTATCGTTCGATTGGTTTGGGTATCAGTGGTTATCACCATATGCTGGCAAAACATAAAATCCAATGGGAATCTGATGCGCATTTGGAATTTGTGGACAGCGTATTTGAAAATATCAATTACTATGCTGTTGAAGCAAGTACACAGATAGCCAAAGAAAAAGGAAGATACGGTTTATTTGAAGGTTCTGATTGGCAGACAGGCGCTTATTTTGAAAAGCGTGGTTATCATTCAGAGCGTTGGAACAAACTAAAAGAAACCGTTGCACAAAACGGCATGCGAAATGCTTACTTAATGGCTGTAGCACCGACCAGTACCACTTCTATTATTGCGGGTACCACTGCAGGCTTAGACCCTGTGATGCATCGTTACTTCTTGGAAGAAAAGAAAAACAGCATTGTACCGAGAGTGGCTCCCGATTTGTCCATGGAAACCTTCTGGTATTATAAAAATGCGCATACCATTGACCAAACTTGGACGGTAAAATCATGCGGTGTACGTCAGCGTCATATCGACCAAGCGCAATCTTTAAACTTATATATTACAAACGACTATACGTTCCGCCAAATTTTACAGCTGTATATTTTGGCATGGGAAAAACAAGTGAAAACCATTTACTATATTCGCAGCAAAGCATTGGAAGTGGAAGAGTGCGAAGTATGTTCATCTTGAGTATGAGGAGAGTAAAAATAAATGGCAACCTTAAAGAAAAAACCTTTGTTCAATCCTGACGGAGATGTGGAAGTATTAAAACGCCGTATGATTGGCGGCAATACCACAAACCTAAACGATTTTAATAATATGAAATATGCCTGGGTAAGCGACTGGTACCGTCAGGCCATGAATAACTTTTGGATACCTGAGGAAATTAACTTAAATACAGACGTTCAGAACTACAATCAGTTGACAAAAGCAGAGCGTACTGCATATGATAAAATTTTGTCTTTCTTAATTTTTTTGGACAGTGTGCAAACAGCAAATTTGCCTAATGTCGGTGAATATATTACCGCCAATGAAGTCAATCTTTGTTTGACCATTCAGGCGTTTCAGGAGGCCGTTCATTCACAAAGTTACGGTTATATGTTGGATACGATTTGTTCTCCCGTAGAACGCAATGAAATTTTATATCAATGGCGTCAAGACGAACATTTGCTTCGCAGAAATGAATTTATCGGTAACTTATACAACGAGTTTCAAGAAAAGAAAGACGATTATACTCTGGTCCGCACTATGATTGCCAACTATATTTTAGAAGGCGTATATTTTTATTCCGGCTTTATGTTCTTTTATAATTTGGGACGCAATAATAAAATGCCCGGTTCCGTACAAGAAATTCGTTATATTAATCGTGATGAAAATACACATTTGTGGCTGTTTCGCTCTATTATTTTGGAATTGAAAAAAGAGGAACCGCATTTATTTACAGATGAATTAATTGAAGAGTACCGCAGCATGATAAAAGAAGGCGTAGAGCAGGAAATTGCATGGGGACATTATGTCATCGGCGATGATATTTCAGGATTAAACTGTCAAATGATTACAGACTATATTCGTTATTTGGGCAATTTGCGCTGCATGAATTTAGGATTTGAACCTTTGTATCCGGGATATGAAAAAGAGCCTGATTCCATGTCTTGGATTAGCCAATACAGCAATGCAAATTTAATCAAAACAGATTTCTTTGAAGGTCGTTCTACCGCTTATGCAAAAAGTACTGCTTTGGTAGATGATTTATAATCTATACGATAATGGCACCCGCCTCTAAGATGGCGGGTGCTATTCATCATTTCAGAGGAATTGTTGGATTCCCTTTGAAATGATGAGCAGCTAACATGTTTGTCACAGCTGTAATCGATTACAAATTCTGTTTCAAGCGAGATTGATAGAGTATTGCTCTGATGGAAATAAAAAACGCAGGCATAAAATGCCTGCGTTTTTTATTCTGCTTCTTGTAGTTGTTGTTCCTGAAACAATTGACTTTTCTGCTTACTGTATCCATATTTATTTTTAAATACATATAGAAAGACAATGGAAGCAATTAACGTAGCAACTTCAGCAATCGGCACAACCAGCCAAATACCTGTAACTCCAAACAGAAGAGGCAATGTGACCATTCCTATTACAAAGAAAATCAAAGTTCTGAAGGAAGAAACCAATGCTGAAATCAATCCGTTGGACAATGCTGTAAATAATCCTGAAGTTAAAATATTAAATCCGCAAATCAGAAAAGAGAAACTGAATATTCTGAATCCGTAAATGGTAATTTGATATAAATCGGGAGAACCATGGGCAAAGAAAGTGGTAATTGGTATTGCCAGGGCCTGTGCTGCCGCAAAGGATACGACTGCAAAAATGCCAACCATGATATAACTGTATTTTACAATTTTATTTAGCTTCATGTGATTCTGTTGTCCATAGTTAAAACTAATCAAAGGAGAAATTCCTGCCGAGAATCCCAACAGCATAGAGATTAATAAAAATTGGGAATACATCACAATCGTAACAGCGGCAACGCCTGTTTTTCCGATATATTGGAGCATATATAAGTTAAACAGAAATGTAGAAATACCTGCGGAAATTTGTACTACCATTTCGGAAGAACCGTTTGCGCAAGCAGACAATACCAGCTTTATTCCAGCTTTGGGTTTGGTAAAACATATAGTCAGCTTTTTGGAAGCAAAATAGATAAAACTTAAAATGACAGGAAGAATCATGGCTATTTCAGTAGCATATGCCGCACCTGCCATTCCCATATTTAACGGTCCCATAAATACATAATCCAATATCACGTTGGTAACACCGCCAATGACGCTGTTAATGAGCGCCAAATTTGCCTTACCTGAAGTGACAAGGAAGAAGTCGAAATATAATTTAGCCATAGTTACCAAAGTAAACATAACCGTTGTGAATAAATAATCATAACTGTATGTGTATAAGGTTTCGATGGCTCCCAGGAAAGAGAGCAGTGGGTCAATAAATACCAGCACACCAATTGTCACCAAAGTGCCAACTGCCATGAGTACAATGAATAAAAAGGTAAAGTTTTGATTTGCCTCATCTTTTTTTCCTTCCCCCATTTTTTTGGCAACAATGGCACTGCCGCCGGTAGCGAACATAGTAGCAATGCCCATAATAATATTGATGACGGGAAATACAATGTTAAGACCGGATAATCCGTCTTCACCAACAAAATTGGAGATAAAGATACCATCTATAATGGTATACAAAGATGAAAACACCAGCATAAAAACAGTTGGAAGAGCAAATCTGATTAAAGACCCAAACGTAATTTTTCTGCCCAATGTATGCATGATAACACCTCCTAACACTTGACATACAAAAAACTATTATTTATCATAGAGTATACAGTAACTGGATAGTCAAGAGGTTTTTTTATGAGTGAACATTTTCAAAATAAAATATCCACAGGTACTTTTGCAAAACTATGCGGCGTGCCCAAAAAAACGTTGCTTTATTATGATGAAATAGGATTATTTCAGCCCGACCATATTGCTGAAAACGGATACCGTTATTACTCTTACAGACAGTTTGAAGTACTTTCGGTTATTTTAGCATTGCGTGAGATTGGCATGCCATTAAAAGAGATTAAGGAATATATCGACAACCGTAATCCGGAAAATATGATTCGGTTATTTCATGAAGAGGACCGTAAAATTCAGAACGAAATCAAAAAATTAAAACAGACGCATCGGTTTCTGCAAACCAGAATTCAATTAACACAGAATGTGCTTCAAACACATACGGACATGATTCAACTGGAGGAACAGGAAAAAGCGTATTTTGCAGTAACGAATGTCAGCCACATTCAGTCGATAGATGATTTCTCCGAAGCGTGGAGAAACCATATTCAATGCTGTATGGAAAAGGGAATCAATGTTGGATATCCTGATGGAACCATGGTGTGTGTTGAAGATATTATGAAAGGAAACTATTTAAAATATGCATATATTTTTACCAAAACAACTCGTACGGTTCAAGGAGTACCGTTTTTTGAAAAACCAAAAGGAATTTATTTAGCGGCATATCATCAGGGTTCTTATGAATTAACAGGGGAGACTTATCAAAAAATGATTGATTATGCAAAGGAACATCATATCAAATTAAGCGGATACTCCTTTGAAGAAGGAATGCTGGATGAATTGGTAGTATCGTCAACAGAAGATTTATTGCTTAAAATTTCGATTGGTGTGCAGGAGGTGCCGTGTGCATTATTCTAATATAGAAAAAGGGATTTTTCTTTCAAGGCCAAATCGTTTTTTGGCACATGTGGCAGTGGGCGGAAAAGAAGTCATTTGTCATGTAAAAAATACGGGGCGCTGTAAAGAACTGTTAATTCCAAACTGTGAAGTTTATGTGCAGCATCATGACAATCCCAATCGTAAGACAGAATATTCGTTAATATCGGTTCAAAAAGGAAATCGTCTTGTGAATATTGATTCTCAGGCCCCCAATGCAGCTGTGAAAGAATGGTTGGAACAGAATCAAGTCATACAACACATACAAAATATTTATCCTGAAAAGAAATACTGTGATTCCAGATTTGATTTTTATTTGGAAAGGGAAGAGCGTCCTGCATATGTTGAAGTCAAAGGTGTAACCCTTGAAGAAGACGGGGTGGTATTGTTTCCGGATGCACCGACGGAACGTGGAATCAAGCACGTATATGAATTGTGCCAATGCAGAAAAAACGGTTTTGATGCTTATATTATTTTTGTGGTTCAAATGCAGGATGTACGGTATTTTACGCCTAACATAAAAACACACCCTGCATTTGGAGAAGCGTTGCAGTATGCAAAAGAATGCGGAGTGAATATTCTGGCGTTTGACTGCAAAGTAACTCCGGATAGCATGTCCATTTCTTCACAAATTCCGGTATATTTGGTGTAACGGTTTGCATATTATTTTTACTTTGTCTGATAATGTGGCAAATTTTTTACGGTAGGTTTTATATGATAAGAAAAGATTGGTATTGTCATCAGCTTTATAAAAACAAAACAGCGGCTGTAACACAGCCGCTGTTTTGTTCCAATTAAAGTTTGTCCACTTTGATAAAGCTCTTTTTATCGTCAGCCATTTTATAGAAGTGGTGTTTACCGCAATCCCAGCATACCATTTCAAAACTGGTGAAATTTTCTCTGTCTTTGAATGCGTTCATTGCACGACCGCCGCAAACAGGACAGGTTTTCGGTGTAAATTCTGGTGGATCTTTTCTTTCAGACATTATAAGGTCCTCACTTTCATTGTTCTGTATAGATATGTACCTATTATAATATACAACCTGTTTCTTTTGCAATATCTTAAGCAGTAATTGATAAACTTTAGGCAAAAACATTCCATGTAGTTTGAAATACACAAAACAGTACAGAATGATTTGGAAATATAATTGTAAATAATTTATGAAATTTGCGTTTTCAATGAAAATTCCCTTGATTTTTTATGATAAAGACGTTAAAATAGTTTTAGCACTCGGAGTTAAAGAGTGCTAAAACTATGATGTAACTAATATATTTACTTTAAGGAGGAAATATTTATGACTATTAAACCACTATTAGACAGAGTATTAATTCAAATGACAGAAGCAGAGGAAACAACCAAAAGCGGCATTGTACTTGCAAGTGCCTCTCAAGAAAAACCACAAATTGCCCAGGTATTGGCAGTAGGCCCAGGCGGCATTGTAGACGGCAAAGAAGTTGAAATGTACATCAAACCGGGTGACAAGGTGATTGCAAGCAAATATGCAGGTACAGAAGTAAAAGTTGACGGAGAAGAGTATACCATTGTTCGTCAAAGCGATATTTTGGCAATTGTAGAATAATAGATTTATTGTAACCGAACATACATCATTTTTAGGAGGAATCATCTCTATGGCTAAAGAAATTATTTATGGTGAAGAAGCAAGAAAAGCATTAATGAATGGTATTAATCAATTGGCAGATACAGTAAAAATTACACTTGGTCCAAAAGGCTGCAATGTTGTTTTGGACAAAAAATTCGGCGCACCGCTTGTAACCAATGACGGTGTTACCATTGCCAAAGAAGTTGAGTTGGATGACCCATTTGAAAACATGGGCGCTCAGCTTGTCAAAGAAGTTTCCATCAAAACAAACGATGTTGCGGGCGACGGTACCACAACAGCTACTTTGTTGGCACAAGCTTTAATCCGTGAGGGCATGAAAAACGTAACAGCAGGCGCCAATCCGATGATTTTGAAAAAAGGCATTCAAAACGCTGTAAATACTGCTGTAAACACATTAACAGAGAATTCCAAAAAAGTAACTTGCTCTGATGATATTGCACGTGTAGCAACCATTTCCGCAGCAGATGAAGTAATTGGAAATCTGATTTCCGAAGCAATGGATAAAGTAACTGCTGACGGTGTTATTACAGTAGAAGAATCCAAAACAGCAGAAACCTACTCCGAAGTAGTAGAAGGTATGATGTTCGACCGTGGTTATGTAACTCCTTACATGGTAACAGATACAGATAAAATGGTAGCGGATTTGGATGACGCTTATGTGCTGATTACAGATAAGAAAATTTCTAACATTCAAGAGATTCTTCCTATCCTAGAGCAAATCGTACAATCCGGTAAAAAATTGCTTATCATTGCTGAAGATGTGGAAGGCGAAGCCTTGACAACCTTGATTCTGAATAAATTACGCGGTACTTTCACTTGCGTAGCTGTAAAAGCTCCTGGTTTTGGTGACAGAAGAAAAGAAATGCTTCG
>UQNI01000056.1 GCA_900542375.1 uncultured Oscillospiraceae bacterium | reverse complement strand
CCTTGGCTTTGGTGCCGTAATCTTGGTTGACGGTGCCCCCGTTTGCATTGTATTTTTCCGCATCGGTGCGAGGGTCAACCACATTTACTTTTACTTCCACTTCATCTTTGGTTCCGTCAGGATAAGTAACTACAACGGTTCCTGTGGTTTCTCCCGGTGTACTGGTGTCTACCGGAGCTTTCCAGTCATATGTTGTGCCTTGCGGCAAGTCATTTTTGTTCTGGATACCTGCTTCTGCATTTGGTTGACTTCCTTTATTGACAGATACCTCTTGACCTACCGGTGCATATTTGTCTTTTGCTTCTCCGTAGGAAATGGTAACTGTGGCTTCTTCTTTGCTTCCATCTGCATAGGTGACTTCTACTGTTACTGTTTGGTCCGAACCGTCCGCACTTGGCTCAGGAATGGTTCCTTTGATTGCCTTCTGCTGTATTTTGTCTGCAGAAACAGGAACTTCCTGACCACCTTTGGTTTCCGTCACAGTAACTGCATCTAGGATATCTTGTTCCTTGGCTTTGGTGCCGTAATCTTGGTTGACGGTGCCCCCGTTTGCATTGTATTTATCTTTATCAGGTACGCTAAAAGAAAGCGGATCACCCATAACGGCATGCTTCCCATTTGGACTATAGGAAACCAAAACTACTTTTGTTCCGTCAGGTATTGTATTTGCACCAACATTAATAGAGAAATTACCGGTGACGAGGTCGGCAAACGGAATGGTCGCTGTACCATACGTGGTATCTGTATAGGAATTGGAAGCTTCATCATATGCCTGCAGTTTCACCGTCACGTTGCCTGCGGCAGCATCCGTAATTTGAAGCAGTTTACTTGTATCGGAAGGATCTGCAATCAAAGGCTTAGAAACAGTACCTGTAACAGTTACATCCTTTGACCCATCATAAGCCGTAACATCTGTGAGCGGCTTGGACGGAAGATAATCCGAGGCGTCATTTGGCAATGTGTTATCATCCAAAAATTCCTGACCGTCAGGTACGCCGTCTCCGTCCGTATCCACGTCTGTACTGTCTGTTTTTATCTGCCATTCCACAAAATCAAACAGACCGTCTTTATCTGTATCATTGGTATCCAAATATGCATTGGAATAACTGCCTGTTAATTGTTTTGGAGGTGCACCGTGGTCCGGTTTATGAAGAATCTGTTGATTGGATTCATTAAGATAATCTGCTTCCATCCAATGATCAAACAAAACTCTGGCCTGCTGTTTCTGAACATAATCGTTCATAGCTTTGGCAAAACCAGCTACACTCACACCGTCTTTTAATTGATAGGATATGGTGTAATTTCTGCTTTGACCCAAGGTACCCCAAAATATATCGTTTGTATTGTCTCTTGCAGTGCTCAGCTGATCCTTTGTATCACGGCCAACAATACTCAGTTCAGGAGTATTGCTTGTATCAACACGTCCATTATCATCCATCGAAACTGTGAATGTTTTTCTGCCTGAATTGAGTTTACCCGATAAATCGGAATTGTATATGGTAATATTGTCTCTGTCAATATACTGCAAAAGCTCTGTAGGAATTTGTTCTTTTACATAAATAACCCAACCATAATCGGATTGTATATAGTTCTCATTGGGCTTAAAAGTATGTACAGATTTCAGAGACATGGAATTAATATCAAACATTACCTTTTGGGTCATTTGACCTGCTGTAAAACCGGCTTCCTTTTCGTTTTTGATATTCGGATTGTTCTCCAGAATATATCCGTTACTGATACTTTCACTGGCAATAGTGCCGTCATTCTGAATCCAAACACTGCCAAAGGATACCGCTTTATCGGCCAGCCCCAAATCTGTTAATGTTTTTCCGTCTTTCAGTGTTATTGTAACATCATGGTTGGTAACCACACCAATCAATGCATACTTCGGAATGCTGGTGATAGGCACCATCCAAAGGGCTCCTTCATCTTTCTGTTCCAGCTCTACACCATCAATGGTGATACTTTCTATTTCTTTATAAAAGGCATCATTTGAAAAATATAATAAATACTTTCCTGCAAATTCATTATTTTTATTGGTTGCCCAGCCAGTAGAACCATCTGCCCATTTTGTCATGGTCAGCATAATTTTTCCTGTATCATCTACTTTGTTATACACGGTAGAAGCATATCTTAAAGAAGAATCCAGAATACCGGTAGCCGTAAAATGCGACGAAGTATCCAGTTCTCTTACTCCTGTATGCGCTGTGTCCGCATCGCTGACAGCAAATATCTCTGCAGCGGCGACAGCAGGGACAGTAGGAATCATAACGGCAAATCCAAGCAAGACCGAACACATTCCAACACTAAGTTTTCGAAGAGCCCAACGCTGCCTCCTGTGTTCAGGCATGACATGCCCGTGTGTGTTTTTGTTCATTTCATCAATCTCCTTCCACATTACATAGCATGACTCTATTAACGGGATACATACTTCATGTAAGCAGTAAATCCCGTATGGTCGTTTTTTTCAATTTAGTGTCTATCAGTTCCTGTAAATCCACATAGAAACATCGTATCCGGCATAATGCAGCAGCTTGACGATTACAATGGTTGTCATCTTCAAGACATCTGTTAATTTTCATGGTTGTTTCAGTTGCTTCCATGACGTCAAACAGCATAATATGTTCAGGTCTTTTTAAAAGCTCAAAACCACCGTCTACTCCGGAACACGATTTGACCAGTCCTGCTTTTTGTAAAGCCCTGAGAACTTTAAATACATAACTTTGTGGAATATTCAAATTTTTTGAAAGTTCTCTTGATGAGGCCAAATATTTTCTATCAGACAAATAGACAATAATTCGAATGGCATAATCTGTGGACATAGTCAAATGCATAGCATATATGTTTCCTCCTCTTATCTGGACAAACACAGGTAACAATTCAACCTGAAGTCATCCTAAATTTTGAACCAAACATATTGAAAACTTAACCTGTAATATCTTAGTTCTTCCATAGGATAACTGAAAATAGAAACAAAGTCTCGTAAATGGAGAAAATAGAACGTATATTACATTGAATAAAAAATTTTTACATAAAATTATATTCATTAGACATATGTAAAATATTAGGTGAAAATAAGAGAAAAATTGTACAAATTGGATATTTTATGTAATATTTATTCTTTTTTGAGAAAAGAAAACACAGTTTTACATTTCATATAGGAAAGCATGGTATTCTAATAAAAATTGTAATATGAGCTATTTCAATATGGAACATATGGATACTATTGGAGTTAAGGTAGTGAAAACAAAATGGAACTGACAGACAAAGATTTCAAAAAAGTAAAAGCATTGCATGTAACGACAAAAATTCCCGTATATATATCAGATTTAAAGTTCAACCGTATCAGAACCTACTGTTCTGATACGCAATATCATTTTTCATACGATTTTTCACATCATCAAATACCGGAAACCTACGTATGGTTCGATTACGGCCTGTTTCATGAAATCTTTATATCGTTTCGGTATAAAGATAATATCGTTACTATGGGACCTTTTCTTACTGGCCGTATTTTAAAATCACAGTTTGAATCCTTTTTGAACCGTCCCGAAATGATACGTAAATCCCATTCAGAGAAAAAAGAATATCTAAAATATTATCAATCTCTCCCAATCTATTCCCTGGGAGACATTCGAGATTTTATCGTTTTGCTCAGTTCTGTATTTGACATTGATTTTGAACAGCTGTATTCGGCAGACCTGCATAAGCAAGTATATCAAAACGAACTGAAACTAAAGGATGAATGTCTTAATATTGATTACAATTATCTGCCGCCTGAAAAATATTCCTTTTATTATGAAAATCAAATTTTAAACCTTGTCATCAGCGGAGATATTACCGCTTTAAAGCAAGGGATAGCAGATATAGGGTGCAGCGTTATCCCCAGTTCTACGGGGGATAACACCCGTGCGGAAAAAAACTATACCATTGTCATTCTGGAAAAGCTCTCATCTTTGGCAATTCATGCGGGAAAAGATATTCTGGATGCCATTCGGCTGAGAGATTTTTACATAAAAAAACTGGAAATACAAACGACACTTATAGAAGTACTTGCAATTCGAGATTGTGCCATCATACATTTTACAAAAGAACTGCACGGTCTTTCCGACAAAAAATATTCTCCATTAATCATATCCGTAATCCAGTATATCAATTTAAAGATATATGATTCTTTTAAAATTCCTGAACTGGCCAAACATTTTTTTATGTCCGAAAGCGCACTTCGACGCAGATTTAAGAGTGAAGTGGGAATTAATATTACAGAATATGTAAATAAGAGAAAAATAACAATTGCGAAAGTATTTTTAGGAACAGAAATGCCTATTTCTGAAATTTCAAAAAAATTAGGTTTTTTCGACGCATCGCATTTTCACAGAATATTCAAAAGTTTTGAAGGCATCACACCAAAACAATTTCAAACACGTTCCAAAGATATCATTCATGATAAAACAGAACATCAAAAATAATCTAAAACTATCATGTTATCCCACCCAACTCCCAATCCCCTACTCAAGACAAGATACTGAACAGAAACCTCTTTCTCGCGGATTATTTTCCTTAACCTTTTATGCTTCCTTTTTTGAAAAGAGTGCTAAAAGATGTGAAATCACACAGAAAATCGGATACTGTTACCCTTTCAAAATATAAAAAAGACCCAATACAAAGCAAAAAAGCTGCATTGAGTCTATTTTGACAATAAAATATGTTTGAAATGTCTTATTCCGTTTTGAAACCCAAAAGTCTACAAAATAGATGCAAACAATAACAACCGCAGAAATTTTGCTGCCTGCTGTCAATGAAAAACATTTTCTGTCGTACTGCGCATTTCATAAACATTCTATACTTTGTTCCGCAAATTGTAACTAAAACCTTAGAATATTTAAAACCTCCATGAAAAACTAACATGCGCATTTCTGCGTTTTGAAAAAACAAAAAAACTCATAACAGAGCACAAAAACTTTGTTATGAGTCCTTTTCATAAACTGCATTTCTTCTGACCCAGACATCCTACGATTCTTTTTTGTAACTATTTCAAGTTTTCTTTGTAACCTTAAAAAGATAGTAGAAAAAACATTGATGGAAAAGAAGAAGAAATGAATACGCTTTCACCTAAGTGATGTGATGTCAAATAGAAAACCATTGAAACGGTTCGTCTTAAAAAAACAGAAACTATGACGGTTATTAATCAAGTTCATTGTACTCCAATACTATGAAAGATGAATTTTGGGAAAGATAATTCCCACATTTTAAATAGAGTCTGCGTCAATATGCTTCAAAAAAACATACGTTGTTGCATCTGACCGTTGCGGAGAAAAACGATAACCAAGCCGTTCAAAAGCTTGTAAATCTTTGATATCATTTATCTGTTTTTCAGCCATGTACCGTACCATTTCACCGCGCAGCATTTTGCATTTCGTACCTTTTTCAACCACTTTATCCTCTTGCAGTTCGCCGAAAATACAGGTTAGAAACTTTACATGCTTCGGTAGATAGTTAGAAATGCATCGACTATATTCTTTTGATGCCAAATTCACAATCGTATCGGTTTCGGAAAACAAAGATTGCGCAATGATATCCTTCCAGAACTCGTAGAGATTATGACATCCATTAACAGATAACTTTGCCTGCATCTCCAGTCGATACGGTGTTACCCCATCAAATGGACGCAGTATACCATAAAATCCGGACAGAATGCGAAGATTTTGCTCCAGATAAGCAAGTTCCTTATCCGTAAGTACAGAGGGTGCCATATAACGATACTGAATTCCTTCGTAAGACATAATTGCAGGTGTTAGATTCCGATGTAAATCCATCTTTTGCAATCGTTCGTAATTGAGTGTTGCAATTTGGTCATTACAGCACCACAAACGCTTTAATTCTGTATAAGACATGCGGCACAACTGTTGATAGAGTTGCTCTGTTTGATGCAATAACTGCGGCAATTCATGGCAATCAAAGCTGTCTGCATCTTGTTTCATTTTCTTTGCCGGAGAAATAATGATTTTCATAAACGATTGACTCCTTTCGCGATTCCTGTTTACATAGGCCAGAATTTTTGCTGAAAGAGAACGAGTAAATTAAGAAGTAACGCAACTTCCAAAGCATGATATGGAAAGAAATCAAGAATGGAGACAATTTATCTTTGAGCACTTCTCAAACATATGTTCAGTCATGATAACACATGATATAAGCAATGCTCAACAGGAACATAAAGTATCAGTTTATCTTAGGAAATAAACTCCAAATTTGTACCAACACAATCATCAACCATTCCTTTTGTCTTCTTCTTTTCTTAAGAGTTGTCTGAAGACTGTTTCCATTGCAAAAGCATATCTGTCCTGATTTCTACAAATAAGAATCTCTCAAATCATTCCCTTTTCTCTCTTTTTTCCATGCTCCACCATACTTTTTTATTCTTTTCCGAATATTGAAGCATCAGTTTGGAACAACAAACTTTTTAACAACATCATATTTGTTTTCATCAAACAAAAATACCGCGCAGAATAGCTAAAACAGCTAAACTACGCGGTTTTTTGGTGGAGATAAGCGGGATCGAACCGCTGACCTCTTGAATGCCATTCAAGCGCTCTCCCAGCTGAGCTATACCCCCATAAAATATCTCAATTATAATATCATATTTTGTTGCCGAATGCAATAGATTTTTTGAGATATTTCGTTATAAAATTATGTAACTTCCAAATCAATGGGTTTATGAAAGAACAGAAATGAAATGACAAAATAGTAAATACATAAGCCCACATAAAGTAACGATAAAATCATATAAACATGCTCTCGAACATGTAAAAATAAATAGCCTCCCAACAGCACACCCAAGAAAAAGATAATAATATTGATAACATTCAAGATAAATTTGACCAGATATTCTTTATGATTTCTGCACAGCCTTCCAAAATAAACACCGGCATCTGTAAAGCAGCCTGATACGTGGCTGGCTCTTAATTTTAATCTGTTGTGGGTCAAAAATCCATTCTGTAAGCCTGCAAAAAAAGCGCAATAATAATTTAAATATTGTGAATCATGCAAAAGTAATTCCAGAATCCACAAACCCAAGCCGCATATCAATAAAATAAATCCAAAGGATATTTTCAAAACAAAAAAGTCCTCATGATTGATAAAACCAGCAATAAATGAACCAAAGAAAAACGAAAACACAATGGCAACCAATGAGATGCAGGCATGAAAATCCAGCGATAAAATAGACAACGCAATTTTACTTAAATTTCCCGTTTGGTGCGTTCCTCCAAAATCAAATCTCAAAAAAATAGTGGCATTAATAAATCCGCATAACAGCGTCATGCCAAAAGCTAAAATACGGATAAATAAAAAATGATTCTCCCTAAACTGCCGAAATGGCGTGTTCACAGCAATGACTCCCTTTTAAAAATAATAAATGTAAAAATAAAAAGACGGCCTCCCTCTGACCTATCTTATATATATTAGCACAGTATTACATTTTATTCAAATATTATCATACTTCCATATAATACTCATTTACCATAAATATAGAAAGGCAAAAGCCATCATAAAAACGTCCCTGTTACGTATATGATAAATAAACGCAAAATATCCATTGTTTTGACAAAACAGTTTTATTTCAAAATGCCAAAGACCAACAAAATATACTGTAACATGCAATAATTTTACTCAGCAAAAAAAGACTCGAGACGGAATTTTGAGTTCGTCTCGAGTCTTTTCTTTTTACTTTAAATGTCGTTTTCCTTTTTGGAATGTTCAGATATTTACTAAAATAAAAGGTTTGTCTGCAATCCATACAGCATAGACGATTCTTTAAGTTTTTCTCACGTTAATATTAACTTTGTAAGAACCGTATGCCCAGGCTTTTCCAGAAGCGGAATTCACTGTAATGGTCACAGGTACCTCTGTACTGCCCGTTACATTAATGGAACTCATATCAATATCAGCAGAAATATCATTTGCCTCAATTTGGTCTATCACGCTTTTGGGAGCTACAATCGTTACACTCAAGGATTTTGTCGTAACCGTTGCATTCTTGGAAGCATCTAAATTCTTCACATTAAAATTACTGATGTCTATGGTTTTGGTCGCAAAATCCGATAAGTCAAATTCAACCGTTGCCGTTGTTACATTGCTCAGGTTTCTGACACCGTCAGGTAGCATAATATCCATGACGAACGTGTTGGTGTCAGGACTTAATTTGCTCAAATCCAATTCACCCAAACTGACTTCCGACAAATTGTTCAGCATATCAGCGGTTGCCCCCACGTCCAGTGTTTCCGGAGTAATTTTTATTTTACTCTTATCCAAATCAAAATTGGACGGCTGATTCTTATATTTAAACGTAATCGGCAATTCTTTTCTGCTCAATACGGTCAATGTAACATCCACTCTGTCTGTAGACATGGTAATGCGATCATCTTCAATCAAATTACCCTCACTATCATACAAATTAATTTTGGTGGAAAATGTTTTTGTTTCCTGCAAAGATTCTTTTACATCGTATTCCACAACTGCTTTTGCAACCTTATTCAGCACCGTTTCCGGGCCGGACAGTTTCACCGAAGAAGTAGACAATTCCGGCGCTGAAATATAGTGATTTTCATCTGTGGTATAATTGATTTTACTTTCAATCGGCAGCGTCATTTCTTTGGACTTATCCACTTCTACCACCACAGTACCCGGGTCAATGGAAACCACTTCATAATCTGTCAGCTGACCTTTTTTCACCGCTACCAAATTAAATGTATATTCTCCGGCACCCGAAACGGAGGAAACTTCCTGCGCTACCACTTGAATATCTGAATTTTTAATTTGATTTACCGTCAGGCTGTTGCCTTTTACGGAAACTCTCGCCTTTACTTCATTTTGTCCGTAAATTTTGTAACCTTGTTCCAAGGCGCTATCCGGCAAAGTGACTTCAATGGGTACATCGTAAATCACTCTGGGCCGTTCGTTAGTGTTGACGGTAGCCATAATGAACCAAAGAACAATAGCTGCCAAAATAGAGAAAATCAACACAAAGCGGTCATTGTAAAATAATTTTGGAATACCAAATGATTTTTTCTTTTTGGGAGTTTTCGGTTGATTGCTCATTTCTTTTTCCCCTTTCTGATGGAGGGGAATCGTTTCGATTTGGTCTCTCCTGTATTTTTATTGGCATATTGGGACAAAATCAATTTCTCCAGCTCGCTTTTCAGAGTATCTTTTGTAAAGTTACGTGCCAATACACCTTGTCTTGCAAGAGAAATCTGTCCCGTTTCCTCCGAAACGACTACCACAATCGCGTCGGATACTTCACTCATGCCCAAAGCAGCACGATGCCTGGTTCCCAAGCTTACGCTTACTTTATCACTTTTTGTCAAAGGCAAAATACAGCCTGCCGCACATATCATGCCATCCCTGATTACCATTGCACCGTCGTGCAATGGCGCTTTGTTAAAGAAAATATTCCCTATCATTTGTGCGGAAGGCTGTGCATTGATGACAGTACCCGAATCAATGATGTCACCAAGCTTGGTCTGCATTTCAAATACAATCAGCGCGCCCATTTTCAGCCGCTGCAGCTCCACCACCGCGTCAACCGTTGCCTGAATGCAAGTACGGCACCGCTTTTCGGTTTCTTCGCTGCTTTTTGAAAAATTGCCCAAAGACCAATATTTTGTTCCGATTCCTTTGCGTCCCAGCTGTTCCAACGCCCGCCGAATTTCAGGCTGGAACAATACAATGATTGCAATAACACCAAATTGAAAAATATAGCTTAATATATTGCTGACCATGTACAGCTGCAAATAAAATGCAGCAGCCCAGACCACACAAAGAATCAACAATCCTTTAATCAACTGTTCGGCACGAGTTTCACGAACCAATTTAATGGCATTGTAAAGGATAAAAGAAACCAAAATAATATCCAAAGCGTCCGTCACCTGGAACGATTTGATTAATCCCAAAAACGTATCCCAGGCATTTGTTAAAAAGTCCATATGTTTTCGTCCTTCCTAACGATGATCCTACGTCTATATCAAACATCCTTTTTGAGCGTTTTTGATACGAAAAAAGTGTTCGTTTGAAAAAATGTCTTAAAAAATGTCTTATTTTTATTTTAACACAAATCAAACGCGATTCCTACTATATTTCAAGATTTTTTGTCATATGAGAAACAGATTGTAAAAATCGTTTGATTTCATATTCTTTGGTAAAAACAGAAGGCGATACCCGTACAGCGCCTCCTTCTAAAGTATCCATGGTTCTATGAGCTGCAGGCGCACAGTGAAGTCCTGCTCTGACGGCAATTCCCATACTGTTTAATTTTTGACCGACCCATTCACTTTGTTTGCCTTCCAAATTAAAAGAAAGCACAGGTGCATAATGCATCATGTCAGGCTCCTGTGTATATAGTTTTACACCGTTCATCTGCTTTAAACCATGATACAACGTCTGAATCAATTTCATTTCATGCAAATAAATTCTTTTGACAGTTTTGGTCTGTACAAATTGAATACCGGCCCTGAGGCCCGCAATGCCGGCAAGATTAGGCGTACCGCTTTCCAAATGTTCCGGCATGGCTGTGGGCTGCTGGTAAAAAGCAGATTCCGTTCCTGTTCCTCCCTCGATGATGGTTTGCAGCTGCTCTCCATTTTTGGCAATCAAAATACCTGTCCCCATAGGACCGTACAAACCTTTATGACCGGCTGTACATAAAAAATCGATTCCCGAATCCTGCAAATCAATGGGAAGTACGCCTGCGCTTTGGGCTGCGTCTACCAATATGGGAATGCCGTATTCCCGTCCCAAAGATGCAATTCGCTCCACAGGAAGACGAATGCCCCATACGTTGGAGGCGTGTGTGCACACAATCAAAGACGTATTTGGTTTTAACGCCTGACGAAATGCATTTACGGTAGCATCGTTGTCACCCGGGGTAACAGTTACCTCAGTAAAGGTTACATGCATTCGGTCTGCCATGGTCTGCAAAGGACGAGAAACCGCATTGTGCTCCAAACAAGAGGTTACAATGTGGTCTCCCGGTTTGACATAGCCCTTTAACACCATATTGATGGCCTGGGTACAGTTTAATGTAAATACCACGCATTCGGGACCATCCGCATGGAAAAATGAAGCTGCAGCTTCCCTGCATTTAAAAATTTCTTCTGCCGCCGCAATAGACATTGCATGACCGCTTCTGCCGATTGGCGCCGAATTTTGTCATAGCCCTGCTCATTGCCATAGACACTTGTGGGGGTTTTGGAAAGGTTGTGGCTGAATTGTCCAAATAAATCATCGCAAATCAGCCCGTTCCATTCTTCCCAAAATTCGAATTCCGCTTCTTTGTAAAATTTGCTGTGCCTCCTCGGTTCTTTGGGGCACATATACACCATATCCGCAACCCACAGCTTCAC
>UQNI01000055.1 GCA_900542375.1 uncultured Oscillospiraceae bacterium | reverse complement strand
TATTATACTATATTTTAAGAATAGAAATTTAATGATTATGTTATGCTTTTGCGAAAAGCTTGTAAATACGATTTTGGTAACAGTGGATTGAGAGGGGCTTTAACAATGCCGATGCCTGATAAAAATGAAAATAAAAAGCCACTGGTATTTTACTCGGTTATTTACCGTAAATATGACAGTTTGTCCGAATTGCACGGAAATTTATATCATGTAAGATATGCTTATTTGGAAGAAGACACTTACGGACGACGTGTGGTTGATGATATCTGCGACGGAGTTGATACCAGATGGATATATCATATTTCAAAAAGAGGTTTGAAGTGGAAAAAAGTAAAAGATGGGAAAGTGGTACAGCGTTCTATACCGGAAGGAAAAGGGTACGGCGTAGTAACCATTGGAAATGATGACAGTATTGTGAGCAAAACCGTTTTTGACGCTCAGCACCAATGGGTATGTAATTACTACTATATGGATGATAATTTACTGACGCCTTATATTATTATTGAGCCTGCTGAACAAGAAAATGCGCTGTATTTTTTGGAGTATGATAAAACGTGCGGCAAATATGCGAAACAGAAATTGTATGCTTGTCCAACTTCTTCAGGTACCGCAGTACAAAGTATGGTGAATCATGAGCTGGGTGAGCCGGACATATGTGCGGCAACCAGTGAAGGTGATTTTTATTATTGTTCTGAGGCAGAGCGTAATCGCCGATTCAATTTGGCCCAAAGTATTTGCCAAGAGGACGGTATGCTGCCAAAGTGGGAAGGACTGAATATGGAAGAGCTTGCACCGGAAGAGCCTGACTTTGAGCCGAATCTTGACGTATCCAAATATAACTTCAACTTTACACCGGAGCAAATGGGGATAGATGCTTTGTATTGTATGCCAAACGGTTTTGAATCAAATCAAAAGGAGCCAGATACAGTTTCTCTGGAAAAAGTGCAGTCTGATGCAGATGAAACCAATCAAAAGCCATTTGCAGATTTTGAAACACTTCTCAATTCAAATCTTTCCGATGAGGAACTGGAAGAGCTGGAAAAAGCCAACTTGATGGCCCTGGAAGAATCTAAAAAGAAATTACAATTGGCAAAATGCGAAACAACGGATTTAAAACATGCTTTGCCGTCAGGACAACCGAGGCATCCTGCTGCTTATGCTGCAAATCGCGAATTGTATCATGTAGAAGACGCTGCAAAACCGTTTACAGACCATTCGGAAATCATAAAGGGTGCTGTTGTGTCGGAAAATAGTCGCGTTTGCCAAGAACCTAAAAGTAGTATGAATGCCGCACAAGACAGCAAGCTGCAGGAAACAACAGGGGCTGCCGCATCGGAAGATAAAGCAAAACAGTCTCGTTATACAGTTGCGGTACAGAAAGCCAACGGAAAAACACTCTGTACGCAAGAAGTATTGCAGCATACCATTCCTACATTGGAAGCCTCTGCTGTAAAGCATATGCCTGTATCAAAACGTATTGTGGTAAGCGAGGAAGAAAGTTATCTGTATTTTGGACGACTGATAGACGGTTTGCGTCAAGGACGCGGCAGAACCGAAATGGAAAACGGATTTACCGCCTATGACGGCTATTACAGGGATGACAAACGTGATGGTTTTGGCGCTTATTATTATAAATCGGGACAAATTTGCTATATTGGAGATTGGAAAGAAAACCAACGCGACGGCATAGGCGTTTCTTACACACCACACGGAGAGAATATCCATGTGGGCAGATGGAGTGAGGATAAACCGGTTGGTACGGGAGCTATTTTTGACGGAGACGGCAATTTGTCCTTTGCCGGCAAAATAGAGAACGGTATGCGTCAAGGGGTAGGTATTTCTTACAAAGTGGAAGACGGTACGATTTTTGTTGGAAAATGGAAAGATAATGTTCCTACCGGAAAAGGCTCTGAGTTTGACGGAGATGGAAATCTCATTTACACAGGTATGTGGAAAGACGGTAAACGTCATGGGTTTGGTACAGAATATAACAAAGAAGGAAAAATTGTTTTTACAGGCGAATGGGAAAACGATCAATATCTGGATGGCATTTTGTATCAAAAAGTGACGCAGGATGACAACAAGAAACCTGAAATTGATTTTTAATTGACAGGTTTACATGAATATGTAAAGATAAAGCATGGAACTTTCTTCTGATTGTGATAGAAAGTTCCATGTTTTCATTTTGATACATGACAGTTGCGGTAATATTTTGAGCAGAGTCGGAGGTGGGAGAATGGACTGGGTAGAACTTCATAACGTAGAGTTTGGTGATTGCACGGTATTGGGTGGTAACGGTCAAATGTTAATGATAGACTGCGGGTCTTTGAATTCTATTTTGGGAAAAGGTGCTTGTAAATTTGATGAATATGCAAGACGGTTAACAAAACGGTATGCTCCAATTGAGCAGAGGCATGGTATGATTTCTCATTTTCATAAAGATCATGTGAATGGTTTTTCTTCCATTTTGCAGGAAGAGCCCTTGTTCTTCCAACGTATTTATTTGCCTCCTGCGCCGCAGGACAGCAATGGAAATCCTCTTCTGCTGGAATTTGCACTGCTGGTTTATACATTTATAACAGAAAAAAGTGATTATAGTGAGTTGGTAGATAATATTGTAACTGCGTTCAGCCGCATGCGCAGTTTGTCCAGTACACAAAGTCTTGCTGTTTTATGTCAAGGCGACCAGTTTCAACTGGACGACATCACATATGAGGTGCTTTGGCCAAAGCAAACGGAATATCCGTATTCAGAATCTTTTTATGAAGTGGTGGAACAGGCGAATCGATTGCTTACAACCACATGGGGAAATCATGCAGAACTGTTTTTGAATTATAAAGACGCTTTTTGTGATTGCTATTTACGCTGTGTAGACTTACTTTCCCTCCACAGTTCTGCTGCATTGGAGGAAAAGAATGAAGCGATTTCTCAACTGGAAGCCATTTTGTGTGGAATTGATGAGATGATTTATGAATTAAATTCATTGCCTGTTGCACAGGATGTTGCGGAGCTGATAGGCTCCCAAAAAGCGCGTATGCGTTTTGGAAAAGAACTAAACGGTTCCAGTATCGTCTTTCAAAATCAAAAGCAGAACCGTTGGTTCCAAAACAAACATACACGGGAGGATATTCTGTTTACGGGAGATGCAACACCAAATACCATGGAGAAAATTTCAGAAATGCTCCATGACAGATACTATTTGGTAAAAGCCCCTCACCATGGTACAAGTTCCGAGTGGTGGGAAGGGTGGAACACCATAGAGATAACTCATATGTTAATCAGCAACGGTCATCACTCTGCGGGAGGAATGATTGGTGAAGAATATGTGTTATTGCCTGCAATCAAACATTGTACCAATTGTACAAGGTGCCGATGGTATGTGGAAAAAGGAAAGTGCTGCAATCGGAAAAAGAAATGCAAAGAAAATGAACATCGTTCCCATAAAGTCAAAAAATGTCCCGCAAATCAACCGCAGCAGACAGATGGTATGCGTGGGTGCAATATTTATACAGTCAGTCCTTTGGGAACTTATGCTTGTAACTGCAAAGAACAGCCGCGATTAGAATAGGAAATTTAACTAAAAAAGCTTTCCCTTTGTTTGGGAAAGCTTTTTTAACAGTCTATTTTACCAATGTTGTATTTGGATAATACCATGCCAGAATTTCATCATAGGAAGAGCCTTGATTTGCCATGTATTCGGCGCCTACTTGGCTCATACCCACACCGTGTCCATATCCTTTTACATAAAATGTGAATGTTCCGTTTTCATACTTCACCTCAAAATTGGCGGAACGCAGTCCAAATGCGGTGCGGGCTTCCGTACCTTTCCTTGCTTCTCCTCCAATCACTATTGCAGAAACATAACCTGAGGTGTCGTTGGTAATATCTCCAATCCAAGCGGATGGGTCTCCCTCCAAAGTGCAGTTCCATGCGCTTTGGGCGGCATTTTTAAAGTCTTCTTCACTCAAAGATACGGTTGTTCTGTATCCTTCTGCATATACATCTCCCGGGCTGGCCACAGGTACCAGGTAGCTTCTGGAATTGCCGAATACTTCCTTGGCATCTTCGGTGGTACCTGCGGAAATTGCATAATAAGTTGCAGTAATCAGCTGACCGTCTTGCTGCAATGTTTGCCCCAGTACAGCGTCAATCGCTTCGGTCAAATCTTTATAATAGGAATCAAAATTATCGCCCCAGCGTTCCCGCATTTGGTCTTCGGATACATAGGTCAGCCATTCGGAAGGACTTGCAGCAAAATCAGCTCCTTTTAATGCCGAATTGGGAGATTGTCTTTGTGTCTGACGTAAACTGCTGTAATAAGTGTAAGCGGCAACAGCTTGTGCTTTAATTGCTTCCGGATGATACGTGGGAGAAATTTCAGCAGCCACAGTGCCGATTACGAAGGTGCGGTCGTCTACTTCAAATACTTCTCCTTTGACTGAATCCAGTATTTTAAAGGTTCCCGTTGGGGAGTCTGTGGCAGAAGAAGCCGGAGCTTGACTGACAGGTTCGGAAGAAACGGGCTCTTGTGACGATACTTCTGCAATAGATTCTGTTGTACTGGAAACAACGTAGGAAGACGTTTCGCTGCTTACTTGTTCGCTGCTGTTAAAATGAACCTTTACATCGTCTCCTATGGAAGCGCCCAAAGCAAAACAAGGAACAACCAATAAAATCAGCAGAAGTAAAACGAGCAGAATAATATTTCCTTTTTTACTTTTGAGTCCGTTATTTTCTTTTTTGCCTGTGTTTTTATGACCTTTCATAATTTCACACTCCTAATCATGATTGACATTTTATGTTTGCAAATTGCACATTGTAATCAATTGGAAATTTTATTTGCAAACGCACATTTGTAACGGTAAGTTCTATTGACTTTAGATAAAGGCTGTTATAAAATATTATGTAATACATTATGGACAAATGAATACTGTTTTAACATAAATTCGGGAGAGACTGTTTTTCAGATATGATGTATATAACAGCCGTTTTTTATTTTTACAAACGCACGAACGGGAAATGGTGGTGGAAGAATGGGTTATGAGGCCGACGGTGAGCGTCGCATGAAAATTTTATCGCTTTGTGAAGAATTTCGGAGTAATAACCAAATTTCGAATGAGGTTTTTGAAAAATACGGTGTAAAACGTGGATTAAGAAATTCAGACGGCACAGGCGTAATCGCCGGATTAACAAATATTTGTAATGTGCACGGATATTTAATTGATGATGGAGAGAGAATTCCGGATCACGGCAAACTGACTTACCGCGGAATTGACGTGGCAGATATTATTCATGGTTGTGCAGCAGATAATCGCTTTGGTTTTGAAGAGGTGATTTGGCTGCTTATTTTTGGTACACAGCCTACCAAGAAGCAATTGGAAGATTTTACGGATATTATCAGCTCTTACAGGGAATTGCCTGAATATTTTGCAGAGGACATGATTATCAAAGCTCCGTCTGCAAATATTATGAATAAGTTGGCACGTTCGGTTTTGGCATTATATTCTTATGATGAAAATCCTGACAGTACCGCTTTAGAGAATGTAATGCGTCAATCTATTCAGTTGATTGCCAGACTGCCTTCCATTATGACGTATTCCTACCAGGTGAAAAGACGTCACTTTGATAAAGAAAGCATGTACTTTCATCCGCTGGTTCCATCACATTCCACTTCAGAAGCAATTCTGCATACATTGCGTCCCGACAGCCGTTTTTCTGACGAAGAAGCAAAATTGTTGGACACTTGTTTAATTCTGCATGCAGAACATGGAGGCGGCAACAACTCTACTTTTACCACAAGGGTACTGTCTTCCTCCGGCACAGATACGTATTCTGCCATTGCAGGTGCCATCGGCTCTTTAAAAGGGCCAAGACACGGGGGGGCCAATCACCGTGTTATGACTATGATGAAAGAATTGATGCGGGAAGTAAAAGATTGGACCAATGATGATGAAATTGCCGCATATCTTGCAAAAATTTTGAGAAAAGAAGCAGGGGATAAATCCGGATTGATATATGGCATGGGACATGCCATATACACCCTGTCTGACCCGAGAGCGATGATTTTGAAAGAGCAGGCAAAGAAGCTATCAGCTCAAAAAGGGATGACAGAGCAGTTCGATTTGTTTGAACGTGTGGAACGTTTGTCTCCTGAGGTGTTCGAGCAAGTAAAGGGTGTTTCCAAGGTTATTTGCGCCAATGTGGATTTTTATTCCGGCTTTGTGTATGATATGCTGGGCTTGTCCAGTGATTTATATACTCCAATCTTTGCTGTCTCCCGCATTGCCGGATGGTGTGCTCACCGCATTGAAGAACTGACTACTTGCAGACGTATTATTCGTCCGGCGTATCGTTCCATTACACACAACCAAGGGTATATCCCTTTAGAAAAAAGGGGTTAACCTGTACACAATTTTAAGAGAGGAAGTTATCTGATTTGAGAATCAAGACAGCTTGGTTTATCTTAATTGGTGCATTGGTTGTGGCACTTCCTGTTCGTATCTACCAAATGCTGTTTTTGGTAGATCCCGCAACAGGATTTTTCACGGATCAAAATATTGTAGCTATTTGCTTGGCCATATTTATGATAATTGTTTCTGCTGTTATCATGTTTATGTGCTTTTATGATAAAAATGCCCCAAAAAGATTTGAACCAATCAAAAATATTCCGGCTATGATAGCTGCCGCTGCCAGCGGTATTGGTATTATTGTACATTCCATATCCGCTTTGTTAATTGATAACGGAGCACACAGTTCCTTGTCTCAAGATGCCGCAAATGCAGTGAATGCGCTGGAAGGCGGACAAGCTTATTTAAATGTCATTATGGCTTTTGTAGGCGTGGCGGCAGGTATTGTAATTTTAATTGCAGCATTTAATTTTGCAACGGGAAAAAATGTATTCCGTTCCATTCCTGTGGTTGCAATTATACCGCCGCTGTGGTTTTGTATTAATTTAATTACCTTATTTACAAACTATACCAATGTAACATATATGACAGAGAATATGATGGATATGTTCTCTATGATACTGGTTACATTTTTTCTGCTATCTCAAGGCAAAATGTTTGCACGAGTGAACCCTGTAAAATCAGGTAAACGAATTTACGCATTTGGCTTGCCAACCATTTTGTATGGATTTGTCTCTGCATTGCCAAGCTTTGTTCTGCAAGCGATGGATTTGCCCCATACCAGCTCTTTCAAGATGACCCTGAATATTGCTATTTTTTTGGTTGCTGTGTATGCTTTGGTATTCTTGCTTATTTATCCTAAAATTCCAAATTACAGAGAAGAAATGGAAGAAGAGGAAGAGGAGGACGAACAACCGGCAGAAGATGTGCAGCCTTTGGCGCAAGAGTTGCCTGTGCAAGAGGAAGTAAAGGAAGAGATGCCTGTTGTACAGCAGGAAAAACGTCCCACTTTAAACGATATGGAATTGGAAGCAGATGAAGAAGAGGATGAACCGTTGGTCTTTGAAGACGACGGTAGAGAAATTCCGTATTTAATTAACAGGGAACCTGTTTTTCGTTTGGAAAAAAAGGAACGCAAAAAGAAGAGAAAAAAGAAAAAGAGAAGAAGCATTTTTTATTTCATTCCTTTTGTAAAAAAACGTGTTGATAAAAAAGAGGCAGAAGCAAAACGTCCGGCTTGGACGCCTGCTCCAAGAGAAGAATCCACTAAGAAATTGGAAAACGACTGGATTTTGGATTTTTACGGTTATGAACGCCGTCCGAAAGACAATATAAATATTCAGTCTGACGAACCTTATATTCCAAAAGTGGTGGATGTAGAACAGGAAAACACAACAGAAATTGATACACATAAAGATGAAATAGACCAATAATAAGAAGCAAACTCAAAACGAGTTTGCTTCTTATTTATTTTTATGGTATATGGAAATAAAAATGAGACATGATATCTAAAGTATGTTTTACTATCATTATTTAAAAAAGTATTTACAGATTGTCTCAGAGATGTTATAATTAGGTTAGCATACGCTAACTTAATTGATTGGAGGTTTAAAATGGAAACAAAGTTAAATCAATTACTGGCAGATTTTGTTGTAGAATATCATAAACTACAAACATTTCACTGGTATGTAAAAGGAAAAGATTTCTTTACAGTTCATGCAAAACTGGAAGAATATTATGACCATGTAAATGAGAATATTGATGAGGTGGCCGAACATATTTTAATGTTAAATATGAAACCATTGGCCTCTCTCCAAGAATTTTTAAAAGTATCTTCAATCACAGAAGCACACGGAGAGTTTGTTTGTTCTCAAGATATTTTGAAAGAAGTTCTGAAAGATTTTGAATACCTTTTAAATGAGGTAAAAGAATTAAAAAAATATGCAGATGATCAGGAGCAGTATGTAATTTCTGCTCTTATGGACAATTATATTTCACACTATACAAAAGCAGTCTGGATGCTCAAACAGCAGTCTGTATAATGAAATCTCATAAATAACCAATCAAAAAGCGGTACAGATTTTCTGTGCCGCTTTTTATACTTAAAGTGGAAAATCTCTTTTTATGTACAAAGCAAATCTGTATTTTAGCGTATTTTCGAGGCCATTCTTTGTTTAATAATTAACGATTATTGAATTTTCCCGAAAGCTATTGTAAAGTAGAATGAGATGTTATAAAATATAAATAAAGAAGATACCATTATTTCATTTTTTTAGGAGGTCTATAATGGCAATCAAAGTTGGTATTAATGGATTTGGACGTATTGGACGATTGGTATTTCGTGCAGCCGTTGCACAACCGGAAAAGTTTGAAATTGTGGGTATTAATGACCCGTTTATCAATTTAGACTATATGGTATACATGGTAAAATATGATAGTATACACGGTAAATTTGACGGATGCATCAAAGCTGAAAACGGTAAACTAGTTGTAAATGGCAAAGAAATCAGCGTTTTTGCAGAAAAAGACCCGGCTCAAATTCCTTGGGGAACTGTTGGTGCTGATTATGTGGTAGAATCTACAGGTGTGTTCTGCACAACGGAAAAAGCTTCAGCACACATTGCTGCCGGCGCTAAAAAAGTTGTTATTTCTGCTCCTGCAAAGGACAGCGAAACACCAACTTTTGTTTGCGGTGTTAACCTAGATAAATATACATCAGACATGACCATCGTTTCTAACGCTTCTTGTACCACTAACTGTTTGGCTCCTCTTGCAAAAGTAATTCATGATAAATTCGGTATTGTAGAAGGTCTTATGACTACCGTTCACTCTACTACCGCAACACAAAAAACAGTAGACGGACCATCTTCCAAGGACTGGAGAGGCGGCCGTGCAGCATCAGGAAATATTATTCCTTCTTCCACAGGCGCTGCAAAAGCTTGTGCATTGGTAATTCCGGAATTAAAAGGCAAATTAACAGGTATGGCATTCCGTGTTCCAACATTGGATGTTTCTGTTGTTGACTTAACCTGCCGCTTGGAAAAATCAACTACTTATGAAGAAATTTGTGCTGCTGTAAAAGAAGCATCTGAAAATGATTTGAAAGGCATTTTGGGTTATACAGAAGATATGGTGGTATCTTCTGACTTTATTGGAGATGCAAGAACTTCTATTTTTGATGCAAAAGCCGGTATCATGTTAAATGAAAACTTTGTAAAATTGGTTTCTTGGTATGATAATGAATGGGGTTACTCCAACAAAGTGTTAAATTTAATTGCACATATGAATCAAGTAGATAATGGTGGCTGCGGTTGCGGTTGCTGCAAATAATCAATCTGACAATAAATAAAAACAGGCATCCTTTGTGATGCCTGTTTTTATTTATATCAATTGAACGGCATTTTTACAGTATAAAAAGGAATCGTTTCCTTAAACTACTAATATAATGTTGATTTTGTAACGAAAAAAATGACAATTTGTAAAAAAGGTGTATATTTCAGGGGTTTTTGTTGACAGTTCAAACAATTTGACGCTATACTATCTAGAGAAATGTACTAAACTTCATATATTTGAAAGAGTGATAACATGGCCAAGGGAACAAGATATAAAGAAGATGCACCAAAACAGAAGAAAAAACTGGCGTTGGGTTGGAAGATAGCCATTTCGGTTCTGAGTGTAATTTTAGCATTGGTAATCGCTGCAATAGCAGTCTTCTTCTATTATTTCGGTGGTTTAAAAACAACTTACTTGACAAATGATACCAGTCAGTTGGGAATTGATTCTCAAGTAATAGAAGATACTAGTGATAAGGATATTACGAATATCGCATTGTTTGGTGTAGATTCAAGAGACCATGATGATACGGGACGCTCCGATGCATTGATGATTATGTCTGTTGATAAAATGCATGGAAAGATTAAGCTGACCTCTATCGCGCGTGACACCAGAGTATATATTTCAGACAGAGGCTCCTACGATAAAATTGCCCATGCGTATGCATACGGTGGCCCTGAAATGTCGATTAAAACCATCAATCAAAATTTTAATACCAATATTAAAGAGTACGTTACAGTAAACTTTGATCAATTGGCAACGGTAATCAATTCACTGGGGGGCGTAACACTTACCATTACGGAAGAAGAGCGTGTTTCGGCAAATGAGAATATTGCCGCTCTCGGGACAGGCACGCCAATTCGGCAATCAGGTACTGTACTGTTAACAGGTGAACAAGCGGTTGGCTATGCCAGAATCCGTAAAATAGACAGTGATAATATGAGGGCACAGCGTCAAAGAAATGTATTGAATGCTATCTTTGAACAAATGAAAGGAAAAAGCTCGTTAGAATATGCAGAGTTTATTCGTCAATTACTCCCGAATGTAGAAACTTCATTGGATTACGGCGATTTAATGGGACTGGCTACCATTATGTTCGGTTCGGTTACTATGGAAGAACTGTCATTTCCAAATGAAAACAGCAATGCAAGAGGCGGTATTTTTTATTCTGACGGCGCTTGGTATTATGAATATGATTTAGACGTTGCTTCACAGCAATTACACCAATTTATCTACGAAGATGAATAGAAAAAAGCTTATGTTTCATTTGAAACATAAGCTTTTTTCATTCCGATTTATCTAACATGGGGAGAAGCAGAGATGTTGCTTAGATAAAAGGGATATATTTTTTTTCAGGTTTTGGGACCAGCTTCATTCTGGCCAAAACAGGAATTAATGCTGTAAACAGCAAATATAACATAACACATTCGATGGGCAGCATAATCGCATTTTTAATCACACTGCTTGTTAAGTAATACAAATATCCGTATTTTCCAATGATGACGCTCCAGACGGAACCCAGCAATACATTAATAAATAAATTTACGGTAAGCTTGGCCAGTACAATTCGAATAACATTAATCTTAGAGCGATAAAAGAACAGCGCATACACCAAAGAGCCTAACATGGCTGACAGTGTATAACCGGGAAAGAATCCTCCTACCGGATGAAGCGCAAACCCCAGTAAGTCCGCAATCATGCCGCCGCTTAATGCAAGGAATGGTCCTCCAACCATTCCTATCACAGCACGGGACAGGAAGTCGAATTTAATACGCAGGTTATCACCCACCGGAATGAATAATGTGCTGATTGCAACGTCCAGTGCAATCAGTACACCAACAATTGCAATGATATGCAAAAATGTGTACTGCTTGGCGGCAGATTTCCAATAATCCGGTGAAAAAATAAATTGATACGTAGGCAAAGTTGATGTTTGCTGATTTTTCTTTAACATAAAAACCTCCTCTATGTCAGCAATTGTCATACACGTATGCCGCATAGAGGAGGTATGTATTTTCTCCGGTATGCAGCAGCGGGATGCAAGCTTTGAACCGCAAGAAAACTTTTCGTCCGTTTGACAACTCCCCGTTCAAACGGCACTTAACGCTCAAAGCCCTACTCTGCTTTGACAATAT
>UQNI01000054.1 GCA_900542375.1 uncultured Oscillospiraceae bacterium | reverse complement strand
CTATATTACTGCCATGGGTTATGACTCTGATGACGATTCTGATTATCAAAAATATTGGCCGGCAGACGTACATTTTGTGGGAAAAGAAATTGTTCGTTTTCACACCATTATTTGGCCTGCTATGCTTATGGCCCTTAATTTGCCTCTGCCAAAGCAAGTATACGGCCACGGTTGGCTATTGTTCGGCGATGGCACCAAAATGTCAAAATCAAAGGGTAATGTGGTAGATCCTGTCGTTCTGTGTGACCGTTACGGAGTCGATGCAATCCGTTATTTCCTATTAAGAGAAATTCCGTTTGGCGCAGACGGTACTTTTACAAACGAAGCTTTAATCAATCGAATTAACTCTGACCTGGCAAACGACCTTGGAAATCTGCTTTCACGTACAACAGCTATGGCTCAAAAGTATTTTGGAGGTACCATTCCTGCTGAACGTGAGGAAGATGAACCGGATAAAGAATTAATTCAAATGGCAACACAGTTACGTGCAAAATGCGATGCACATGTATCCGGCTATCAATTTTCAAATGCGCTGGCTGAAATTTGGAAGTTAATTGCACGTACCAACAAATACATTGATGAAACTATGCCATGGGTACTTGGCAAAGATGAAAGTAAACGCGCCAGACTTGCAACAGTGATTTATAATCTTTGTGAAGTACTGCGCATCATTTCCATTTTATTGACGCCATTTATGCCGTCCACCACTCCAAAAATTCAGGAACAAATTGGTGCAAAAAATCAGGAGCTCTCTTATGATACAGCAGATAAATGGGGTACCTTACCTGCTGACGCTGTTATTACAAAAGGAGAAACCTTGTTCCCACGTATTGATGTAGACGCTGAGATTGAAGAGTTAAACAAATTAATTCCAAATCCTGCTACATTGAAACAAAAGGAAGAAGCAAAAAAAGAGGAAAAACCGAAAGGAATCGCAACATTTGATGAAATCACATTTGAAGATTTTTCAAAAATTGAATTGCGTGTCGGTAAAATTTTAGACTGCGAACCGGTGAAAAAGTCTAAAAAATTATTAAAATTAACGGTAAACGACGGAGAAAAAGAGCGTACCGTTGTTTCCGGCATTTCTCAATGGTATCAACCGGATGATTTAATCGGACACCACATTATATTGGTGGCAAATCTAAAACCTGCAAAATTGTGCGGTGTGGAAAGCCAAGGTATGATTCTGGCAGCTGATTGCGATGAAAACACTGTAAAAGTTATTTTTGTAGACGATATGCCCGCAGGCAGCGGCATTCACTAAGTTATGTTTGATACAGACTGCGGAATCTCGATTCTGCAAGTCTGTATTTTATTTGGAGGTGGTACAATGCAAAATTTTATTTTTGATTCTCATGCACATTATGATGATGAGGCCTTTGAAGAGGACCGTCATCAAGTGATACAATCTTTACGGCAAAAAGGAGTTTGCAACGTCATCAATGTTGGTGCAAATCTTGAGCGTTCCAAAGATTCCATTGCACTTGCTGCACAGTATCCGTTTATTTATGCAGCAGCAGGAATCCATCCGGGAGATGTCAAAGATGCTCCTGCCGACTATCAGGAACAACTGGAGCAACTAATCAAACAGCCAAAAGTGGTTGCTGTAGGGGAAATCGGACTGGATTATCATTATGAGGACAATGCGCCTCGCGATGTACAAATTGCTTTTTTTGAAACCCAATTGCAGCTTGCAAATCAATATCAACTTCCGGTGATTATCCATGACCGTGAAGCGCATGCAGACACTATGGATTTATTAAAAAAATATAAACCCAAAGGCGTGGTACATTGTTTTTCCGGAAGCGTTGAAATGGCAAAAGAAGTAATAAAATTGGGAATGTATGTTGGTCTGGGTGGAGCAGTTACCTTTAAAAATGCCAAAACACCCGTTGCCGTTGCAGCTTCTATTCCGTTAGAATCCATGGTTTTGGAAACAGATGCCCCTTATATGACTCCGGTTCCGTTCCGTGGAAAACGCTGTGATTCTTCTATGATTATTTACACCGCTGAAAAAATTGCAAATGCGCGCAGCGAGCAGGGAAATATAATCACCGCTGAGGAGCTGCTGCGAATTACCCGTCAAAATGCATCCAACCTATTCGGCGTGCCTCTGGAGGATTAATATGACCATTACTTATGTGTACGGAAAAAATTTGTATGTCAACTTAACCAACCGCTGCCCCAACGCATGTGATTTTTGTTTGCGTACCACAGGCGACCATGTGGGAGATTCCGGCAGTTTATGGCTGGAACGTGAACCGACAAAAGAAGAAATTTTAACGGAACTGGAAAAACGAGATTTATCTCATTATGAGCAGTTGGTATACTGTGGCTTTGGAGAACCTACTTATCGATTGGAAGATATCAAATGGATTTCTGCAAAAGTGCGTGAAATGAGTCATATTCCCATTCGTATCAATACCAACGGATTATCTGATTTAATGTTTGGAAGAGACACCGCTCCTGATTTTCAAGGAGTGGTTGATATCATCTCTATTAGCCTGAATGCTTCTACTCCTGAAAAATATGACGAAATATGTCACTCTGAATTTGGACTGAAAGCGCTGCCCGCTATTTTGGAATTTACAAAGCATGTAAAACAATATGTGCCAAAAGTGGTAATGACCGTTGTAGATACCATGCCCCCCGAAGAATTGGAGGCTTGTCGTCAACTATGTGCGTCAGTAGGTGCTGAGTACCATGTGCGTGTATACAGCGAAAATTGGACCGATGAGAACTAACATAGCAAGGTTGATATCCAATAAGCACAGCAAACCATTTTTCATTCCCGAACCGCTACAAATAATTGAGAATGATAGATGATATTTATTGCAAAACAGCTATATATTGATAAACAAAAAGCGTAAGGAAAATCCTTACGCTTTTTGTTTACCATGTTTGAGGAAATGAAAACTTACTGAAATACACCGGTTTTTATGTATGGAATGCTCTGTTCACCTCCCTTTTTTCTTATATTGCAAGGTTTACAATATAACATTGGGATTGGCACCACCTCCTTTACTGTAATAATAACGTTTTCATACTTTCACTTATAAATCAATGCTTGGTAAACGCAGTTGAATCGCTACTACTGTAATATCATCGTCGTGGCCGTCTGTTCGGTGCACCTGTGCCTTTTCTACAATGGTTTCTGCCAATGTTTGTGGAGAATTTTCGTTCCAGCCTTCAATGCATTCCATAATCCACGCATCTCCTGCTGCCAGTACGCCGTCAGATACCATCACCAACCAGTTATTTTCCTCCAATGTGCTTTTTGCATACGCAAACTTGGCTTCATCCAGTATGCCAATTGGAACAGATACTGCATCCAAACGTTCCACATTTCTTCCTTTTTTAATAAAACTCATAGGTGCGCCTGCTTTCATCACAGAAAGTGAACCGTTAAATAAATCCAAAACTGCAACGTCCAATGTTGCCAAGGACTCTTCACCGGATTTGACCTGCATGGCTGAGTTCACAATTTTTAATGCACAATCAAACCCAAGCCCTGCCTTGACCAAATTCCCCATAATATTTGATGCCATAGCGCCATCTACAGCTGCACGTCCGCCTGTACCCATACCGTCACTGATAATGGCAACAAATCTGCCTTTTCCATCTGTAAAACAGTCATAACTATCTCCGCAAAGCTGTGCATTATCGCAGGCATGCTGCGCTACACCAAACTGAATGCGGTAGACAGGTTTTTCTGACATTTGAATACGGCAGCGGTCTTTTATAATAGAAATCATTGGCGGTTCAAATCTCCTGCCGCAAACTTTGGATATTTCTTTTGCCAATTTGGTTCTTCCTATTTTCTTTTGATCCAAGGTAGGAGTTTCAATTTCTACAGACATTCGGTTATAACGGTCAATACGGCAGCTGACATCAATGGGAATAATGGCCGATTCATGTAATACTTGATTGATACGCTGTGTTGCATCATAATCAAACCGTTCATATAATTCTAATTCCTGTGCAAAATCGCGCATCATTTCACTGGTCGTTTCAAATTGATTCATCACCATAGCTCGTATTTGAGACACACGTTTCTCTGCCGATTCTCGAATCTGCATTTCTTTATATTTATGGTTAATATTTTGTGCCAATTCATTTACTCTGCCGCAACGGCTGACAAAAAATCCCGGAAAATCTTCTATTCCAATACTGCTCTTTTCCCCTAGCTTACTTGCAGCGCTTTGCAGTGCTTGCACGGTTTCCGGCTGATTTTTTTCCCAGCAATACATACGCAATCCGCAGTTTTCGCAGCATTCCTCTACCGCATTGGTATATACTTGGTCAGAATCTTGTGCATTGACCACGGCCAATCGTTTTGAGACCTCATCTACAGACTGCGTCACATCATCCAATGCTTTTGCAGCAAATCCCAACCGCATGGTAACAGCTCGCCTTAATCCATCCGTATGAAGTAAATCTACCGGCTGGCGGAACAAAGCAATGAACTTTCCACCTATTTTTGTGGGCCAAATGATATAAATCAATGTTGCAGCCAGTACCTCGTATAATCCGTTAATCATATACATCTGATTTCCTATTTGCAGCGAACCGATTGCGTTTGCCAAAATAAAAACCAGAATCAGCGCTACTTTTCCCAGCGGAGCAAATAATCCCGCCATCAATCCTGCAAATGCATATGCCCCTGATATATAGCTGAGACCCGATGTTGTAAGCCCTAACATGACGCCTGTTGCGGTACCTGCAATGGCGCCGCCTGCAACGCCTCCATATTGGGCAGCAAATAAAATTAAAATAACTGCTGCAATGCTGCCTAAAGAAATATCATAAATCGCAATATTATCCAGTGCCAGTATTGCGACTCCTAACGATAACACAACACAAGCCAATTCGCCTGTGTTCAGGGTACCAACTCCGCGTTTGCTTGTAATCAAAGAAGATGTTCGTTGGAAAAAATATGCGCCTGCTGCTGAAAGCATAGCCTCTGCACTATACATGGTAATACTGTTAACAGTAACCCCATTGATAAATGCCATAGCAATACCCGTCACCAACATTGGAACAAAACAAACTACCGGCGCAAACAGTGGATGGGAACGGATTTTAACCAGTTCATTTAGAATACAGCGAATAATAGCAATTGCAATAATCGCCGCTATGTATCGAATTGGATGCATTGCATTGGACGGCCATATGTAACCAACCAAACTGCCGGCAATCACAGCCCACATACTGCGTATTGGCACTGCTGCCACTGCCGCTGCACCAAACGGTGCATACCGTACAAATACCATACCTCTTGAACCTAATAGTCCTGCCAAAAAATACAATGCATAAAGTGCAATACGCTTTGTTCTGGAAGAAGTAAGAATTCCTTTAAAATTAATCTTCCGCTTCTGCGCATGCTCCATAGTTTTTCCTCTCATTGACACAACCTCCGTCATTTCACGTCAAACATGTTTACACTTCCGGCAAGCAAATGGCTGCTTGTCCTTTTATGCTTTTGATTATACAAGGAGTAAGGCGCATTCTCTGTCACAATGCGCTGTTCTTTCTTGACGAGAAATGGAATTCTTTTGGTATTTAGAGAAAAAAACGGCCGATTCCCCTGTCTTTTCAACTGCTCTTTCATTGATTGTTAGATAAATTTGTGATAAAATTATAAAATATGATTAAAGTTTGACTCATACTTTAAGATTTGGATATTTTATTCTGAAAGGTGCGTATTATGATGATGGATTATCAATTTTCCGACCGTGTGTTAGCTTTAAAACCCTCTATTATTCGAGAGATATTAAAAAATTCATCTGACCCAAGCGTCATTCCGTTTTCTGCAGGCAATCCTGCACCGGAAGCATTTCCCGCAAAAGAAATTGCTGAAATCTCTCAAACGATTTTAAGCAAAAATCCGATTGCGGCATTACAATATAGTATTACAGAAGGCTATACACCGTTACGTGAAACCATTTCCTCATATATGAAATCTCATCATCAAATTGGCAGAGAATTCGATGACATCATCGTTACATCCGGTGCACAGCAAGTTATGAATCTGGCCAGCAAAGTGCTGTGTAATGAAGAAGACGTCATTATTTGTGAAGCACCAAGCTTTATCGGCTCTTTAAATACATTCCGTTCCATCAAAACACGTTTGCGCGGTATTTCGATGGAAGAAGACGGCATGAACATGTTGGAGTTGGAGCAAGCTTTAAAAGAAGAACCAAACGCACGTATGATTTATACCATTCCAAACTTTCAAAATCCGTCAGGAATTACAATGAGCTTTGAAAAACGAAAAAAAATGTATCAATTGGCCAAACAATACGGCGTCATCATTTTAGAGGATAATCCGTATGGAGATTTGCGCGTCAGCGGTACTCATGTTCCTGCCATAAAATCCTTTGATGAAGATGGCATCGTCATTTATGCAGGCTCTTTCTCAAAGGTCATTTCTCCAGGTATGCGTGTAGGTTTTACCATTGCTCCAAAGCCGATTGCACAAAAAATGGTAGTATGTAAACAAGCGGATGATGTACACACCAATATTCTTGCACAAATGATTTGCAATACGCTGATGACGGATTACGACTATGACGGTCACCTGGAAAAATTACGTACCATTTATCGCAAACGCACAGAACTCATGATTCATCTCATCGAAGAGCACTTAGTTCCTCACGGTATTACATATCATAAAGCGGAAGGTGGTTTGTTCATCTGGTGTACGCTTCCGGAAAATATCAATATGCTTGATTTCTGCAAAAAGAGTGCTGAGAAAAAAGTATGTGTCGTTCCTGGAAATGCATTCTTAGTGGATGAAAGTGCACCTTGCCAGTCATTCCGTATTAATTTTTCCACACCAACCGAAGAACAAATACAAAAAGGAATTGCGATACTGGGTGAAACAGTAAAACAAATGTCAAACTAAATTACAGCTAATAGATATAAGGAGAATACATACATGTCTGTCACGAACGAAGCAGAGAAAAAAAAGGTAATATTCAGTGCAATACAGCCAAGCGGAACCATTACATTGGGAAATTATTTAGGAGCACTGCGCAACTGGATTGGCTTACAGGACGAATATGATTGTATTTTTGCATTGGCAGATTTACATACCATTACCGTCCGTCAAGACCCTGCAAAATTCCGCCATAATGCATTGGAGGCATATGCCCTGTTGCTGGCTTGCGGAATTGATGTGGAAAAAAGCTTATTCTTTATCCAAAGCCATGTTCATACACATGCAGAACTTGCATGGATTTTAAACTGCTATACACAATTTGGTGAGCTCTCCAGAATGACGCAGTTTAAAGATAAATCAGCAAAACATTCAGATAATATCAACGTGGGTTTATTTGCTTATCCAAGTTTAATGGCTGCCGATATTCTGTTATATCAAGCAGATATGGTACCGGTAGGAGCCGACCAAAAGCAGCATTTGGAATTATCCCGTGATATAGCAGAAAGGTTCAACGGCATTTACAGTCCTACCTTTGTAATACCTGAACCTTATATTCCAAAAACGGGCGCACGTATTATGTCACTGCAAGACCCAACCAAAAAAATGTCTAAATCCGACGAGAATGCAAACAGCTGCGTGGCTGTGCTGGATAAACCGGAAGACATTCTGCGTAAATTCAAACGTGCCATTACCGACAGTGACGGCTGTGTAAAATACGCGGAAGGGAAAGACGGCATCAATAATTTAATGGGAATTTATTCTTGTGTGACCGGAAAAACAAATGAGCAAATTGAAGCTGAATTTGCGGGAAAAGGTTACGGCGACTTTAAAACTGCGGTTGCGGAAGCCGTCATTGAACATTTAAAACCAATACAAGAAAAGTTTGCACAATATATAGGAGACAAATCCTATTTGGAAAAATGTTATACAGAAAGTGCCCAAAAAGCATTGGCAGTCTCCAATCGTACGTTACGTAAGGTGATGAAAAAAATTGGATTTATTCCAAAAGCATTTTAAATGAACAGGTAACAGGCAGGTAAGCAAACCATATTATGCTTATCTGCTTTATTTTTGATTGAGAGGGATACATGAAACAGGTTAATTTACTTACAGATTCTCCACGCCGATTGTTTTTTCATTATTTAGGCCCAACAATCGGTTCATCTATGGTCACATCCATTTACATTCTGGCAGATACCATTATGGTCGGCCAAGGCGTTGGCGACGCAGGTCTTGCCGCACTTACCATCTTTATGCCGATTGTAGCTTCCTTTTTTGCCCTTGGCTTATTACTGGGCGTAGGCGGCGGCGTTTTGATGTCCGTTGCAAAAGGAAGCGGTAATGAATCACTGGCTCATAAATATTTTTCAACAGCTATGATATCAGCGGCAGTTGTCAGCGTTTGCTTTGCAGTATTCGGAGCGATTTTCTTTGACCCAATGATGTATGCTTTGGGCGCAGATACAACCAATATTGAACTGGTACGCGGCTATGGACTTTGCTATACCGTTTCGGCGCCATTGTTTATCTTTTCATCCAGTCTGCAATCGTTTATTCGTAACGATAAATCTCCAAGACACGCTATGATTGCAGTTTTGACAGGCTCAGGTCTTAACATTCTCTTAGACTATTTGTTTATTTTTGTATTCAAAATGGGAATGTTCGGAGCCTCTTTTGCTACCTCTATCGGCACCAGCATTACGGTATGTATTTTAATCATACATTTTTTCACTAAGAAAAATACCATGCGTTTTTCCTTTCGCTTTTTCTCTATCAAGGCATTGTGGGAAATTGCCAAATGCGGCTTTTCCAGTTTCTTAATCGAGTGTGCCAACGCAGTATTGGTATTTGTATTTAACCATACCTTACTAAAATATATAGGCAGTGTTGGCGTAACAGTTTATAGCATCATGTCCAATGTTGCGGTTGTTTGCATGTCTCTGTTCAACGGTGTTACATTAGCAGCTCAACCAATTATTGCAACAAATCATGGTGCGGACAACCATAAACGGGTGCTACAGGTTCGGCACATTGGCACTATTACTTCCAGTGTGATTGCTGTTATTATTTTTTGTGTCGGATTCTTCTTCCCTGACCTTCTGATTTACAGCTATGTAAAGGATCCTACTCCTGAAATATTAGAGCTGGCACGGTATGCCCTGCGCATTTATTTCTTTGCCTATCTATTTATGAACTTTAACATCTTTTTCAGTGGATATTTCCAATCCACATTGCGGCCTGTTGCTGCAATCACCATCCAAATACTCCGCAGTTTGCTGCTAAGTTCTGTATTGGTCTCTGTTCTTCCAATGATATTCGGAGCAGATGCTATCTGGTATGCAGTACCTATCACAGAATGTATTACCTTTTTTGTAGCGATGGCCTTCTTATTTTTCGGCAGATTCCAAAAAACAAAAGACGCAAAATAAAAAAGCGCGAATACCTTTTCGGTATTTGCGCTTTTTATATTATGGAATATAAATGAGATACGAACTATAGCATTCTTCATCTTTCCAATACAGACTCTTTCCAAGATGAATGCTATTTTAATTCTATCAACACAAGTAATAAGATACAAGTGATTTTATAAATAAACTCTTCCTGTCTATTCCTAGAAAACCATGACATATCACCAAATTCAGTAAAAAATATGCATGAAACCCATATATAGATTTCATGCATATGAACAAACTACATACTACACTTTAAAAAGGTTCCGGACAAATATAATTGAGCTGTCCGACTTGTTCCCCATGACGCAGATAGATTCTGGGTACACGCTTTCCAACCAAACAGACCATTTCATAATGAATGGTACTGTTGAAAGAAGCCAATTCATCTACTGTAATGGTATTCTCTCCGTCTTTTCCAAAAATAGTAACTGTCATTCCTACTTCAGCTTCCGGAATATCTGTCACATCCAACATTAATTGATCCATACATACGCGGCCAACCACTCTGGCACGTTTTCCGCACACCAGCATATCAGCATGGTCGTGCAGCAGTCTGGGATAACCGTCTGCATATCCAATCGGTACAGTTGCCAATCGGGTTTTACGCTGTGTAACAAAGCAGCGTCCATAGCTTACACTCGTGTTTTCTTCTACTGTTTTAATCATAGAAATGACTGTTTTCAGTTCCATTGCAGGTATCAAATTCAGTGGCCGTCTCATGCAATTGGAAGGCAACAAGCCATACAGTATAATACCGGGGCGAACCATATCCAGCTGCATGTCAGGATAGTCTAAAATAGCACCGCTGTTGGAACAATGACGCAGCTTAAAATCAATACCGCGTCGTTTTAACATACCGATTGCACCCATAAAATCTTCAAATTGATTCTCTGTAAAAAAGTCTCCCGGTTCCCCTTCATCTGAAACAGAAAAATGAGTAAAAATACCCTCAGGATACAGACCTTTCATATGACATACATCTTCTATCTCATCAATCACAGCCGCATCTCGTTCCGGAACCTGATATAAAAAGCCAATACGACTCATACCTGTATCTACTTTAATATGTATTTTCACCTGCACACCGGCTGCGACCGCATGCTCTGCCAACTCTTTTCCATATTCATAAGAAAATACGGTTTGTGAAATATTCATTTCATGAAGTCTGGCAGCTTCCTGAGGCGGTGTATAACCCAATATCAACATATTTCCTTCAATGCCGCTTCTGCGAAGCTGTATTGCTTCCTCTAAATTGGAAACCGCAAACCATTCCGCGCCTATACGCTCCAGTTCTTTTGCCACAAAAGAAGCGCCGTGTCCATATCCGTCAGCCTTTACCACACAGCAAATTTTTGTGTCAGGGTTTAAGGATTGTTTGATTTCCGTATAGTTATGGCGGATTGCATCTAAATTGATTTCCGCCCAAGTTCGTTTAAAAAAGTTATCCATGTTGCCACTCCGGTATTACGTAAAAAATCGTGATTCGTCTCTAATCGTCCGATTCTTCTATTATATGTCTGCAAAGGAAAATAGTCAACCGCACAAAAATCTTTCGTCAAAATTCATGTAACTTTTCAAATACAAACGCATATACTAGACAAATGACGTTTTCATGCGGAAAACAACCAGAACGGAAAGAAAGGTGATTTTGAAATGGAAGGCAACATGCATATTCGTTGTCCTAAAGACGTAGATATGAATCTATTCACAAGACTGTTTAGCAGTTTGGTTACAGGCGATGACCTTGACGATTTGATTTTTAACGGTGAAGAGTGGCATAAAAGTGAACGATAATTTTAGGACATTTGATATGCAACATGATTCACCCACAACTGTGGGTATTTTCATTTTACGTAGAAAAATATTGCACAATCAAAAAGCTGCCTATGAACAGGCAGCTTTTTTGCTGATAAAAACACGTTAAAACTCCGATGATTCGCTAAAACACGGTATCTATTGTATTCTTTGAGGATTTCAAACATGAAATTTACGACTTCCAAACGAGAAAACACATAGAGATTTAAGAATTTATGTGAGTGTCTTTCCACTATGAAGAATGCCATTAAAGCCTTATTTTATCGGCTTTAATGGCATTTAAGAAGATTGAAAAATATAAAAAGGAATGTTCAATCCGTTTTTTAATAACAATTATTTAAAATACTTGACACCGGACTCAAACAATTTTTGATCTTTTTCACCCGGAACATTTTTATATAAATGATTGCCCAAACGTTCGGAGTGTGCCATTTTTCCAAGTACACGGCCATCAGGACTTGTAATGCCTTCCACAGCACAAACAGAACCGTTTGGATTCCATTTGACATCGCCGCTTGGTTTTCCGCACGGAGTAGTATATTGAAATGCCACTTGTCCGTTTTCAATCAGCTGCTGCATAACGGCATCGCTTGCAACAAAACGTCCCTCACCGTGAGAAACAGGCACTGTAAAGACATCTCCTGCATTTACACCTGACAACCACGGAGATTTTACAGAAGTTACTCTTGTGTATACCATACGGGAAATATGACGTCCAATGGTATTGAACGTTAAAGTTGGAGCCTGTGGGCTTGGCTCTGTAATTTTACCGTATGGAACCAGACCTAATTTAATCAATGCTTGGAACCCATTACAGATACCCAACATCAAACCGTCGCGATGTTCCAAAAGATTGCTGACAGCGTCCTTAATTTTTGGGTTGCGGAAGGTAGTAGCAATAAACTTGCCGGAACCGTCCGGTTCGTCGCCGCCTGAAAAACCGCCGGGCAGCATAACAATTTGTGCTTCATTGATACTGCGCACCATTTCTTCAATAGTCTCTTCAATATCATTCGGCGTCAAATTCTTTACAACCAAAATATCTGCAATTGCTCCTGCACGCTCAAAAGCACGGGCAGTATCTACTTCACAGTTGGTGCCGGGGAATGCAGGAATAAACACTCTTGGCTTTGCACTTTTGATTGCAGGTGCTTTTTGATTGCGCTGTATATACAAACCAATCTCATGGGTCAATTCTTTTTTCTCAGCCTGAGTTGGGAAAATTTTCTCCAGTGTTCCTGTCCATGCAGACAGTAGCTCTTCCAAAGGCATTGCTGTGTGAGCAATTTCAATTTCAGAACGGTCCGTTGTCTCTCCCAGAATAATGGCTTCTAATTTACCGTCTATGGAGGTAACATCGTTTAATTCTAAAATCAACGCGCCGCTTGCAGGTGCAAACAACAACTTCTCATCTTGAATGTGGTCGGCAAATACAAAACCGATTTCGTTACCAAAGCACATTTTGGCAATTGCTGCTGCCACGCCGCCTTCTTTTACAACGCTTGCTGCGCGTACCTGTCCGTTTTCTATCATTTGAAATACAGCTTCATAATATGCTTTCAATTTAGGCCAGTTTGGTAGCAAAGTATCTGCTTCTTCCGGCAATGGAAGCAATACTACTGTAGAGCCTGCCTTCTGGAATGCAGCGGAAATGGTTTTGCTTGCCTTTGTCATCGCAACTGCAAAGCTCACTAAAGTCGGTGGAACATCCATGCTTTCAAAGGAGCCGGACATACTGTCTTTTCCTCCGATCGCAGGTATCTCCAATCCCAATTGAGCTGTTAATGCACCTAATAATGCTGCGGTCGGCTTACCCCAACGTTTCGGTTCTTTTTGCAGACGTTCAAAATATTCTTGGAATGTTAAACGCGCTTTCAAAGGATTTGCACCTACTGCTGCCAGTTTAGATAGACTTTCTACCACAGCATAAGCCGCACCATGGAATGGACTGAACTTTGCAATACCCGGAATATAACCGTAGCTCATTGCTGTTGCATCATCTGTTTCACCTGACTCCAACGGAATTTTAGCAACCATAGCTTCTTCAGGTGTTAACTGATATTTACCTGCAAACGGCATATGAACCGTGCCGGCACCGATACTTGCGTCAAAACGTTCTACCAAACCTTTTTGAGAAGCAACTTCCAAACGTGCCAA
>UQNI01000053.1 GCA_900542375.1 uncultured Oscillospiraceae bacterium | reverse complement strand
GACATAAATGTCTTTAATTATTATTATAAAAATAGACATTATAAAATAGATAGGAGACGTTGTTTATGAATAGATTAAAAGATAAAGTAGCAATTATAACAGGCGGGGCCTCCGGCATTGGAGAAGCAACAGCAATATTAATGGCACGGGAAGGTGCCAGCGTAATGATTGGCGATTATAATTTAGAACAAGCAAATGCTGTAGCTGAAAAAATTAATAAAAATGGCGGAACAGCAAGCGCAATGTTCTTAAATGCTTTGGAGAAAGAATCTATTAAAAATTTAATTGAGCAAACCGTTCAAACATACGGAAAATTAGATATCATTCATAACAATGTAGGGGGAACAAATCCTCAAGCAGATTTAGATATTGTAAACATGGATGAAAAAGAATGGCACAGAGGATTTCAATTAAATATAGACAGCGTAATGTATGGATGCAGATATGCAATTCCATATATGCAAAAAAATGGAGGCGGTTCCATTATTAATACTACTTCAATGGCAGCATTCAACGGAGATTTTATGAGAACCACTTATGGTTCCAGTAAGGCAGGAGTTGTTTCTTTAACCAGATATGTAGCTGCTCAGTATGGCAAACAAAATATTCGTTGTAATGCAGTTGCTCCCGGTTTGATTATGACTCCTGCGGCAATTCATCATGTACCTGATTTTATGAAAGAATTATTTCTGAAATTTAACGCGTTACCATATCATGGAGAGCCAAATGATATTGCCTATACCGTATTATTTTTAGCAAGTGATGAATCTAAGTTTATTACAGGCCAAACCATAGAAGTAGAGGGTGGTCATTATATTAATAATCCAACAGCACCTGATATGGTTGCTTTTGCCCAGGCACAACAATAAATTAAAAATGAATGTAGAAAAAGGTGGCGAATATGGTACAAACAAAACAAAGAAAATGGCATTATGCATTTTTTATTCTAATTATGACGGGCCTGCTGTTGGGTTTCTCCAGAGGCGGACTTATGAACAGCGGCGGTTTATTTTTGACTCCTGTTGCAAATGATTTAAATGTGAATATGGGAGTACTGACAATATATTTTAGTATTTCTTCTTTGGTGTTAATGTTAGCGTTGCCTATACTGGGAAGATTTATTGGTAAAATAAATATCAAGACGTTGATTATTGCTTCTGTTATTCTGCAAGGCGGAATATTTGCATGTTTTGGTTTACTTTCCAATGTATGGGGATTTTATATATTATCCATTCCAATGGCAATTGGAACCGCAATTCCGTGTCATATTCTGGGACCTGTTATTGTAAACAGCTGGTTTAAGAAAAATACCGGATTGGCTATGGGTGTTATGATGGCTATTTCAGGTGGTGTTTCAGCTATCTTGCAGCCTCAGATTACATCTTTAATTGTGAATGTAGGCTGGAGAAATGCTTATTGGATTACAGGTGTTATCGGCGTAGCAGTTGTAGCAATCATCGCGCTTTTATTTATCCGTTTACCCGGCAAAAAAGGCTCTCTTCCTTATGGAGTGCAGGCAGTTGTTGAACAGGGAAATCAAAATGCTTCTGAACAACCAAATACCCATGTAGAACAAGGTATTAGTGTAAAATCTGCAAAGAAATCAATTTCTCTTTATGCATTGGTTATCTTTATGTTGCTTTTGACAGCAATTGCAAGTTTTTCTCAGTTGATTTCTTCATTTGTGGTTTCTAACGGATTTGACCTTTCATTTGGTGGTACCTCTATGAGTCTACAAATGATTGGCGCATTGATTGGTGCATTGTTCTTCGGAGCATTAAGTGATAAAATAGGCGCTAAAATATCAGTTCTGATTGCTTTGTCTTTTGGTGTGGCAGCATTTACTTTATTATTGATTACCCCTACAAGTTCGGTAATGGTTATGATTTCTATGGTTCTGTTTGGATTTATGACAGCATCTATGGGAACAATGGGACCATTATTGGTAAGTGATGTGTTTGGCAGAAAAAATTATGCGGCAATTTATTCAATTGTTGCTATGGGATTGGCAATCGGCAGTATGATTGGCACACCGTTATTCGGATTTTTGTATTCTGCATTTAACAGCTATATTCCTGTTATTGTTTTATTGTTAGCTATGATTGGACTGTGTGCAGGAATGATTTTCATTGCATATGCCTTTAAGAAACATATGTGGAAAAAAGAAGCACAATTAGAAGAAAAAGAACAAGTGTTAAGTGAACCTATGATTTTAAATCCCGAAATGGCTGAATAATACAAACCCCTTAAAGTAATTTACTTTAAGGGGTTTTCTATTTTAAGAAATGGTTTGTTCCATAGAAATATCTAGTCTAATTTTGCAGTGTTATGCCAAAATTGAAAGAATACAAAATATTGTTTGATGAGATTTGAAAGTGAAGCAATAATAAAGAAGAATATAGGCTGATTTATGCTTGTATGTAACAATCTCAAAACAAAAATTGGAGGGACACTCCTTCAATTTCCAAAATTTTGGTTATCGGCAAGAACGTTATAACAGAGACAAAACAAATATGGAAAGGAACATCTTTCCATATTCAAAATTTTGACTGTTATGAGAATGTTTTAGCAAAAAGAGGTAAAAAATTGCAAGGCAATTTTTTATATGCTATAACAACCTAGCAACAAATACAAAATCAAAGATTTTGATTGTTGACTAGAACGTTTTAACGTTTATAGGATAGAAATTGCACAGCAATTTCTTTTATGTTATAATATTTCAATATAAATTTACAAGTTTAGAGGAGGCTCTCCATTTGAATTATCATGCCGGAACTTACGATGTTATCGTAATAGGTGCGGGTCATGCAGGTATTGAAGCAGCGCTTGCTTCTGCACGACTTGGCTGTAAAACAGTTATATTTACAATCAATATGGACGCTGTAGGCAACTGCCCATGCAATCCGTCTATCGGCGGTACTGCAAAAGGTCATTTGGTACGCGAAATAGATGCCCTTGGAGGCGAAATGGGTCGCACTGCAGATGCCTCTTTTATTCAAAGCCGTATGTTAAATTTAGGAAAGGGCCCTGCTGTTCATTCCTTACGTGCGCAAATTGACCGCAGAGAATACAGCAAGATTATGAAGCATAAATTAGAGTTGCAAGACAATCTTCATTTGAAACAAGCGGAAATTATTTCTATTGATAAAAACGAAGATGGTACTTGGCAGGCTGTTACTCAAATGAATGCGGTATATCAGGCAAAAGCAATCATTATTGCAACAGGCACCTTTTTGGGCGGCAGAATTTATGTAGGTGAAGTAAGCTATGCCGGTGGACCTGATGGATTATTTCCTGCAAATCAATTGGGAGATTCTTTAAAGCATTTAGGATTGCGTTTACGCAGGTTTAAAACAGGAACTCCGGCCAGGGTGTTGCGTTCCAGTATTGACTTTACAAATTTGGAAGAACAACATGGAGATGAACCGGTGGTACCGTTTTCTTATGATACATTGGAGCCGGGAGAAAATAAAGTAACTTGCCATGTAGCTTGGACAAATGAAGATACCAAAAAAGTAATTTTAGAAAATATTCATCGTTCTCCGCTTTACAGTGGTCAGATTGAAGGGGTAGGACCAAGATATTGCCCAAGTTTGGAGGATAAAATTGTACGTTTTGCAGATAAGGAGCGTCACCAAGTATTTATAGAACCTTGTGGTTTGGATACAGAAGAAATGTATCTGCAGGGAATGTCTTCTTCGTTGCCGGAAGAAGTACAATTGGCCTTTTATCGCACTGTAAAAGGGTTGGAACATGTTGAGATTATGCGATGTGCATATGCGATAGAATATGACTGTGTAGACCCGTTACAAATGGAAGCAACTTTGGAGTTTCAAGATATTCCTGGATTATATGGTGCAGGACAGTTTAACGGAAGTTCTGGATATGAGGAGGCTGCCGCACAAGGTTTGATAGCAGGTATTAATGCTGCTCATAAAATTCAAGGGAAAGAACCGTTTGTTTTGGATAGAGCTTCTTCTTATATTGGCACATTAATTGACGATTTAATTACAAAGGGTGTAACAGATCCTTATCGTATGATGACTTCCCGTTCAGAATATCGTTTGGTGTTGCGCCAGGATAATGCTGATGAAAGATTGACTCCAAAAGGGAGAGAGATTGGTTTAATCGGAGATGACCGATGGAATCGTTTTACAGAAAAACAGCGCCAAAAAGAACAGGAATATGCCCGTGCGAAAAAGACAGTCATTTCTCCGTCTGAAAAAGTAAATGAGATTTTGGTTGCGTGCGGCACCACACCAATCCAAACAGGGACAAAATTAATTGATTTGATTCGCCGCCCCCAATTAAATTATGAAGTATTGACAGAAGTGGATTCCGAACGTCCGGACTATCCCAAAGCTGTGTTTGAAGGCGCAGAAATTGAAATGAAATATGATGGTTACATCAAACGGCAAAAAGCAGATATTGAAGAAATGCGCCGATTGGAACAAAAGGTTTTGCCGAAAGATGTCAATTATCATGAATTGGTTGGTTTGAGAAAAGAAGCTCAAGAAAAATTACAGCAGGTGAAACCTGCAAATATTGGTCAGGCATCTCGTATTTCAGGTGTCAGTCCCGCAGATATATCTGTTTTGCTGATTTGGTTAAGCAAATTATAATATTGTATAGAAGGTAAGCAACAAGCGTATACTAAATTCTTGGAGACATTTCGTACATAATAAAGTAAAGTGCCATTTCCGAGAGGAGGGAAACCCTTGGAAAAACAATCGACAGAAAAGCAATCAAACTTTAAAAAATTCTTCAAGTTTTGCAAGATGTTTATCACCAGAGTATTTGAACATGGTATTATGAGCAGAGGCGCTGAACTTGCGTATTATTTTCTATTTTCGTTTTTGCCGCTGATTATATTTGTGGCAGCATTGATTTCTGCCATGAAAATTGATATTTCATCTTTTGCGGGCTTGGAAAAACTCATTCCTCAGGATGTGCTCAGTATTATATCGGAGTATTATCACTATATCTTTGGAGCAAAAAACACGGGACTGATGGTCTCCGGATTGGTATTGAGCGTTTATTTTTCATCGGCTGCGGTACGTTCACTTATGAGAGGACTAGATGTGGCTTACCATGTAAAAGAAAACAGACCGTTTATTCGTAAGCTGATTATGTCTATTTTCTTTGCTATTATTTTATTACTGATGATTTCTTTGAGCATGGTAGTATTGGTTGCCGGCGGTAAAATTATTGAGTTGATTATTTATGTATTCCCTGAGTACGAAGGTTTCGAATTCATGACCAATATACTGCGTTTTGCTTTGCCGGTCATTCCTATGTTATTTGTGCTTACATTGTTGTTTATGTTTGTACCGAATCAAAAGGTAAAATTTCGTGAGGCAATTCCGGGCGCTTTATTCAGTTTGATTGCATGGATGGTAGTTTCCGCTATTTTTTCCCTTTATGTTTCTACTATGGGCAATTATTCTGTATTATATGGTTCTTTGGGAGCCATTATTGTGTTAATGCTTTGGTTTTATTTAATAGGAATTATATTTGTAATGGGCGGAGAATTAAATGCATTATTATTTGAATGGAAAAATAAAACACCGGAACCCCGCACTATGAATATGAAATTTCTGGTGAAATCAAAAGGAAAATTAGTGAGGTCATTGCAGCATTTTCGCACTGCAGAGAAGGATAAATCAGATAAAAAAGATAAAAAATAACAGAGGAGAACCTATGGAAGATATTAGAGCATTTTTGGCAGAAAATGCTGAAAAAATGGGTATTTGTTTAACAGATGAGCAAACAGAAAAATTTCAGACTTATGCAGAATTATTGGTAGAATGGAATGAAAAAATGAATTTAACGGCAATTAAAGAGCCAAGAGAAATTGCTGTGAAACATTTTGTAGATAGTCTTACTATTTTTTCCTGTATTCAGCCAAAAAAGGAAGCAAAGGTCATTGATATAGGAAGCGGCGCGGGTTTTCCGGGTATTCCGATGAAATTATATCGAGAAGATTTGAAGTTGACTTTATTGGACAGTTTAAACAAACGCCTGACTTTTCTGGGAGAGGTAAGCGACCGTTTGCATTTGGATACAAAACGTATTCATGCAAGAGCAGAAGAAGCGGGCAGAGATTTAAATTTGCGTATGAAATTTGATATTGCCACAGCCAGAGCCGTAGCACCTTTGAATGTACTATGTGAGTATTGCTTGCCTTTTGTGCGGTTAGGAGGTATCTTTGCGGCTATGAAAGGCCCCAATGCCGAAGAAGAGTTGGAAGGCGCCAAAAACGCAATACAAGTACTTGGCTGTGAACTGGAAGAAGTAAAAACATTTACATTACCGGATGACAGCAAAAGAGCTGTTTTAATCATAAGACGTAAAAAGTCGTTTTCGGGAGAATTTCCGAGACATGGTTCAAAAATCGCAAAAAAGCCTTTATAAGCGACATAATTGCAAAAAAACATACAGAAATATTTTTTTACACCACTAATATTTCTACATAAAACGCATTACTTCCGTGATAATCTGAATACACACATTAATTGTAATAATTTGGAAATTAATTTTGTATTCACGTTGGAGGTGGTGCGTTTTGTTGATTTTATCACAAGAAAAGAGAAAAGTAGTTGAAATTCCGATAGAGAGGATTGTGCCAAATCCATCTCAACCAAGAAGAATTTTTGTGCAGACTGAGTTGGACAACCTCTCAAACAGTATCAAAGAAAGCGGATTGTTACAGCCGCTGACCGTACGCCGTCTAGGGGCAAACCAATATGAGTTAATTGCAGGAGAACGCAGATTAAGAGCATGCCGCATTGCAGGCTTTAAAACAGTTTCATGCATTGTGAATGATTGTGATGAAAAACAGTCTGCAATCTATGCAATGTTAGAAAATTTACAGCGGCAGGATTTGCAGTTATTTGAAGAAGCAGAGGGAATTGCCCGTTTAATATCGGAATGGGGAGTCACTCAGGAAGAAGCGGCAATTCGTTTGGGGAAAAGTCAGTCTGCCATTGCCAATAAATTAAGATTATTAAAATTATCATTGGAAGACCGCAAAAAAATTGTAGAGGCAGGTCTTACCGAACGTCATGCAAGAGCACTGCTGAGAATTCCAAATCAAGCAATGCGCAGTAAAGTGTTGGACACCATTATAACAAATGGTTATAATGTACAGCGCACAGATGCTTATATAGAACAGTTACTTACTTTAAAAGAAGCTGAAGCAAAGCCGAAAAGCAAAGGAAAACGTACTTTTATTGTAAAAGATATTCGTATTTTTATGAATACAATTAATCATGCAATTGAAACGATGAAACTTTCCGGTATTCATGCTGTTACTCATAAATGTGAAACGGAAGATTATATTGAGTGTATTGTTAGAATACCAAAAGCCAAATCTTCTACTGCTGCTTCTTAAACTTATTTTAGACAGTAGTTTTCACACTTTTAGAAACACGCAGCTTGTGCGTTGTATTTCTAAAATTTAAATTTGCTTACGAGAACCCTTTCTTTCTTTCCATAACTTTTGGGAAAAGCCGTGTACAGGAAACTGTATGCGGCTTTTTCCTATTGAACTGCATATACGAAAACTTCCAAATGTTTCACGTGAAACATTTATGGTTTTCCTCGAAATGGTCTTTTCCTTCTATATAAAAAATGGTATAATAAATAAACGATTATAGTTTCAAGCATTTTGATGGTTGCATCAGTTACATAGGAGGAAACAGCATGGGCAAAATCATTGCCATTGCCAACCAAAAAGGCGGGGTAGGAAAAACTACCACATCTGTTAATTTGGCTGCAGCAATGGGCAGTAATCAAAAGAAAACTTTGCTGGTAGATATGGACCCGCAAGGAAATTCTTCCAGTGGGTTGGGAATTGATCGCAGAACATTGGAAAACTCTGTTTATGAAGTACTGGTTGGACAAAAACAACCAAAAGAGGTGATTCAATCTACAGAGTTTGAGTGTTTAGATATTCTTCCCTCCAGCATTGATTTGGCAGCAGCAGAAATAGAGTTGGTATCATTGGATAAGCGTGAAGCCATTTTAAAAAATGCTTTGCTGCCGCTTAGAAGCGAATACGACTATATTTTTATAGATTGTCCTCCTTCCTTGGGAATTATCACAACCAATGCACTTTGTGTGGCAGATACTTTATTGGTACCGATTCAATGTGAATACTACGCATTAGAGGGACTTTCACAATTGATGAATACGGTACGCAGAGTAAAACGCCAGTATAATGAACAGTTAGATTTAGAAGGTGTACTTCTGACCATGTATGACGGAAGACTTAATTTAACACAACAAGTAGTGGAAGAAGTTAAAAAATATTTTCCGAAAAAAGTATTTAGAACAGTCATACCGCGTTCTGTTCGCCTTTCCGAGGCGCCTAGTTTTGGTATGCCAATACAATATTATGATAAAAGTTCAAAAGGTGCAAAAGCTTATAATGAGCTGGCAGAAGAAATGATTCGTGGGAATAAGTAATAAGAAGGTGAAAATCTATTATGGCAGTGAAAAAGAAAAGTGGACTGGGAAAAGGTCTGGACGCTATTTTTGCAGAAAATGATACGGAAGCAAATTCTTCATCTACAGTCATGCTTCGTTTGGATGAAATTGAACCTAACCGAGAACAGCCCAGAAAAGAATTTAATGAGGAATCTTTAACCGAGCTTGCAGATTCCATTGCTCAGCATGGAGTAATACAGCCGTTATTGGTACGACCTCTCATGGGTGGAGGATACCAAATTGTAGCGGGTGAACGCCGCTGGAGGGCATCCAGACGTGCAGGTTTATCCGAAGTACCTGCAGTAATAAAAGAATTAACGGATAATGAAGTCATGGAAATTGCCTTGATAGAAAACTTACAAAGGGAAGACCTTACCCCTTGGGAAGAAGCTTTGGGATACCAGACTTTGATTGATACTTACGGTTTTACACAAGAAGAAGTAGCAAAATCTATGGGTAAATCGCGTCCGGCAATCACAAATAGTTTACGGTTGCTGCAGTTACCGGGTTCAGTTGTAGATTTTTTGAAAAACGGTGATATTTCTGCCGGACATGCAAGGGCATTGTTATCTTTAAAGGATGAAAAAATTATGCTCCAGCTGGCAAAGAAAGTTGTGAAAGAAGAACTTTCTGTTCGTGAATTGGAACTGTTAGTAAAAGCGGAGAATGAACAAAAAACAGAAAAAGAGAAAAAGCCTTCTAAACCAAAAATAAAATATTTTCAGGAAGTAGAATTGGCACTCCATGACCATTTGGGCAGAAAAGTTAGCGTAGAAGGAACAAAAAAGCGTGGTATGCTTCAAATTGAATTTTATGGTGAAGAAGATTTATCCGAATTGATTAAAAACTTACATCTTGATACATAATGATAAACAGAATGTTTCACGTGAAACATTTGAATATACATATTGATTAGAGGAGAATTGAGCATGTTAGATATTAAAGTAATTCGTAATAATCCGGATGCGGTAAAACAAGCAATGAAAACACGTAATATGGATGCGGATGCAATTATAGATGAAATTCTGGATATAGATGTACAGAGAAGAAAGATTACAGGGGAGGTAGAAGCAAAAAAAGCAGAGCAAAATGCAGATACAAAGCAAATTCCATTGCTGAAAAAAGAGGGGAAAGATACTACTGCTCTTATGGAGCAATTGAAAAAACTATCCGATGAAATTAAAGTATTGGATAGTCAACTTTCTGAATTAGAGAAAAAACAAACGGATATTATATTATCCATTCCGAATATACCAAGTAAAACAACTCCTGTTGGCAAAGACGACAGCGAAAATGTTGAAGTGCGCAGATGGGGTGAACCTAAGAAGTTTGATTTTGAAATTAAAGCCCACTGGGATATTGGAAAAGATTTAAATATTTTAGACCCGGAAACTGCAGCTAAAGTCACAGGCGCAAGATTCCACTTTTACCGCAATCTTGGTGCAAAATTGGAACGCGCAATTATTAATTTCTACTTAAACACACATAGCGAGCACGGGTATGAAGAAATCATGCCTCCGTTTATTGTAAACCGTTCTTCTATGATTGGCACAGGACAACTTCCAAAATTTGAAGAAGATGCATTTCGTCTGGCAACAAAGGTTTCGGAAGAAGATTATTATTTGATTCCAACTGCGGAAGTACCCGTTACAAATATGTATCGTAATGAGATTTTGGAGGGTAGCAAACTTCCTATCAAACATTGCGCATATTCCGCATGTTTCCGTGCAGAGGCAGGCTCAGCCGGAAGAGATACTCGTGGCTTAATTCGTCAGCATCAGTTTAATAAAGTAGAACTTGTTAAATTTGTTGACCCTGAAACTTCTTATCAGGAGCTGGAGGAGCTCACCAATGATGCAGAACGCGTATTACAGGCGCTTGGTCTTCCATATCGCGTGATTAATCTTGTAACGGGAGATATTGGCTTCTCATCCGCAAAAACCTATGATATTGAAGTATGGATGCCTTCTTACGGACGTTATGTAGAGATTTCTTCTTGCTCTAACTTTGAAGACTTCCAGGCTCGCCGTGCAGGAATCCGTTTTAAACACAATCCGAGAGATAAGGCTCAGTATGTGCATACATTAAATGGCTCCGGTGTAGCAGTTGGCAGAACGGTAGCAGCAATTTTAGAAAACTATCAAAATGAAGACGGCAGTGTTACTGTTCCGGAAGTATTGCGTCCGTATATGGGTGTAGATATGATTAAATAATGTGAAGAGAAAAAGGGAAACAAGGACGGTTTGTTTCTCTTTTCTTTCTATCATGAAGAAGGATAGTGTTTCATTATGAGAATTATGACAGATTATACGGCGACAAGAAAAATTGCCAGTTATGAAGTAAATTTGTTTGGTGAATTACGGTTATCGACCGTACTTAGAATTTGCCAAGAGGTAGCGGAAGAACATCTTACCATGTATCAGATGGATCATGTAACATTAATGAAAACACAGAATTTGGCTTTTCTTATCTTAAGGGTAGGTATGAACATAAACCGCTTACCCAAAGATGGAGAAACTATTACAGTATTAACGCGTCCTGAAGGAAACAGCGGGGCACAATTTTATCGTTCTTATAAAATTTGTGTTGGTCAGGAAGAATTGATGGATATTATGTATTCTAACATTTTAGTGGATAGTACTACACATAAAATTGCGCATCCAAGTAGACTCGATTATTTAAAAATTGATATTAAACAGACACTGTCTCCCAAACAAAAGCTGAATAAGTTAAAAATTCCTGAAGATATGGAATCATGGGGAATTCGCCAAATTCGTTTTTCCGATTTGGATTTTAACGGACATATGAGCAATAGTATTTATGGTAATATTATCGAAGATTATTTGCCATATAACTATACAAATAATAGTAATATATGTAGAAAAGAGTTATATAAATTACAGATTAACTATGTAAAAGAAAGTAAGCTTAAAGATGATATGTTGATTTGTGGAAAAGAACTGGAACAGGGATTTATTATGATAGGCAGCGTAGAAGGATGTCGTACATTTGAATGTCAAGGACAATTCCGTTTTTAGCAGGCTGTATTAATTTTTTATCAAGTATAGTTTTCTATTTGGTTGTTAGCAGTTTATAAATTGTAGTCTATTTAAGGTTTGTATTGATACTGTAAGAAACAAATCTTTTTATAAACGACAAAGTATGTCAAAAAATTAGGCAAAGTTACTTATTTCTGCCATATTCACAAGGGAAATGTCTGGTAACATTTTTATATTGAAAGTATGTATGCGCAGTGTTATAATAATAGGAATAAAAACATGGTAGAATGTAAGAATAAAAAAGGAGGAAGAGAATGTTAAATTCTAATTATGCTGAAAAATTTGTAAAAGAAGGACTTACTTTTGATGATGTGCTTCTTATCCCTGCGGAATCTAATATTTTGCCAAAGGAAGTGGATTTTTCCACTTATTTGACAAAAAAGATTAAGCTGAACACACCGCTAATGACTGCTGCTATGGATACTGTTACAGAAGATGATATGGCAATTGCCATTGCTCGTGAAGGTGGTATTGGTATCATTCATAAAAATATGTCCATCGAGGCACAAGCAGACCTTGTTGACCGTGTTAAACGTTCAGAAAATGGCGTTATTGTAAATCCGTTTTTCCTTTCTCCACAGCATTCTGTATATGATGCAAATGCAATTATGGCTCGCTATAAAATTTCAGGTGTTCCTATTTGTGAAAACGATAAGCTGGTTGGTATTATTACAAACCGTGACTTGCGTTTTATGACAGGTACTGATTTTGAACAGCCTATTTCCGCAGTTATGACCCATGAAAAACTAATTACCGCACCGGTTGGTACTACTTTGGAGCAGGCACAAGAGATTCTGCGCCAACATAGAATTGAAAAACTTCCTTTGGTAGACAATCAGGGTAGATTAAAAGGTTTAATTACCATTAAGGATATTGAAAAAGCAGTGCAGTATCCACGTTCTTCCAGAGACGCCAACGGACGTTTGTTGTGTGGTGCTGCGGTTGGTGCTACACAAAACGTATTAGAGCGTGTAGAAGCTCTGGTACAAGCTCAGGTAGACGTAATTGCGCTCGACTCTGCGCATGGTCACAACAGCGGTATTATCAATGCTGTACGCAAAATTAAAGAAGCATTTCCGGAAGTTCAGCTGATTGCAGGTAATGTTGCAACTGCAGAAGCAACAGAGGCGTTGATTCAAGCCGGTGCCGACTGTGTTAAGGTTGGTATTGGTCCCGGTTCTATTTGTACAACTCGTGTTGTTGCAGGTATTGGTGTTCCTCAAATTACAGCTATTTATGACGCTGCATGCGTTGGTGCTAAATACGGTGTTCCAATTATTGCTGACGGTGGCATTCAATATTCCGGTGACATTGTAAAAGCTTTGGCAGCCGGTGCCAGCGTAGTTATGGTTGGCTCTTTGGTTGCAGGCTGTAAAGAGTCTCCGGGCGAGACAGAATTATTCCAAGGCCGTCAATTTAAGGTATATCGCGGAATGGGCAGTATGGGCGCTATGGGGAAAGGCAGTACAGACCGTTATTTCCAAGAGGATGCCAAAAAATTGGTACCGGAAGGTGTTGAAGGTCGTTTGCCTTATCGTGGTCCACTATCAGATACGGTATATCAATTAATGGGAGGCTTGCGTGCAGGCATGGGTTACACAGGCTGTGCAACCATTGAGGAACTTCACGAAAAAGCACAATTTATCCGTATTACAGGTGCCGGCTTAAAAGAAAGTCATCCACATGATATTCAGATTACAAAAGAGGCTCCAAACTACTCTTTTCATTCCGGATATTAATTCATTTTATGTAAAATAAAAAAATTTAAATTTTCTTTAAAATTGTTATTGACAAAATGATATTTATATAATATAATAGAACTCGCTTCGTTCGACCGAATGTCTACGAAGTGAGGCATATGGCGGCATAGCTCAGCTGGCTAGAGCATTCGGTTCATACCCGGAGTGTCGATGGTTCAAGTCCATTTGCCGCTACCATGTGGCTCGTTCGTCAAGAGGTTAAGACACCGCCCTTTCACGGCGGGTTCACGGGTTCGAATCCCGT
>UQNI01000052.1 GCA_900542375.1 uncultured Oscillospiraceae bacterium | reverse complement strand
TTGACCTGAGCGGTGATTTCATCGAAACAGAATGTGACTTTGATTATGGCGCAATTGCCCTGGAAAAAATGACGGCAAAAACTGCAAAAATTGCAACGGCACCACATGGCTGACAGACAGAAAAAACATAAAATTTCCTGTTCAGTGTGATTATGGATGCAGTGAAGTTTTAAATGCAGTTCCTTTAACAATGTCTGATAGAATCTCGGATATATCCGGTATGAATTTTGGAACATTACGATTCACTGTTGAAAACTCTGTTGAAATTGAGGAAACTTTTCAGCAATTTTTGTATCAAAAAGCACCTTTAGGGCATTATACCCGTGGTTTGTACGAAAAAGGAATCAAATAAGTTATGTAAAGTTCAATTCCTTGTGGAAATGTTGAAAGTTTAGAAAAAGGAGAACACCATGTTATATTTAGCTTCTGCTTCCCCCCGCCGCAGAGATTTATTAAAACTTGCAGGATTCCGTTTTACAGTAGAGCCTGCTGAAATTGATGAAGTGATAGCTCAGGACGATCCTGCATGTTTGGTACAAAATCTTGCATTAAAAAAAGCGAGAGCTGTTGCAAAACTGCATCCGGATGATGTCGTTTTGGCAGCCGACACCGTTGTTGCGTTGGACAACCATATTCTTGGAAAACCCCAGGATGAGGAACAAGCACAAAAAATGCTGCGTATGCTGTCCAATCGAGTTCACCAAGTATATACCGGTTATTGCATCTTAAAGCAAAGCCGCTGTGAAATTGGCGTAAGCTGTACTTCTGTTGAGTTTTATCCTTTATCTGACGAGGATATTGAAAGCTATATTGCAACAGGCGAACCCTTTGACAAAGCCGGCGGATACGGTATCCAAAGCTTAGGTGCCTTATTGGTGCGTAAAATTGACGGAGATTTCTACAATGTGGTCGGTTTACCCATTGCAGAAATCAGCCGCTTGCTCCGCACCTTTGGTTCTTCAAAAACTGCAGCAGAATCGAACCATGAAAAAGAGAGTCCAACGCTGTAGAATATTTGCTGAAACTGTACCTATGTTTTGAATTTGTTTACAAAATTTTTAGTTGAGAATTGATTGATAAAAGGTTATAATAAATTGGAATAGAAATTTCTAATCTATACCATAATATAAGATAGAGATAGATTGTTTCAAATATTTGAACGGAATACCGTCTGAAAGACGGACGAAAGGGGAAAATCAATGTTTTCAAAAGATATTGGAATTGACTTGGGTACAGCAAACACCCTTGTATATATGAAGGGCAAAGGTATCGTCATGCGCGAACCTTCTGTTGTAGCGGTGGATGTGCGTTCCGATACTGTACTTGCAGTCGGTTCTGAAGCAAAAAATATGATAGGCCGTACACCCGGCTCTATTGTAGCAGTACGTCCGTTAAAAGACGGTGTCATTGCAGATTTTGACATCACTGCTACCATGCTGAAACATTTCATCCGTCAGGCAACCAAATCCAGTTCTTTTGGACGTCCGCATATTGTTGTCTGCATTCCTTCCGGCGTTACAGAAGTAGAACGCCGTGCTGTTGAAGATGCCGCACGCCAGGCAGGCGCCAATCATGTTGACTTAATTGAAGAACCAATGGCTGCCGCTATTGGTGCAGGATTACCCGTAGGAGAACCTTGCGGCAGTATGGTTGTAGACATCGGCGGCGGTTCTACGGAAGTTGCGGTAATCTCTTTGGGTGATATTGTAACATCTTGTTCTGTTCGCATTGCCGGCGATAAATTTGACGAAGCAATCATTAACTACGTAAAACGCAAATATAATCTTCTCATTGGTGAGCGCACTGCGGAAGCAATCAAAATGACATTGGGTTCTGCATATCCCAACGAAGAAATTGAATCTTCGGCATTGGACATCAAAGGCCGCAACATGGCCGATGGACTTCCGAAAAACGTAACCATTACAGGTCCCGAAGTACGGGAAGCTCTGGAAGAACCTTTGGGTTATATTGTAGATGCAATTAAAAATACATTGGAAAAAACACCGCCCGAATTAGCGGCGGACATTATAGACAATGGAATTATGCTAACCGGCGGCGGTGCCCTGATTCGCGGTTTAGACCGTTTAATTACGCAAGAAACAGGTATGCCCGTTCATGTTGCTGAAAATGCAATCGACTGTGTAGCGGAAGGTACCGGCAAACGTTTGGAAATTGAGCTTCCTACTCAATACTACAAATCTCGCCGTAAATAAATTACGTTTTAAAACGAAAATGGAAGCGGAGGGTTTGTGCCCTCTGCTTATTTTCACTCTAATCATTCTTTTGGCTTACAGAAAAAGGAGGACTGCTTGTGAAGGCTTTTTTTCGCAGTAAAAACTTTATTGTACTTGCCGCAGTTACTTGTGTTTTGGTAGCTGTTATTATCTATTCCGCCTGTACAGGAGGAGGGGCTATCTCCAATATATTCGGCGCGGTTATCTCTCCCATGCAAAAAGTAACTGCCGTGGCTACAAACAACGCACAAGCAAGTCTTTCTGAGGCCACTCGTTCTTATGAAGATTTGGCTGCTGAAAATGAACAGTTAAAACAACAAGTCAATGAGTTAAATCAACAGCTGGTAGAGTTTTATCACTATAAACAGGAAAATGCACAACTGAAAAACTATTTGGGATTAAAAGAAAATAATCCCGACTATCAATTTGTATCTGCATCCGTTATCAACCGTGACCCAAATAACTTATACTATACGTTTACACTGGACCAAGGAAGCAATGCCGGGGTAAAAGTAAATGATCCCGTTATCACTGACCAAGGTGTTGTAGGCTGGGTATCGCAAGTCAGCGCAATGTACTGCGAAGTAACAACCATTTTGTCTCCGGATACCAATATTTCCGCAACAGACAAAGTAAACCGAGAAAGCGGTACCATTAGCAGCAATGCACAGCTTTCTGACCAAGGACTGATTAAATTGGGATTATTGGAAGCAGGCACAACCGTTCAAGAAGGAGATATCATTGTTACCAGCGGCATTGGCGGAAAATTTCCAAAAGATTTACTGATAGGAAAAGCGGTTGAAGTAAAACCGGAAGAAAATGACGTTTCTCTGTATGCGACAGTGGAACCTTTTGTCGATATTAAAACCGTGCGCGATGTCATTATTATTACCAGCTTTAACGGTCAGGGTGAAGTGGCAGACAACACGGATACAAACAACGCTTCCTCCAATGGAGGGTAAGTCATGAAACGTTTTCGAGTATTAAGATACATTGCATATACCATTGAAATCATTGTATTTTTTATCATACAGCAAACTCCCGGACTCATTCCGTCTGTTTATGGGATTCTACCAACATTATTAATTCCGATTGCGTGTTCCATTGCTATGTTTGAGGGCCCTGTCTGCTCTCTGTTTTACGGTGTATTCAGCGGATTTTTATTAGACTACGGCACCAACTGCACGTTTGGATTTCACGCCCTGATTTTGGGTTTGATTTGTTTTATCATCTCTTTTTTGGTACAAGATGTATTCCATAATAACTTTTTGACCGGCCTAATTATGATATTGTCTGCCATTCTTATTGTCATACTGCTTCAATGGCTGTTTTTATACATCTTAAAGGGCTACGATGCAGTTGGCTATGTACTCTACCGTCATTACTTACCTCGTGCTGCTTATACTTTTCTGTTGGTTCCTTTGTTTTACTATTTCAATCGTGGATTTTCCTACATCTTACGCGAAGAACGTTCTCAATCGTAACGCGGAAAAATATTCCCTTTACCGATTTTTTCTCTTTTGTTCACCCATCCGTCATATAGCTATGTAAAAATAAACATATTTACAGTAACATTCTACTTCAGGAAAGAAAGGAGCCGCTCATTTGAAATTTCGTAAATCCGGAAAAAGAAAACGCAGTCCCATAAAAGACCGTATCAAATTGCGTTACGCTGCATTGGGCGGTATCCTTTTGGTTTGTATGGGTGTATTTGTATACCGACTGGTCGACTGGCAATTGATAAACGGGGAACAATACTTGCAACAGGCAGATGCAACCTATGTTTCTACTGTAAATTTGAGTGCTGCTCGCGGAGAAATTGTAGACACCAACGGCGAACCGTTGGCTGTAAATAAAACCGGCTATAATGTGACATTTGACCAAACTTACTTAGACAGTGATAACCAAAACGATGTGATTCAGAATTTAATTCATCTGCTTGACCAAAGAAATGAACCTTGGGTAGACGAACTTCCGATTGTGATAAACGATAAAGGTGAATATGAGTTTGTAGAAGGAAAAGAAGCAGAAATAGAAGAATTAAAAGGAAAAAACTTTTTGAATCTGAACTCTTATGCTACTGCAGAAATGTGCATGCAGCAATTAATGGAATTATACAATATTGAAGGCTATTCTCCTGAAGATACCAGAGACATTTGCTCCGTTCGCTATAATATGACCCGTAAAATGTTCAGCATTTCCAATCCTTATACATTTGCAGAAGATATTTCAAAGGATACTGCCTCCATCATTCAAGAAAACTCTACCAAATTGGCAGGCGTCACCATCGAAATTACCACTGTAAGAGAATATGAAGACGGAACATTGGCTCCACATTTGATTGGAACCATAGGCTCTTTAACAGAAGGTGAATATAATACTTTAAAAGAGGAAGGATATGCTTACAATGACAAAATAGGAAAAAGTGGTATTGAAGCTGCGTTTGAAGAAGAATTAAGAGGCACGGACGGTACCAAAGTGGTGGAAACAAATCCTGACGGAACAGTAAATTCCGATACTGTTACCGAACAACCTGTTGCTGGAAATACTGTATATACTACTTTGGACAGCAATTTACAAAAAGTAGCCAATGTGTCCCTTGCAAATAACGTACAGGCGGCTCAAAGAGCCGGTGCATCTACCTCTACAGAATATGACGGAGAAGATTGTGTGGCAGGTGCCGCCGTTGTCCTAAATGTAAAAGATTTTTCCATATTGGCTGCATCAACTTATCCAAGTTATGATTTGACCAAATATTTGGAAGACAGCAATTACTATACTTCATTGGCAACAGATGAAACAAACAAACCACTAATCAATCGTGCCTTTGACGGAAACTACGTTCCAGGTTCTGTATTTAAACCGCTTGTTGCAGCTGCTGCATTGCAGGAAGGAGTCATTGATACCAATACGCATATGGAATGTAACCATTATTATACATTCTACGCTCCAAGCTATATACCAACCTGTTTGGGATGGCACGGTGACGTTGATTTGCAAAAGGCAATTAAAGTGTCTTGCAATGTTTTCTTTTATGAAGTAGGACGATTACTCGGCATTGATAATATCGATTTATATGCAAAACAATTCGGTTTCGGTCAGGCAACCGGCGTGGAAATTGGAGAAAGTACAGGTACCTTGGCAAGTCCTGAATACCGTACCAGTAATGGAGGAATCTGGCAGCCGGGTGACGTAATTCAGGCTGCCATTGGACAATCTGACAACGCATTTACCCCACTACAGCTTGCAACTTATTGTGCTACCATTGCCAATAACGGTACTCGTTTAAAAACACATTTGGTAAAGCAAGTAACCAACTATAATCGTGACCAAGTAATTTCTGAAACAGAGCCTGAAGTAGTTGCTCAAGTAGATATTTCAGAAGAGAATTTAAAAACTGTTCAGGAAGCTATGAAAGGTGTAACGCAGTCAGGTGGTACGGCAAATTCCGTATTTGGTGATTATGGGATTACGATTGCAGCAAAAACAGGTACTGCCGAAAACCCGGGACACTCAGACAATGTAACATTTATCGCTTATGCACCGTATGATGACCCGGAAATTGCCGTTGCAGTGGTATTGGAATATGGTTCTCGCGGTACGTACTCCATGAATGTTGCCAAAGATATTTTTGATGCTTATTTTTATGGCAAAACAGTGGACGAAAACGGAAATCTGGTGATGCCGGAAGAAACAAACAGTTCCAGTACAGCAAACGAATAAAATATTCCAGAAAATTACAAAAACAGCTGTGTTTTATAAAAACCTGTGCTATAATATAGGTTATGAAAAATGAAGCAGTCACTTTATGAAATGGTCAAAAAGGTTCAAAACTTTTCAGCACTATTACTATGATATTCTGAGTTTTTATGAATCTTTTGTTAATTTATCTCTTTCATCTCTAAAACTATACAAAAAATTTTGACTGCTATACTGAATTATGGTAAAATATTGATGAGGTTTTTATATGGGATTAGTAACAGTTATTACATCTGGTAAAGGCGGAGCGGGCAAATCTACTGTCAGCGTAGGTTTGGGCTGTACACTTGCAAAAAACGGAAAAAGAGTTCTCTTAATCGACGGAGATGCAGGTCTTCGCAGCTTAGATGCCATGCTTGGCGTGGATAAAGAATTGGTGTTTGATATTTCTGACATCGTAAACGGTAATTGCGAACCAATTAAAGCAATCTATTCTTGTGAAGAATATACAGGGCTAAACAACCTATTTTTGCTGCCGGCACCGGCTTTAGAAAAACATACCATACATCCGGACTTAATGAAGCAATTGGTTCCTATTTTATCCAGATATTACGACCATGTGATTATTGATTGTCCGGCAGGTATCGGTAAAGGATTTATCTCTGCAGTAGCAGCTGCAGACCGGGCTTTGGTAATAAGTACACCGGACCCTATTTGCATTCGTGACAGTGATAAAGTCCGTCAATTACTAGAGGAACGAGGGATACGCCAACAGCGTTTGGTAATCAATCGTTTTAGTTTTGAGTCGTTTCGTAAAATGCAGCATTATCAAGATATTGATACGATTATCGATGAAACCGGTATTCGTTTAATTGCTGTACTGCCGGACGACATTCATTTGCAGACCAATCCGGCAAAAGCTGTGGTAAATCATTCGCGTTCGCCAGGAACAATGGCTTTACAGCGTTTAGCGGCTCGTCTTGAAGGTGAATCTGTTCCTCTATTCCCATTAGAAAGATTATAATGATCTTCCGTTTCAAATTTATACGTAAAAGGAGGGGCAATCGTGAACATTGCTTTAATCGCACATGACGCGAAAAAGGAATTAATGGTACAATTCTGCATTGCGTATTGTGGAGTACTCAGCCGCCATAATTTATGTGCCACCGGTACTACAGGCAAAATGGTAACCGAAGCAACCGGACTTAAAATCCAACGTTTTTTATCCGGTGCTCAAGGAGGCGACCAGCAAATTGCTTCCCGCATCGCATGTAATGAAATTGACATGCTTCTGTTTTTCCGTGATTCTTTAACACCAAAGCCGCATGAACCAAGCGATATGCATTTATTACGCTTATGTGATGCGCACAATATTCCATTTGCAACGAATATTGCAACAGGTGAAGTTCTTATTCATGGTCTGGAACGTGGAGATTTAGAATGGCGTAACTTGTTAAGAGAACCCGGAATGTAATCATCTATTAGATAACAAAAAGAGTTTTTGCTAGCTTTGTTAGCAAAAACTCTTTTTTTATTTATAGATATTTCACTATAAATTTTAGACACAAATTTAGTATACATTTACAAAATTGCTCTATTTGTTCACTTTTTTACTTTTATATATTGTCAATACAAAAAATCTATGCTATATTTTGAGTTACCTTTAGCTAACTTATCATATTATTTCTATAGTATTAATATGATATAGTTTTATCTTACACGAAAAAAGTAGGATACATATATAGAAGAGTTAGCACACACTAACGATTTTGGGGGTAATCATGAAAGGCAGACTCTTAACCATTATTTTAGCCGTCACCTTATTCCTTTTGGCTGTTCTTTCCCTTTTTGTAGGCGTGATTGATATCAATTTATCTTCTCTATTCTCCGGTGATGCAAAACAGTGGGAAATTTTCATTGTTTCTAGGTTACCTCGACTATTGGCAATCTTATGTACCGGCGTGGGCATGAGTGTTGCCGGTTTGATTATGCAGCAGCTTTGCATGAATAAATTTGTTTCTCCTACCACGGGAGCAACCATTTCATCTGCCCAATTTGGTATTTTGTTGGCACTATTGTTTATGCCAGGAGCTACTTTATGGGGACGAGCTTTATTTGCATTTGCCACAGCGATTCTTGGTACATGGCTATTTGTGTGGTTTATTCAAAGAGTAAAATTTAAAGACGTTGTTATGGTTCCTCTGGTTGGTATTATGTTCGGCAACGTTATTGGCGGCGTTACCAACTTTTTAGCCTATAAATTTGAAATGACACAGGCATTATCCTCTTGGTTAGTGGGTCATTTTTCTCTTGTGATAAAAGGGAGATACGAAATTGTTTATTTGGTTGTGCCGCTTGTAATCATTGCATTTATTTTTGCCAATCATTTTAATATTGTTGGCCTAGGAAAAGATTTTTCTAAAAACTTAGGCGTAAATTATAATCTGATTTTATTTATAGGGCTTACCATTGCCGCCGTAATTACCGCATCTGTAGTGGTGGTGGTAGGGTCTATTTCATATATCGGCCTAATTGTGCCAAATGTGGTAGCCATGTTTAAAGGTGATAAAATACGCGGTACCTTAGTAGATACCGCCTTGTTTGGAGCAATATTTGTACTGGTCTGCGATATGATAGGCAGAGTGGTAATTGCTCCGTATGAATTGCCGATTGAATTGATTGTAGGTATTTTGGGAAGTATCCTTTTCATCGGTTTATTGTTATATCGTTTAAAAAATGGGAGAAAAGCAATCAGACTTACAGGTTCCGGAACCACAAGCTGCGGCAATTCCAGCTCCCACTTGGATGGAGGTAGCCAAACATGAATCAAGCCGTATTCCGTTCAAACCTAACAAAAATTATCATTTTATCAGTATTAGCCCTTGCCGCAGCCACTGCTTATATGCTGACAGATGTGAACTTTGCCAATGAAAAACTGTTTTTATATGCAATGAAAATTCGCACACCTAAACTAATTGTTATGATACTTACTGCTTTTGCCATTGGAGGCGCCTCTATTGTTTTCCAATCTGTAATTAACAATCGTATTGTAACCCCTTGTTTGCTGGGGATGAACTCCCTGTATACCTTAATTCATACTGCTGTCGTCTTTTTCGCCGGGTCTAGCAGCATCCTTGCGGCAAATGCCAACCTTTCGTTTGCCGCGGACTTAATCATTATGGGTGTAACCGCAACATTAATATATAGTTACTTTTTTAAAAAGACAAAGCACAATGTATTGTATGTATTGCTGATAGGCACTGTACTTACTTCTTTATTTTCCAGTATTCAAACAACCTTGACAAGAGTAATGGACCCAAATGAATATGATAATTTATTAAATACACTTGTAGCCAGCTTCAGCAATATTAACACAGAAATTATTATTTTTTCAGTGATTGTATTAGGCGTAGTCATTGCTTTTTTAGGAAAGGATTTATCTGTTTTAAATGTTCTTACCTTGGGGAAAAATCAGGCAATTAACCTTGGTGTAAATTATGACAGAAGTGTACGTCGTCTTCTTTTAGGCGTTACCTTATTTATTGCTGTTGCTACTGCCATGGTAGGACCAATTTCTTTCCTTGGATTGATTCTTGCCAACCTTTCAAGACAGTTGTTAAAAACATATAAACACAGCTTCTTAATGTTGGGTTCTGCTTTATTTGGAATCATTGTACTTGTTGGAGGACAATTGATTGTAGAACAGGTTTTCACGTATTCAGTTCCCATCAGTGTCTTTATAACAGTAGGAGGAGGCATTTACTTCCTGTATCTTCTGTTAACGAGAAGGAGTGTATGATAATGCAAATAAAAGATGTAACAAAAAAATATAATGGTAAACCGGTTGTAGATGCGGTAAACTTGGAAATTCCAAAGGGAAAAGTAATTTCTTTCATTGGTCCCAACGGTGCGGGTAAATCTACAGTTATGGGAATTATATCGCGATTAATTGCCAAAGACAGCGGGTTGGTCTCTTTTGACGGTACAGAGCTTGAAAAATGGAAAAGTAAAGAACTTTCAAAGCGTCTGGCAATTTTAACTCAAAGCAACAACATACAAATGAAATTAACCGTTCGGGAATTGGTAGCCTTTGGACGTTTTCCTTACTCGGGAAACAGAACTACCAAAGAAGATGAAGAAATCATTGAGCAAGCCATTGCTTATATGGAACTTGAAGCGTTTCGAGACAGATTCATTGATGAATTATCCGGTGGACAGCGTCAGCGTGCATTAATTGCAATGGTAATTGCGCAGGATACAGATTATATTTTACTTGATGAACCCACCAATAATCTGGATATTTACCATGCAACCAACATGATGAAAATTGTACGTCGTCTTTGTGACGAATTGGAAAAAACCATCATATTGGTACTGCATGAAATCAACTACGCTGCATTTTATTCAGACTATATCTGCGCGTTTGTAGATGGAAAAGTAGCCAAATTTGGAACTGTAAAGGAGGTGATGACAAAGGAAACATTGTCAGAGATATACAAAGTAGATTTTGAAATCCTGGAAATAGAGGGAAAACCTTTATCCATTTATTATTAAATATATGAATAACTATATAAAAAGGAGTATGAACATGAGACATATGAAAAAATTTTTTGCTCTTGCAATTGCAGTAGTCATGGCAATGAGCTTAGTAGCTTGTTCCAGCAGTACCTCAAGTTCTTCAGAAACTGCTGGTTCCAATCAAAGCAGTCAGCCTGAAACAGTGACCATTAAAAGTTTGAACGCAAACGGCGAGGAAGTTGATTTAGTAGTTCCATATAATCCGCAGCGCATTGCAATTTTGGATATGGCATCTTTAGATATTTTGGATGCTTTGGGAGTTGGTGACCGTGTAGTAGGTTCTGCCAATACTTCACTGGATTACTTGCAGAGCTATGTAACCAACGCAGAAGTTACAAATTTGGGAACCATTAAAGAAGCCGATATGGAAGCTGTAATGGCTTGTGAGCCGGACGTTATTTTTATCGGTGGCCGACTGTCCAAATCTTATGATGCTTTAAGTGAAATTGCTCCTGTGGTATATCTGGCAACAGATTCTAAAGCAGGTGTGGTAGAAAGTGTAAAGAAAAATGCAAATACCGTTGCCCCTATGTTTGGTCTTGAAGATAAAGTAGACGGATTAATGGCTGATTTTGATGGACGCATTCAAAAACTTGCTGATTTTGCAAAAGACAAAACAGCCATTGTAGGTATGTGTACAAGCGGAAGCTTCAATGTATTAGGAAATGACGGTCGCTGCTCTATTATCGGCCGTGAAATTGGATTCAATAACGTTGGAGTAGACGCTAAAAATCAAACTTCTACACACGGCAACGAAGCTTCTTTTGAATATATTGTAGAGAAAAACCCTGATTATATTTTTGTTATGGACCGTGATGCCGCAATCGGAACTGACGGTGCAAAACTTGCTCAGGAAATTATGGAAAACGAGCTGGTAAAAGGTACGGACGCTTATAAAAACGGACATATTGTTTATCTTAAACATCCGGCTGTATGGTATACCGCAGAAGGTGGAATCACCGCATTGGATTTGATGCTGCAAGATTTAGAAACAGCCTTACTTCAAAACTAAAACATAATAAATGGTTAAAGCAACACCTGCAGGATTTTTATATTAAGTTACCATCAAATAAAACAGGCATCTTAAATTTAGATGCCTGTTTTATTATTTTTATTTCTTTTATTTTGGAAAAATACCCTTTATACTTGTCAGAGAAAATTTATATCCATCTGATTACTCTAAAAATAGAGATTACTCGAGCATTTTGACCAGTATATGTTATTCCGAATGATATCAAAATAAACTATATGTAACTTTTATGGAGAAATGTACCTAGATTTTCTGTCCCTTCAAACAAAAAATTTAAAACCAGCTCTTTCATTATTTCTTAAATCTTCATAATTTTTCTTGTTTGCTCCCCTTACTCTTCTAAAAATGTTTTAGGTAATTGAAAAGAATATCATTTTGGGAAACAGATAAACAATATATTTTGCTTCTCTGATAAAAATAGGAGCCTATAAAATAACGAAACCTTTTATTTACTCTCTTTGATAGTTCATAAAAATCTTTAACTCTGATACCAGTATCATGCCTCGCTATATCAGAGTTTTATGGAATTAACATAACCAGCGTACCTATCACAATGAAAAAAAGTCCAGTACCTGCTTTTAACGAAAGTTTTTCGTGAAATATTACATAAGAAAATATAACCGTTACAAGAATACTCAGCTTATCAATAGGGACTACAACACTTGCTGGTCCATCTTGCAAAGCTTTATAATAACAAAGCCAAGAACTGCCGGTGGCCAGCCCTGAAAGAACAATAAATGCCAGTTCTTTTTTTGATGTCTCTTTTATTGTGTGCATTTTTCCCGTAATCATTACCATAATCCATGCCATGATTAATACGACACCCGTTCTAATCGCAGTGCCTAAATTGGATTCTACTCCGGAAATACCAATTTTTCCAAGAATGGAAGTAAAGCTTGCAAATACAGCGGATCCGATTGCATATAGCAACCAACGATTTCCTTTAACATTCTGTTCTTCTTTTATGTCCTTTTTTTCTATCATCATAAAAGTACCGACCGTTATTAAAACAATACCAATCATACCCCACAAATTGATTTTTTCCTGCAAAAAAATGAATGCCAATAACATAGTAAGAATGATGCTGGATTTATCAATAGGAACAACTTTATTAATATTACCAAGCTGCAATGCTTTAAAATAACATAGCCACGACGCGCCGGTTGCTAATCCTGATAAAACTAAAAAAATCCATATTTTATAGTCAATCATTGTAATTTGCGATTGTGAGCCTATGATAAATACCATAATCCAAGAAAATATAAGGACAACCATCGTACGAATTGCTGTTGCTACAGTTGAATCCGTTTTTTGAATTCCACACTTTGCCAAAACTGAAGTAATCCCTGCAAATAAAGCAGAACCAAATGCGAATAGAATCCACATACTTTGGCTTCTCCTTCCTACACTATCACCAAACCGCTGGAAAACAAACTATTCCTAACAAACAGAATGTTGTCTGTAAAATTTTTTCTGAAACAATGATTCATAAGTATCTTTTATCGCTTGAATGGTATGTTTTTCTCTATATATTGCAGTTTGGAAAGTAATAGATTTATATAACTTCTATGGTTACAATCTTGAAAAAATATAATAAATACAGTATGTTAAGACACCATGAAACTTAAAAATTTTTATTGAAAAGCTTTTATCTTTATTTATTATATATCTTGCGAAACCCTACTACACCATCTGTATAACCCATACTCTCATAAAAACTATGTGCGCCGGTTCTAAAGTCTGAAGATACCAAAAACGAATAAGCGCAGCCCTTTTCCTGCGCAAATTGATCGAGAGCTTCCATCAGCATTCTTCCAACGCCTTTTCCCCGCTGATCACTTCGTACAATGACATCTTCTACCACCAAAAACGGATTTACCAAACACTGGCAACAAATTCCTAATGCAGAGCCTACGATTTCTCCCTTTTCTTTTGCTACTGCCAAAAAACTGCGGTCATCTTTCTCCATTGTTTCGTATGTTTTTAAACAACGCTCCAGAGAAGCATTAAACTCTATATGAGGTGGTACCAGTTCTTTGTAAAGTTCAATTAGCTGCGGCATATCTTCCTGTTTTAAAGTCTCTATTGTAATCATGAAATCCCTCCTGTTTTCTTTATTGTATCATAACTTTATCTATCACAATACAGAAAAATGAAAAATACCCTCCATATAAATATGGAAGGTATTTTTTATTTAATCTATGGTTTCCCCACTCTGCTCTTGTTTACAAACTGCAATTCCTAACTCAACCAATTGCTTTTCATCTACAGTGGAAGGAGAACTGGTCATCAATTCACTGGAATTTGCGACTTTTGGGAATGCAATTACATCGCGAATGCTTTCTCCGCCAAGCATCAGCATTACCAAACGGTCAAGACCAAATGCCATACCACCGTGAGGAGGTGCGCCATAACGGAAAGCATCAATCAAAAATCCGAAACGTTCCTGTGCATCTTGTTCCGTAAAGCCCAATGCTTTGAACATACGCTGCTGCAACTCCGGATTGCTGATACGAATAGAACCGCC
>UQNI01000051.1 GCA_900542375.1 uncultured Oscillospiraceae bacterium | reverse complement strand
CGCAAAGTAATGTCTTTTGGGTCTTTTGCAATCATATAACCGCCATGCGCACCTTTATAGGATTTCACCGCGCCGCTTGCCACCAATTTTCTTAAGATTTTCAGTGCAAAGCGCAATGGAACATTGGTTTGTTCGGATATGGTATGTGCGTCTATCTTTTTATTTTCAATGGCAAGTTTATCTACAATTCTAACAGCGTAATCCGCTTCCAATGTCAGATGCATAATCAAGCCCCCATTTTCTTTTATATTAATCCAAGAAGTCTTTCAATTTTTTACTTCTGCTTGGATGACGTAATTTTCTAAGTGCTTTTGCCTCAATTTGACGGATACGTTCTCTGGTAACATTAAACTCTTTACCTACTTCTTCCAAAGTTCTGGAACGTCCGTCTTCCAAACCAAAACGCAGACGCAGTACTTTTTCTTCTCTGGGCGTCAGTGTATCCAATACTTCTGCCAATTGTTCTTTCAATAAGGTATGGGAAGCGGCATCTGCAGGTGCGGGTGCATCGTCATCCGGAATAAAGTCTCCCAAATGGCTGTCTTCTTCTTCACCAATCGGTGTTTCCAAAGAAACAGGTTCCTGCGCCACACGCATAATTTCCCGTACTTTATCTACAGGCATGTCCAGCTCGTCGGAAATTTCATCGGCAGTCGGTTCATGTCCGTTGGTATGCAACAGCTGGCTGGATACTTTTTTTACTTTGTTGATGGTTTCTACCATATGAACCGGAATACGAATGGTTCTTGCCTGGTCTGCTATGGCACGGGTAATTGCCTGACGAATCCACCATGTTGCATAAGTAGAAAATTTAAATCCTTTGGTATAGTCGAATTTTTCTACCGCTTTAATCAAACCTAGGTTACCTTCCTGAATCAAATCCAAGAACTGCATTCCTCTTCCAAGATAGCGTTTTGCAATACTTACTACCAAACGCAGGTTTGCTTCGGACAAACGTTTTTTGGCAACTTCGTCGCCGTCAATAATGCGAATAGCAAGTTCAATTTCTTCCTCAGGAGAAAGCAAAGGTACACGGCCAATTTCTTTCAGATATACTTTTACAGGGTCATCAATTGCGATGCCTTCTGTGCTGAGAGAAGACTCCAAATCTTCATCTTCTCCGTTTTCTTCTTGTGTAAATTCGATGTCATCCAAAGCGATGTCACCAAAATCTTCTACAATTTCAACACCTTGAGACTCTAATGTATCATAAAATTTTTCAATTTGTTCCGGCTCAAAATCCAGCTCTCCCAAAGCGTCTAAAATCTCTTTTGTGGTAAGCTGTCCTTTCGCCTTTCCCATTTCCAGTAAATCTTTCATAACCGTTTTTTTATCCGGTGCTGCCATAAGTTCGTTTCCTCCCAGTTAAGCGGCCGTTTATTTCTTTTGCTCTTTCAGCCGCGCCAAATAATCCTGTATTTCTTGTGTCTGCGCATGTTTTGCGTCATTTGCATTTAATTTTGTCTTTTCCTCTATAATAACATTGATATATTCCTCCGCGTCATGCTGTCCCATGGCAACTGCATTGTTCTTTGCCAATATTCTTGCAATAGCGCTGATTTCTTCCATGGTAAAACTATCTGATATTTCGGTCAATCCCACTTGTAATCCATTTTGCATTTTATCGGTGATGCTTTCGTACACACGGCGGTTAAAGGCCGTGCTGAACTGCTCCGGCGATAATACGGAACGGACCTTTTCAGCCATATCGTTATTCTGAAACAAATACGCAATCAAAGCTTCCTCCGCATTTGCTGCGCGGAAATTTTCCCTCTTGTCGGGATTGACCTGGTCTTTCAGTCCGATGGTTTGCTGCTGAAATTCCCGAAACTCTTTTTTCTGCTGTGCCTGATGCCGTCTTTTACTGAGTTTTTCAACCTGCATCATCACGGTCGCACGTTCCACTCCGATTTCCTGAGAAAGCTTGCCTGCATAAATTTCCTGCTCCATACGATTATCCAATGTAGATAACAGCTCTGTCGCACCATTTAAGTATTGCACTTTTCCCGCCGAAGATTCCAAATCACAGTCAGATTTTAATTTTTGCAGACGATATTCCACATCATTGCCGCTTTGTTCAATCAGCTGTTTGAATCTGACCGGCCCTTGTTCTCCGTAAGAACGAATGTATTCGTCAGGGTCTTTCCCTCCTGTAATGGAAAGCACTTTTACAAGCAACCCTACACTTCTGAGCAGCTGTATGGCACGAGCTGTTGCTTTTTGTCCCGCTTCGTCCGCATCATATGCAATCACCACTTCTTTGGTATAGCGTGCAATTAAATGCGCTTGCTCTGTCGTAAGCGCGGTTCCCAAACCGGCAATGGCATTGTCAAAACCAGCTTGATGCAATGCAATGACGTCCATATATCCTTCTGCCAGTATCAGCTGTTCCTTGCCACTATTTTTGGCAAAATTCATAGCAAATAATCCATAACTTTTCTTAAAAGCCAAGGTATCGGACGTATTTAGATATTTTGGTTTCTGATCCGTCATCGTTCGCCCGCCAAACGCAATCACATTTCCCCTTAAATCTATAATAGGAAACATCACGCGATGAAAAAAGCGGTCCATAGGCTTTCCCGAACGGGTTTTCACGGCCACATTGGCTTGTACCAGTTCTTCATCCGTATAGCCTTTTCCTTTCAGATGATTCACCAATGCAAAACGAGTATCAGGTGCAAATCCCAAACCGAAATGTGTAATGGTAGAGGGTTTCAACCCTCTCTGCAAAAAATAATCCAAACCGACTTTTCCGCTTGGACTTTTTAAAACGCCATGGTAAAACTTAGCGGTCTCCCGATTGATTTCCAAAATACGGGCCCGCAGCTTGCTCATGCTGTCATCTACACCCAATTCGGGCAATTGCAGTCCTGCCCTGTCTGCAAGAAATTTCACAGCTTCCATATAATCCAGATTTTCAATGCGGCGGACAAAGGTAATGACATCTCCGCCTGCACCGCAGCCAAAGCAATAAAACGAGCCGCTTTCGGGATATAGGTTAAAGGAAGGCGTATGCTCATTATGAAACGGACATAATCCAACCAGATTACGTCCGCGCCTTTTTAGCTGAACATAGGAGGAAGCAACATCTTCAATCGAATTGCGCAGTTTTAATTCCTGCAAAAATAATTCCGGCAAAGCCATTGGCATTCCTCCTTTTCATTTTCGTTAAATGCCCCAAGATTTTGGAACCACAATTTTTTGGAACAACGCCACGGCAAAGTGGTCTGTCATACCTGCAATATAATCACAGGCAGCACGTTCAATTCCTTCCTGTTCCGCAATTTGCTGCATGTCACTTGGCAGATGGTCTATCTGCAATACATACTCATACAGTGTTTGAATCAGATTGGGCACTTTTGTTTCTTCCTCTTTTGCTTGAGGATTTCGGTACACGTTATCAAACATAAATTTATGTATCTGATGATACGCTTGTCCTACCACTTCATCCATTTTGATATTGACGTCTACGCTGTTTTCAATTAGGGAAATAACCATAGTATTGATTCTGGCAGAAGTTGTCGTGCCCAGCACTTCGGTCAAGTTGTGGGGAATATCGTCAGGGTTTAGCACTCCCGCGCGTACAGCATCATCAATATCATGATTGATATAGGCAATGCGGTCGGCAAACCGCACAATACGTCCTTCCGGAGTATCGGCAAGCTTTGGACCTGTATGGCAAAGAATGCCGTCTCTTACTTCAAACGTCAAATTTAATCCCTGATTATTTTTTTCCAAGCGTTCCACCACACGGACGCTTTGTTCATTATGATTGAAATTCAGCGGAGAAACTTCTCTCAGTGCTCTCTCACCCGCATGACCAAACGGTGTATGACCTAAATCGTGGCCCACCGCTATGGCTTCTGTCAAATCTTCATTCATGCGTAAAGCTCTTGCCACTGTACGGGCAATTTGAGCTACTTCCAACGTATGCGTCAGACGTGTACGATAATGGTCCCCTTCCGGAGAAAGAAACACTTGTGTTTTATGCTTTAAACGACGAAACGATTTGGAATGTATAATGCGGTCTCTGTCCCTTTGAAATGCGGTACGAATATCGCATTCCTGTTCAGGCCGCTGTCTTCCTTTTGTCTGCTTTGCCAAAGTAGCAAAAGGTGACAAAATTTGCTCTTCCAACAGCTCCGTGCGTTCTCTGATAGCCATAGCGTCACCACCTTTATAAAATCCGTTAAGTAGATATACGCCATTGCTTTCAAATATCCTTCTTTTTTCTAAAAAATTTTTTATTTTTACTTTTATGTCTCTGAAACGGCAAAAAATTCTTTTCCTGTAACGACTGCTTTCACTGCTCCGCAAGTGGTGTCTGCCAAGCGTTTTTCAAATGCTTGAAAATCCTCATGTGCCATATGAAACTTTATGTGCACGGTATCTTCAAATACAGTATCGTCTATCACACCAACGCATTCCGGAATGAGAGATGCAATTTTGCCGTATTGCGTATAATCGCATATCAATTCTGCCAGCAGGCATTGGCGCATATACAGCACACCGCTTGCCTCAACAGCCAAGGAAGCCGCATGAGAATAAGCGCGTACCAGTCCTCCGCCTCCCAGAAGAATTCCGCCAAAGTAGCGGGTAACCACAACTACCGCGTCTGTAATATCTGCTTTTTGCAAAACATCCAGCGTGGGAATCCCAGCCGTCCCCTGCGGTTCTCCGTCATCGGAATAGCGGCGCGTTTGTCCCTCTCTTAACGAATACGCATATACATTATGCGTAGCGTCCCAATGCTTCGATTTGATACTCTGAATAAACGCAATGGCCTCTTCCTCTGTCTGAACAGGTTTGATATAGCCGATAAACTTAGAACGTTTTTCGATAAATTCTGCGCTTGTTTCCTGTTTTACCGTACGGTATGATTCCATAGAAATCTCCTCTTGCCAATATATAAAAAATGCGGACGGTACAGCTATGTGCACCGTCCGTCAATTTTAAGGACAAACCAAAAGAAATAACAATCATTCGTAAATGGCTTATTGCTTAAGATAAATTTACCTATCGAAACAAATTTATTTGCCTAAGGTAATTTACTTACCGAAGCAATTTACTTGCTTTGCATACCATAACGTTTCTTAAACATGTCAACACGGCCGCTTGTGTCTACAAGTTTTTGTTTACCTGTAAAGAAAGGATGGCATTTGGAACAAATTTCTACGCGGATGTTATCTTTTGTAGATCTTGTTTCGATTTCATTTCCGCATGCACATTTAATGGTAGTTTTTTCGAACTTTGGGTGTGTATTTTCTTTCATTCTTGTCACCTCTTTCAGCGATAATTCAACGTAACAAATGAATTTTATCACAAATAGTATAAAAATGCAAGTATTATTTTTTAAATATATTAGAACGCAAATTCCCTTTAACGATTACGCACATAGGTATCATATTCTTCCAAACACATGCCAAGACTTCTCATTTTTGTGGCATGTTCCGTACCCACATAGCGAAACTGGGTGGCAGAGGCAATATGACCTGTAGCTGTGGTTTTACCGGACGGATAGCGCTGAATAAAACCGTAACGAATGGAATTTTTCTCAAGCCATCGGAACTCTTTTGTTGTACCAAAATCCACATCAGAACTTTCCGCAGAGGCAAACTGTACCGCCATACCAGTTTGCAGTTCACTGTAGTTCCCCGGCTGTACAGTTGTTTTGGCATCTTCCTGCGCACGGACTCTTGTGTAACCTCCGCTGTCCATCAGCCGCTGTACCTCTTGCTCATATTGCGTTTGCTGTGTTTCTTTATCAACATATCCACCCGTTACATTTAAGTGGCACCCGTCACGCTTAGCATCTTCCAGCATTTTTTCCAGTGCGGGAAGAATCCGTTCTTCTATTTGAACTCCTTCGAATTCAGTCAATTGAGCGGAAAAATCGGACTTTAGTTGTCTATTTTTATTTACCAGTACTAAATTAAAGGAATCATCATAAACAGGCAGTATAATAGCCGAAGTCTGTGCAGAATCCGATTGTGTTGTGTCCTGACTGCTCTGCAGCGGCCCTTGTAACATCATCCATATGACTACACCTGCCGCTGCAATGAAAACAATAGCGGCCGCCGCAACGCTTGCCATAATGATACGCAGACGTTTAACACCATCCGCATGTTTCCAGCCTTTACGGGTATGCATCACTTTTTGTGCTCGAATCTTTTTGGGCCGCATGGTTTCATCCTTTCTTCTGTTTGTTACTGATAACAAAAACAGGTATGCACCTGCATACCTGCAAATTACATTGTTTTATTTTGCTTCAAAAAACGCCTCAATACCAAGATAAGTCATGTAAACGTCTAGTTTAGAAACAATTTCAAACGGAGAATGCATGGAAATCACAGGAACACCAACATCAATAACATCCACATCCAAATTAGCAATGAACATAGCAACGGTTCCGCCGCCGCCGCCGTCAACTTTACCCAGCTCTCCTGTTTGCCACAGAATATTTTTGCTGTCAAAGGTTTTACGAATTTCTGCCATAAATTCCGCAGAAGCATCGGATGTACCTGCTTTGCCTCGTGCGCCTGTATATTTCATGACACCGATGCCGTTGTTCAAATAGCAGGAGTTGAGCGGTTCGTAAGCACTGCCGTAAGTTGGGTCATAAGCTGCCGTAACGTCTGCTGAGAGGCATTTTGATTTGCGCAGTACATCATAACCGTCCAAACCTTCCTGTCTTGCAAGGTCTGCCACAAAGTAACGCAGGAAGGAAGAATTCAAGCCGGTATTTCCGTCGCTTCCCACCTCTTCTTTGTCTGCCAAAACAGTCAGTATTGTTTGTTTTGGTGTTTTACAGTGAATGGCAGCTTCAATGGCAGGATATGCGCAAACGCGGTCATCATGACCGTATCCGCCAATCATACTCTTGTCAAATCCTACATCGCGTGCAGGAAACGCAGGAACAAATTCAATTTCGGCTGATACAAAATCTTCTTCCACAATATCATATTTTTCGTGAATCAGCTTCATAATATTCAATTTGAATAAATTGGAACCTTTATCCGCGCGAATGGGACGGCTGCCGATTAAAATATTCAGATTTTCACCTTCAATGGCTTTGGACAATGTTTTGTTCATTTGTTCCGCGCCAAGATGAGGTAATAAATCTGTTACGCAGAATTGCGGTTCGTCCGGTTCTTCACCCAAACGAATGTCTACAAACGTTCCGTCGCGACGTACAACACGTCCGTGCATGGCCAGCGGAATGGTGGTCCATTGGTACTTTTTAATACCGCCGTAGTAGTGAGATTTAAACAATACCAAATCGTTGGCTTCGTACATAGGATATGGTTTTAAATCAAGACGCGGAGAATCAATATGAGCCGCAGCCATACGAACACCGTTTTTGCAGCCTTCTTTACCAATGACTGCCAAGATTAAAGATTTATCTCGATTGTTATAATATACTTTGTCTCCCGCTTTATAAGAAGCCTCTCTGTCAAATGGAACAAAGCCGTTTTTTTCTGCATACGCAATGGTCTCAAATACTGCTTCACGCTCTGTTTTCGCTTTATTTAAAAATGTTTTATAGCCTTCACAGAATTTATCTGCTTTTTTGACTTGCTCATCTGTTACGTCCATAAAACCGTTTTTACGGTTAATCAACAATTCTTCGGTTAATTTTTCTACAGATGTTTTTTCTGCTTTTTTACTCATTGATGCTTACCTCCTAAACATTCGCTGACTGCGAATTAAATTCTTCATATAATCTTTGATACTGCCGGTAGTTTTTCAATACCTTTTCCGTATACTGTTCTGTTTCGGGAAACGGAATATGTTCCAAATGTTCTCCGTCAGGTGCAATGGTAATATCCTCAAGCCAGTTGTCCACATTGCCAAATCCTGCGTTGTAAGCAGCTACAGCAGAAGATAACTGCGGATATCTCTCCAATAGTATGGACAAAAACATGCATCCATATTTAATATTTATTTCAGGATTGAGTAAATCTTCCTGAGAAACGTCAGTAATTCCCTCTTTGGAAGCCAGCCACTCATACGTTTCAGGCATAATCTGCATCAATCCCATAGCGCCCGCATTGGAAACTGCATCGGCGTCAAAATTGCTCTCCGCTTTTATCACAGAATAAACCAACAGCGGGTCTATATGATAATTTTGCGCTTCACGTTCTACAATTTCACTGTATCCCAAAGGATGAATACTTTTTTGAATTTACTCTTCTCCACCGCTGACAAAATAAATGCCCAGCACAATACAAATCATCATTAGGATTCCTACCAGAGAATATACAAACTTTTTTGAGGAAGGTGTTTTTTTATGTTTGGAACGCTTCTTCCCGGAAGACTTTGCATGTGTGTTTGCCATTTGTACTCATCCTGCCTTCCTTACTATATCTGCTATCTGCTCGTATAATTCCGCACTTGCCGAACAACCGTCTAAAATGACATCGCATTGTGACAGATAAAAGGAATCCTCCGGTTGTGCATGAATACGCAAAAGCGCTTGTTCCTCCGTTAGTCCGTCGCGCTGTATAATTCGTTTGAGCCTTACCTGCACAGGAGCCAGAACCCCAATGGTTTTATGACAATCCTGTGATAATCCGCTTTCAATCAAAGTCGGTGCGTCCAGCACAATCACATTTGCTCCCTGCTTTTCATACTGCTGAATGAGCGTACGGATTTCCTTTACAATCCACGGATGTGTGGTTCGGTTCAGCTTTTGTGTCTGCTCTTTGTCGGCAAACGCACGTTGTGCCAAAAGCGTACGGTTGAGGATTCCTTTTTCATTGACAATGTCACTGCCAAAAGCATAACATAAATCTCTTAAACAGTCTATATGATACGTAGTGACTTCTCTTGCAATTTTGTCACAATCCAGAATGATGCAGCCTTGTTCCGCAAACAGTCGGGATACGGTTGTTTTTCCTGCCCCCGTAGGTCCTGTCAATCCCAATATCTTAGTCAAGTGTTTGCACCTCAAATCCCGCCGCACGAATCATACGGTTATAAACAGCCAAACTCAGCCCTTCCGATTGAGGGCATGCGGCATAAACCAGTTTATAATTCAAGTCATCCAGTTTACGCAACGCATGGAATAATTGCTGTGCCTGCTCCTGAGGACAATCTTTTTTTCCGTATGTAATAGCAGGAACACACAAACAGTTTTCCTGTCCATCGTAACACAAGGCTGCAACCCCTTCCGCTGCGTGCGCATTCACATAATGAAAAAATGCCTCGTCAGAACCTTCCAGCAATATCAACTTTGCTTTTGGTGCGTAGTGCTTATATTTCATGCCCGGTGAGGCGGCAACGGAGCCTTGTTTCAACTGATGCAACACAGCATCGGCCATTTTGACCGTACCCAATACCTGTTGCAGCTGCTCTAATGTAACAGCGCCGGGACGCAGCAGTACAGGTGTTTCTTCCGCCAACGTTATGACCGTAGATTCCAACCCTATCGTACATGGACCGCCGTCAATGACCGCGTCGATTTTCCCATCTAAATCGTGCAGTACATGCGCTGCGGCAGTCGGACTGGGACTGCCTGAAACATTTGCAGAAGGCGCTGCCAAGGGAACTCCCGCCTCTTGAATGACTGCACGCGCCACGGGATGAGACGGAAGCCGAACGGCAACGGTAGGAAGACCCGCACTGACTTGGTCGGGAATCAAATTTGATTTTGGCAATATTACCGTAAGCGGTCCGGGCCAAAACGTCTCCATAAGACGTTTTGCATGTTCGGGAATGTGAGAAACCAATCGCTCCAGCTGTTCATAAGAGGAAATATGAACAATCAGCGGATTATCCTGTGGTCTGCCCTTGGCTTTAAAAATCCGTTCCACAGCTGCCCCGTTGGTTGCATCTGCTGCAAGACCGTACACAGTTTCTGTTGGAATGGCAACCAAACCGCCGTTTTTTAACAGTTCTGCGGCAATTACAATATCTTCGGCACAGTTACCGTTTAATCGTTTTGTTTCTATTGTAATCCCCTCTTTCTGTTTGCCGTTATTCCTGAGACTCAATGGAATTTTCGATTTTTGCCGCTCTGTCTGCGGTAATCAAAGCATCTACCATTTCGTCTATATTTCCGTTTAACATGTCATCAAATTTATATACGGTCATACCGATTCTGTGGTCGGTAATTCTGCCCTGTGGATAGTTGTAAGTACGGATACGCTCCGAACGGTCGCCCGTTCCTACCTGGGAACGTCTTTCTTCTGCCAACTGAGCGTCTTGTTCCTTCTGTTTTGCTTCATACAAACGGGAACGCAGAATCTTCATGGCTTTGTCTTTATTTTTCAGCTGACTGCGTTCATCCTGGCATTCTACAATCACACCTGTGGGCAAGTGTGTAATACGGATAGCGGACTCTGTTTTGTTAACATGCTGTCCGCCTGCACCGCTGGCGCGGTACGTATCAATTTGCAGGTCTGCCGGATTGATTTCAATCTCAACGTCATCTACTTCTGCCAAAACAGCAACCGTTGCGGTAGAGGTATGCACACGGCCCTGTGTTTCCGTTTCCGGAACACGCTGTACACGATGAACGCCGCTTTCATATTTTAAACGGGAATAAGCGCCTTCACCTGTAATCATAAAGCTGATTTCTTTATAGCCGCCAAGCTCTGTTTCATTGGAGTTGAGCACTTCCACTTTCCAGCCTTTGGATTCGGCATACATGCTGTACATACGAAACAATACGCCTGAGAACAAAGCAGCCTCTTCACCGCCTGCACCGCCACGGATTTCCACAATCACATTGCGGTCGTCATTTGGGTCTTTGGGAAGCAGTAATATTTTCAGTTCATCTGCAATGACTTCCAGCTGTTTTCTGGAATCATTCAGTTCCTGCTCTACCATCTCACGAAAGTCTTTATCCAGACCGCCCGCATCCAGCATTTCTTTTGCCTCTGCTTCTGCCGTGGACGCTTTTTGATACTCCTTGTATTTTTCTACTATCGGAGTAATATTTTTCAGTTCTTTCATTAAATCCGCATATAGTTTCTGGTCGGAAACAATATCAGGGTCATACAATTTTTCATTGATTTCATTATATCTGTTTTCAAACACCACTAAATTATCAAACATAGCTGCACTCCAAATTTTTCATTTTTATTGAAATCCCAAAACACCGCTACTGCGCTATTGCTCCGACTCTGTAGTTTCCCGCATGATTTTTTTTATATTCTTTTCACATTTTAGGCGCGGAACCATAATTTCGTGTCCACAGCCCATACAGCGAATTTTAAAATCCATACCGGCTCTCAACACCAGAAATTCTTTGCTGCCGCAGGGATGTTGTTTTTTCATCATTAATTTATCCCCGGGACGAACATCCATAATCAGCACCTCCGTCCGCTTATTTTTTCAGTACAGATTATTATATCACTTTCTATGGTCAAAGCACAATCATTTTTCAAAACAAAGTAAGATTTCTATGATATCATATTTCTTTGATATCAAATTTTATCTGTTGCATAGCAGCATTTCGACATGGAATATCTACCCAACAAAAAAACAAATACACGCATACTATAGAGGTTCTTTTTATCAAATGTACAACTTACTCCTTAAAGCAAGGATATATAAAACAACAATCACCGAGTATATGTACGTTATACTCGGTGATTTCTAATATTTTATTCTGTTCTTATGGGATATAACACACGATATGATATCTTTTATTTTGTTTTTTGCTTTCTTCCCACAAGTACAACTGCCGTACACAGCACTGCTGCTGTTACGCCAATCACTGCAAGCAGTACCAACGGTGTTGTATCTCCTGTTTGGGCCGAATTTAAGTTATCATTCATATGTCCCGAAGCCATTTTTTCTCTTACGGTTACTTTAATACTTTTTGTCGCTGTTACTCCGTAACCATCGGTTACAGTATAAGTAACTTTGTATTCTCCTGCTTTGGTTGTGTCAACCGTATTTTCTATTACTTTGATACCAGAGGTTAGGTCAACCCCGTTTTTATCATATGCACTTACATTTGCCAGAGGATCAAATGAATCTCCAACCGTTAATTCGATATCCGCTGCATTGATAACAGGCTGTTCATTTCCGGGCTGCGGCATTTCATTCTGCTTCCAAAAACGGTATGTCGCCTGTGCGGAAGAATGATTGTCATTGACTTTGGCTTGTGCATCCCATACCTGATATGCACCCTCTGTGACTCCATTTGAGGTTAGTTTTACCGGAAAACTCATTTCAATTTGGGTTCCCGCAAACATATCTCCAACGGTAGCAGTCATAATCCACTTACCGTTCTCTTGTTTTAACTCTGCCTCTGTTATGACAGAACCACTCTCAGGATACTGACCTTCATTTCCAAAATACGCAAAGTCCCCTGTAATGATTGCTGAAGTATCAGTCGGTTCCATTCCTTCTGGTAATTCTATACGCAGCTGCACGTCTTTACCAGATAAAGCGCCTTCATTACCTGCAAATTGAATCGTTGCCTTTAAATCATATGTTTCACCTGTATTGGAAGGAGTGCTGTGCCAAACAGCAGAATTTGCTTCTCCTATAGTCTGATTGTCCACAGACAAAGCAGATGCCTGATAGAACACCGGCAACATGGAAATAACTGCACTTGCCACATTTTCTGTATTGTCTGCACGTTCTTCCACAGACGCCGTTTGGCTTGTGTATTTCGCCTGATATACACTCTGTTTGGCTGTTTCCAGTGACTGTGTCAGCGCCGTTCCTATTTCGTCATCGCTGACTGTTAACTGTACAGAATTTGCTGCATTTGATGGCAGTGAAGCGAATACCTGAGATACACTTTCAGTATTTGCACCTGTCCAGCCGCTGAAATCAATCTTCTGTAACGCTGTCCCTTTATAACCGGAGAACATGTCAAAATTGCTCACATTCGCAAGATTTTCATTTGTAATAGAGATTGTTTCAACATCATCCATATATTCAAACATTCCATCCATGTTGGTAACACCACTGAGACCGGTCCATCCGGTAAAACTCTTGGTTCTTTTTGTTGTGATACTCGATATGGTAGATAAATCAACCTTATGGTCGTTTAGGTTCCAGTCATTGACGGAAATTTCCAGAGTTCCTGGTCTTTGTGAAAAATAGTTAATCGGTGTCACAAATTCTCCGCCCCAAAGGCTGAATCCGTTTTCTAAATCCATTTGAATATCCCAACCATCTGCAATCAGTTTTGTCATACTGTCTATATATCCTCTGATAACAAAAATACCAGTCTCCCATTCTGTATACGGAGAACCATTGATAATCCAATTAGAAATATTTAAAGTTTCCAATTGACTCAATCCTTCAAATGTTAAACTGAATACACAATCTTTATAATTATGTACAAGTCCTGATAGGTTCAACGTTTTTAGATTTCCGCAACCATAAAAAGCAGCGTTAAAATTAGTCAATAAGATTGTGTTTTTCCATGTAGATAAATCAAGGTTCTGTAAGGAAGTACAATTGTAGAAAGCATAAGAAATTCCATCTAAATAAGGTACTTCCCAATTTTCAATTTTGACTTCTTTTAAATTTGAACAACCGTTAAATACATGTGTAAAATCTCGTAATTCTGTCGGATTCCAATTGCTTAAATCTACTTTGGTAATTCCGGAATAGGCAAATAATGCCCGTGCTTCTGTTAATTTAGGCATATTCCATGTATCTATGCCTGTAACTGTTTGCAGTTGAGTGGTTTGGAAAAACATGTTTGAAACTGAAGTTACATTGTCTGTTTTCCAGCTTGATAAATCAAGATTTGTTAATGCTGCGCAGTACTGGAATGCTGCTGTAAGGTCCTGCACCTGAGTGGTATTCAGATGCTCAATGCCTGTAATTGTTTCAAGGCTTTTGCTTCCATTGAATAAAAATGCCAGCGTTGTTGCATTATCGGTACGGAAGTTTGTTAAATCGACACTTTTTACATTAGCATTCCATGCGTTATCCGTATCTTTGGCTCCAAATAATAAATTGCTTTCGGAAGGTGCGTCAATACCTCCATTTGCAGTCAATACAAGAGTAAAACCATTGTTATTATCATCTTTCAGATAGGCAATGACATTACTTCCTTCCTCACCAATCTGGCGGGCATACAATGCTTCCGGAACCTGGGGCAGAAATACACGATATTGGTCTTGAGGGTCCTTTGCATACTCATAATCCAGTCCCTGTGTTTCTGTCACAATAGATGTAACACGCTGTCCCACTTTTTCATCGTGAATGTAACTCTCGCTAAAATCCAGCAGACCTTGACTTCCTGCATTGTTCAAGATACTGTGTTGCTCCGGAGATGGCTCAGCAGGAGTTGCCTTTCCAACCTCCAGCTTCACACCAACATGACCCCACAGCGGCGCTAAGGTTATGTTGCCGTTTGGCATAGTAATCGTGGCTCCGCCATTGTAACG
>UQNI01000050.1 GCA_900542375.1 uncultured Oscillospiraceae bacterium | reverse complement strand
CTGAATTTTCAGAAGCTTCATTCTTAACGAAGAATTTATCTTTAGGAGAACGACCGGTATAGATACCTGTCATCACGTTCACAGCGCCTAATTCAGTTACTTGACCTTTTTCAAAGCCTTCCAGACTCGGTTTTGTTTCTGCCGTACCTCTGGTTTTCAAACCACAGTCAGGATTGACCCAGAGCTTTTCTTTTGGAAGCTTTTCCAGCATCAAATCCAAAACTTGTTTTATTTCTTCTACAGATGGAATGCGTTCAGAATGAATGTCATATACACCGGGACCTACCTGAGTTTGAAAATGATTTTCTTGTAAAGCGTCAAGAATAGCAAGATTAGAACGTGACGCTTCAAATGTTATTACATCAGCATCCATATCATCAATTGCAGAGATAATATCCGTAAATTCGCTGTAACACATATGTGTATGTATTTGTGTTTCAGCTTTGACTCTGCTGTGAACCAAACGGAAAGCCGGAATGGCCCAGCTAAGATACGCTTCCTCCCACTCGGATTTTCTCAGCGGAAGTTTCTCTCTTAATGCAGCTTCATCTACTTGAATGACTCGGATACCATTTGCTTCTAAGTCCAATACTTCATCACGGATTGCGAAAGCGATTTGATAAGCACATTCTTTTAAAGAAATATCCTCTCTTGGAAAAGACCAATTCAAAATGGTCACCGGACCTGTCAGCATACCTTTCATCGGTCTATCTGTTAAGCTTTGTGCATATACAGACCATTCTACCGTCATAGGCGTTTCCCTGGAAATATCTCCCCAGATAATAGGCGGCTTCACACAACGGGTACCATAAGACTGTACCCACGCTTTCTCTGTAAACAAAAATCCGTTCAGACATTCTCCAAAATACTCTACCATATCGTTGCGTTCATATTCTCCATGTACCAATACGTCCAATCCAATATCTTCTTGCAGCTTTATACATTCTGCAATTTTATTGCGGTTAAATTGTACATATTGTTCTTTTGAAATTTCTCCCGCTTTGAATGCCTTTCGGTTTAACTTTACATCGGATGTTTGCGGAAAAGAACCTATCGTAGTCGTTGGAAACAATGGCAGATTCAGAATCTCTTTTTGTATTTGTTCACGTGCTGTAAACTCAGGCAGTCTGACAAAATCGTTGTCTTGAATAGCCGCGACACGTTCTTGTACTGCATGATTGATTCCGCTTCTTTCTTGGCCGAACAGTTGGCAATTTTGCAGAAATTGCTCTGTTTGATAAGTATTCTCTTCTAAAATTTCTTTTAATTCTTGTAATTCTCTTAATTTTTCTTCGGCAAACGCAAAATACTTTTTATAATCTTGGGAAAGCTTATTTTCATGTTCCAATGTATATGGTACATGCTGCAGCGAACAAGATGTACTTAATACAATCTCATTGCAATAAGTCTGCAAGGTTTCTATCAAGCTGCAAGTTTTCGCATACGCATTGCGCCAAATATTTTTTCCGTTTATCACGCCTGCAAACAAAATTTTATCGGCCGGGAACCCATAAGTTTGGATTAACTCCAGTGACTTTACTCCCTCAACTAAATCCAGGCCCACACCATCAAAAGGAAGCGAACAGACCTCTTGATAGCAGTCGCGTATATCCCCAAAATATGTTTGGAGCAACACATGAACAGAATGTTTGACTGACAAAATTTTGCTGTAAAGCTGATGAAACAGCGCTATATCTTCTTTTGACAAATCTCGCACCAGGTACGGTTCATCAAATTGAATCCACTGAGCTCCAATCGAATGAAATTTTGTTACAATATCCATATATGCAACGACAAAATCATCAATCACATCTTCTTGTGTCTTGCTTCCTGAGAACTTCAATAATTTCAGCAAGGTGAAGGCACCTAAGATGACAGGCTTTGTTTCTATTCCCAGCTCTTTTGCCTCCAAATATTCATCAAACGCTTTTGTGCCGCACAGACATATTTCCGTATCATCTTCCAATTCAGGTACAATGTAATGATAATTGGTGTGAAACCATTTCTTCATCGCCAATGCTTTTACATCTCCATGTTTTCCCTGATATCCCCTCGCCATTGCAAAATAAGTATCCAACGGAGATAAGCCCAACTTCCGGTAACGGGACGGTATGATATTCAGAAGTACTGCGGTATCCAACGTTGTATCATAAAAAGAAAAATCGTTGGAGGGAATAAATTCAATGCCATGTTCCAGCTGCGTTTTCCAGTGCTTCTTGCGTAATCTATTTGCTGTTTGTTTTAATTCTGTTTGCTCTATGGTATGTTTAAAATAAGCTTCACTTGCAAATTTTAATTCTCTTAAGGTACCTATTCTAGGGTATCCTACTACTGATAACTTCATATTTTTATGTCCTTTCTGTTATTTTTTTCATTATAACACGCAGACTTTATGATAAAGTAATACTGATATTTGATAGATAACCATAGTATAAAACTATGGTTATTATTTTTTGATTATTCAATGTTAATATAAATAACAATATAATCGGCATTTGTATTGTTAAATATGTAAATATCAAGCACAAAAGGAACAAAATTACAGTCATTTGTATTAAAATAAAAACGGCGTCCAAAGACGCCGTTTTCTTCTGTCTGATTCACTTTTGACTGATCTGACTGATTGCATGTAAGCAAGATTCACAAATACAAACACTTTTATGATGAATGACCATATGGTTTAACTGTTCAACTTGTGAACAAAATACACATTTTTTATCAAGCGGATGCAGTATCATACGAGTACCTTCTAATTCCAGAGAAAATTCATCAGGATTACCTAATTTTTGTCTGATAGTAGAAGGAAGCATCACCCTGCCAAGATTGTCCAGTTTTTCCGTATACAATAAGCTGTCCAGCTCAAAAAAGGAAATGGATTTATGATGCCCCACAGCATAATCAATCACTTCTTTTACAATATCGGGCTGGCCATCCCATAATGCAATGATATGGTCGCATTGCTCGCAGAATTGTTCTATTGCTTGCCATTTATTTTCACATTCAGCCAAATTTTTTGTAACAAAGCGAATTCGATTTACATCTGCATATTGAACAATACTTTGATTTAAATGCTCCGGCACTGAAGATATTACTTTTGTAGTATTTTGAGGTATTAATTTTGCAAAATTTATTTTTTGAAAGCTTGCGGAAGATATAATTGCCACCTTCATTGAAATCTATCCTTTCAATACGTGAATGTACAGTAATTATAATCTATTATCACTGGATTTTCAATCATATTTATTGTAAAAAATATACTATTACTGTAATAACTGTAAGTAATATTTTGAACCTGTTATGATTAACCTAACAATGATAGGCGGTGAATCAATATGGAATTACATGAAATTTTGTCAACACTGATAGAAGAAAAAGACATGAAACAGCATGAAGTTGCAGAAAAAGTTCACGTTACAAAATCAGCTATTTCCAGTTATGAAACAGGTTCCAGCCAGCCTTCATATTCTGTTCTTGTTGCTCTTGCCGACTTATATGACGTTAGTATAGATTTTCTATTGGGAAGGACACAAATGAGATTGCCTTTTCACTACTTTGAACAAGGATTTAAAACAGAAACCGGTGTATTTCCATTAAATTCATTGTATAATCTATCCTGTACAAATAAAGATTTAATTGCAAAACTTGTAATTATGTTATATGAAAATGAACAGTATCGAAAAAAACGAAAAAATAATAAAAACAATTAGTTCAAAATCAAAATAGAAAAACCGCCCTATCCATTTAAGGGCGGTTTTCTTTATGTTTGTCTAATCCATATAACTCTGTGCAGAACGATCTACCAAATCCGCTCTGTGCTCAAAAAAACGATTCAGTAAATAGAACGCCATAACGCATAATAAAATACAAATCCCGGGAGGCAAATACCAATTAAATATTCCCCTGGAAAACCCTCCTCGCTTAAAAGCAAAATTAATCATGCCTCCCCACGTGACATGAGTGGTATCTCCCAGTCCCATAAAACTTACTGAAGCTTCTGTAAGCATACATTGTCCCACAGATAAAATATATTTTGCCCATATGACATCTGATACATTGGGCAAAATATGTTTCAGCATAATACGCCATTTGGGTACGCCCAATGTTTGCAATGATTCAATAAAAGGAGCGCATTTTACTTGTTTGGTTTTGGCTCTGACCGCCCTTGCGGTTGAACACCATCCCAACAAAGAGATGGATAGAATCACATTTTGAACTCCTGCCCCCAGGTATGCAGCCAAGATAATCGTCATGGGAAGCATGGGAATTAACAAAAATATATGAATCAATCCATTTATCACTTCTCCTAACCATCCTTGAAAATAACCTGCGGCAATTCCTACCAGTACTCCTACAGCCAGTGAAATGAACGAAGCGGTAATTCCTACAAGCATAGTGGTAGATGCCGCATAAATCAATTCTGATAAAATATCATATCCCATATCATTGGTTCCCAACCAATGGGAAGCACTCATAGGTGCCCAAGGTTCAAACATGTCTTTCGGAGAATATGGAGCAATCCACTGTGGAAAAAAGGAAAACAATGCAAATATAAGCATAATAACCGCTCCTATGATAACGGAAGGAGTCATCCATACCAAATATTTTTTATGTTTCATTGTTTACACCAAACCTTTGCCTAGGATCAACTAAAATACAAATCACGTCTGTTAATATGTTTCCCAATATTACTAAAAGAGCAATGAAAAAGAAACAGCCTTGTAGGGTAGGATAATCGCGAAAGACAGCTGCATCATAAATTAAGCTTCCCATGCCATGAATGGAAAAAATAACTTCTGTAATCATGGAGCCCGAAATTAAAAAACCAAGATTTAATCCTACCATAGCAATGAATGATTGGCATACATTTTTAAAAATATGAATAAAACAAATACGATTGGTGGATAATCCTCTTGCCTTTGCATATATCACATATTTCTCTTCTTTCGCTGCAGCAACAGAATTGCGTACCAGCAAATATTTATTAGGAGTGGAGACCAGCGTTACGGTTAAAACAGGCAAAATTAAATGCCAAACGCGGTCCCAAAAGGAGAAAAAGCCGTTGGATGAAGCATTGGTAGAGGTTAATCCTCCCAAAGGAAAAATATCCAGTTGAAAACTAAACACTGTAACCAACATCATGGCTAATAAAAAAGTCGGAACCGCATCCAGAACGATAAAACCGGTTGTAATTCCACTATCTAATTTTGTATTTTTACGGTAACCCATAATGGTACCTAGTACCAAAGCCAAAAGAGACGATAATATTAATGCAGGAATTGCAATCATTAACGTAGAAGATATCCTCTTTTTCAATAAATTACTGACACTGTCATTATTATGATAGGAAAACCCCAAATCACCTTGAATCAAATGAAGGAGATAATCGCCAAATTGTTGCCCTAACGGTTTATCTAACCCCAGTTTGGTTTCATACTCCTTCATTTTCTCTTCACTCATAGAAGACTCATCCTGACCTGTCAGCATCAATACAGGATTGCCCGGCATAATTCTGGGAAGGAAAAAATTAATTAAAATTACAACAAATAAACAAATCAAACTGCTGATAATACGACGTATGATTTGTTTTCTGGAACGTATCAATAAAACTTCCCCTCCTTAGTTTTCCGAGGTTGTTCTGTTTTCCAATTCATTACCGCCGTATGATAGGTAATATCATCCGTGCACATTCCATTTTTGGAATTCTTTGATAAGTACGTATAAATGATATCGCGATGTTTGGGTTGGTTGTATCCAAAAATATCAAAATAAATCCGATATCGTTCCATAGCTTCTTCCAGTGGTATCACAGAATGGGACACAGAGTGAAAAAATTGTATATTGGGGTATCTGCCCAATGCATAAAGCAAATGAAATTGATATATGACATCCGGTGATAATCCCTTCAGCGGTTGGTCGGTAAGCTGCATTCTCAATTGTCTTCTCAGGCTTGAAGATGAATTTTTGGCAACCGAAACCAAACAACAATGATTTTTAGACAAACGTTCAAATTTCATCAGACTTTCATAATCACAAATAGCAGGACACATTGCCGCAAAGACAAAATCATATTGTTTATTTTCAGGTAAATTTTCAAATAAAGACTGACGATACGTAATATTAGTTATTTTATCTTCCTCTGCGCGCTGTTTCAGCACACATAGCATTTGTTCTGACATATCCACAGCGGTAACATGTTTATAATTCGCAGCAAAATTTAATGTGTATGCTCCTGTTCCGCATCCTATTTCCAAAACTTCACACTCTTTTGACTGTTCTTCTTGTGCATTTAACACAGAAATGATATTTTGTGTCATACCATTACTCTCATTTGCGTTTTGGTGTTTGGCGATATGATTCCAGTAAATATTCCATTTAGAATACTGCTCCATTCTCTCTTTTTGGGTACAACCAATTTGCTCTGAAAGCAAATCAGAGATTACTTCTATATTAGATTTCATACCTATATTCTCCCAATAAATAAAGGGATGTGAACAGTAATTGCGCTGTATCACATCCCAAACATTCTATTCTGTTACTTCTTTTGTGATGGAATACCATGTATCCATATTTAACAATCCAAAGGTACCGTCAACGGTAAAATCATGAAAGTCGCTGTTGTATGCTTGTATAAATTGGTCCCAATACATTGGAATTGCAGGTACATTTTCTGCATAATAACGCTGTACATCCGCTACTAAATCAGCGTATTCGTCACTGTTAGACGTTCCCATTTTATCAGCCAACTCCTGAAAAGCAGAATCATTCACATTTGCCATACCTGTTTTGGAACGGCTATCCATATAAGGAACACCTGCACCTTGTTTCATAACCATTCCCCAAGGTGTAGCACGTGTCAGCATGGCTACATGACCGCGTTCTTGTTCCGAAATGGTTCTGAACTGTGCTGTATCTACTGATTTTTGAACTACTTGAATCCCAACTTCTTTCAGATTAGCCGTAATCAATTCTGCCATTCTGGCATAGGTGGGTTTATCGGTTCTGACTAAAATTTCTAATTCCAAATCTTTACCGTTGTATTCCAAAATTCCGTCTTGGTTGGAATCTTTGGCCCCTGCCTGTTCTAAATACTGTTTTGATTTTTCTATGTCTCTTGTTAGCTTCTCTGTATCAATATACCCAAAAGAGCCTTTTGGAATGATACCAAAATTACCTGTGGTTGCATATTCCGTACCAAACAATTTAGCCATTTGTTCGTAATCAATGGCATATGCAATTCCTTTTCTGATATCTGCATTGTTAACGGGCTCAGCCTGAGTATTAAAATACATTAAAGTAATGCCGGTGTCCGGAACAACTTGCAGTGTAATGTCTTTATTACTTTCCAATTTTTTTGCTTCGTTTGCGTCAATTCCGTTGGCATAGAAATAAACCATGTCAATTTCGCCTTTTTCCAAAGCCATATATAATGTATCTGTATTTGCATATAATTTCACGATAATTTTATCTACATTTGGCTTTCCGTCAATGTAGTTTTCATAAGCTTTAAATTCTAAAGTTCCGGCACTTTCATCAAATTTGACAAACTCATAAGGACCATTACCAATAGCTGATTTCTCATCTGTAAATGTTTCCAAATCTGTTACATCTTTAAAAATATGTTCCGGAAGAATACGGAATGTAACCAAATCAATCGGTAATCTTGCATTTTCTGTTTCTGATACAAACTCTACCGTTTGGTCATCTACAACACGAATTGTATAATTCGGAAACGTATTCTGCAATTCTGCTGTAAACTTCACATCTTGTGCTGTAACGGGTTCTCCGTCATGCCAAGTCACTCCTTTACGCAACTGAAATGTCCACGTTTTATTATCCTTTGTTTCAAAGCTTTCAGCCATGAACGGCTTTAAATCTCCATTTTCATCTTGTTTTACAAGCGCCATATGTGTCAATGTACCCGACAATACATCAAAATCATATGTCTCTCGACTAATGGAGGTAATCTTCATTGTAGTACCAATCACCATCGTATCAATTTGTTTTGTTGTGTCGGCTGCTCCACTTACAGCCGGTTCATTCGATGCACTTGAAGTATTCTCTTGTGTTCCGCACCCTGCAAATATGGCAACACATAAAATGGTTGCCATAATGAATGAGAGTATTTTCCATTTTCCTTTCATCTTTACTCCTCCAAACTAAAATTTTATGTAAATCACGTAAAGTGTTTACGTACCTTTCATTAAACTGAGCATGCCATTTTGCAAACCATAAACTTTACTGCAAAATGCTTTTACCAAAGGAAGATTATGCGATATAAAAATAAAGCTAACATTTTGTTCTTTTATCAATCTTTTATAAATTTGTATCACTTGTGCCTGTGCGGAAACATCTAGCATAGATGTGGATTCATCTGCAATAATCAGCTCGGGTGATACTGCCAATGCTCTTGCAATTACAACACGTTGCGCTTGTCCCCCTGATATTTGACCGGGATAACGCGTAAAGATATCACGCTCTAATCTGACAGAATGCAATAATTGATAAGCGCATGTTTGAGCCTGTTTTTTCTGTTTAACCAATTTATGTACAAATAAAGGTTCCATAATGCTGCTTCCAACCTTTTGTTTGGGATCAAGCGACAGATATGGCTGCTGGGGAATCAGCTGAATTTGCGTACGAAATTCTTTTTGAAATGTTTTTTCAGCCCCAACGATGTGCGTCCCCTTAAAATAAATATCTCCGTATTCAGGACGTATCAACCCGCAAATAATTCTGGCTATGGTAGATTTTCCGGCACCACTTGGTCCTACAATTCCGACCGCTTCCCCTTGCTCTACCGTGAAAGAAGCATCATCCAATACCATCTGCTTTCGTTTGTTTCCTGCATAAAACTGCATTTTTAAGTGTTCTGCTCGAAAAAAAACATCAGACAAAAAAGCACCTCCTCCAAACCGTACCAATCTGATGCAGTTGAGGAATCTGCTCAGCACAAATAGTTTTCGCTTTTGGGCATTGAGCATAGAAAGGGCATCCTGTTTCTGACTGTATTCCATCCGGATTTTGATAAATCTCAAAACCATTTTCCGGCAACGCATGTATCAAACTTTGGGTATAGGGATGAACAGGCTGCTGCAATATTTCTTTTGCATCTCCGTATTCCATAATCATGCCTGCATACATCACAGCTATTTTATTACAGCGCTCTGCAATATCAATGCTATGTGTGATTAGAATGACCGCACTATTTTGAAACGATTCATCTAATCGGTTTAGAAATAGCAGCGCATTTTTTTCGTCCACTCCCCTAGTTGGTTCATCTGCAATTACCAATTGAGGCGATGACGATAGCCCAATTGCTAAAATGACGCGCTGTGCCATACCACCTGATAACTGAAACGAATATTTATTTAATATTGTTTCAGGATTCTCAAAACCAACTTGATATAATAAATCAGTTGCTTTTGCAAGCATGTCCCGCTTTTTGTTTATTCCATTCGCTTTGAATGTTTCAAACATTTGATATTTTATTTTTAATACCGGATTCAAAAATTCTGAACCGTTTTGGGGGATAAATGCGAACGCTTTCCCCCTGAATGCATTCATTTCTTTTGGCTTCAACTCCAAAAGATTTTTGCCATTTAAGTAAATTTTTCCTGCTGCGTGACAGTTACCTGGCAGCAAACCAAAAATAGCCATTGCCGTCATTGTTTTACCGCATCCGCTTTCTCCAACAATGGCCAAACGATCACCCTTATCCGCCGTAAAACAAATATCTTGAATAATGGTAGATGAACCACTTTTTGTTTCCGCGGTTACAAATACATTTTTTAATTCCAGAATATGTTTCTCCATCTCAACTCTCAACAGTCATACTATATTTTTATGTTACGAAGCTCTATCCAAAATGAAATCAAAAAACAGACTATAAGCATTTTTTAATGTTATATAAATATCTTCTGTTTTACACTCAGGTAAATCTTGATAAATGGAATGTACACAGCCAATGATAATAATTTTCAATTGAGGTTTCTTCTGCTGAGAAATATCTATACCATTTAATTTAAAAAATTGCGTTATAAATTTTATATTGCGCAAATAAGTTCTTTTCATGAATAAATCCACTCCTTCTTGATGGAGCAAAAACTGAATAAGAGACTGGTTGCTGTGTATGTATTCCGACACTGCCATTAATGTACTTTGAGAGACAGGATGACAGGCAGCACGCAAATCTTTTTTATAAATGTCGCCAATTCCGCTTATAAAATCATCATGAAGCTCATAAATTAAGTCATCCATATTTTCAAAGTTTGCATAAAAAGATGTTCTCGATATGTGAGAGGCTGCTGAAATAGATTTAATATTAATTGCCCGCATCGGATTTTGTTTTAACATCTCTTTTACAGATGCTTTTAACCGTACTCTTGTCTGCTGTTGTTTCTTCATATATTTCTCGCCTCGTTTGTAAATCTTTAACATCAATCTAACATTCATCAAATATAAAATCAATTCATTTTTGCCTTAGTGAAAAATTTCAGTCACTTTTGGTTAACACTCTCTGTATTTGTGTTCACCACACTCTCATTTACTATGTTATACTTTTTATAAATCATGATAGAACAAAAATGAATTCTTTCACATCCTGGTAAAATATAAAGCTTTACACCAGAATCAAATAAATATAATATGTATTAGCTGTAATTGATGGTCAACTTAATAAAAAGATTTTGTTTTTCTCTATTATGATGGTCCCCGCATTCCTTAATTTCACATATTTCATACTTAGGTAACAAGTATTGCTTAACCTAAAAATTTCATTATTTTCCCTTATATTTGTAATAACAGCTAATCTTATTAAATTATTGTGATTCTAAAGCAAAAACTCAGGAGATTTTCAGTCTCCTGAGTTTTTATCATTCAAGATTATTTTTCACGGTGAAACTTACATTTATTGTGCCATGAATTTCAATTGTAGTATTAGTGTTTCGATACTATATACTTTTAAGAAAATAGACGATATAATTCTTTCTCTTTTATCTATCTAAAAATATTTTGGAACAAACAACCAAAGAAATGCATGGCTCCTTAGTACATAAATCATAAGTCTAGACGTGATGAAAAATTTCAAATAAAGCGGCTGACTTCTTGTCTATCACTAAGCCATCTAAAAGCTCAGTCTAAATCAAAATCTTTGATTTATGCGTCTTTATTCTCTGTTCAAAGAAAATGTTTTAATTGATATATTCAAATATAACTAATATAGTGGATTGGACCTGATGATAATGCACTTTAAAATTACCGAACCTGATTGGAATTGTCTTCATACAAATATGTTTTTGCCCACCTAGAAAAGGTATTGTGATTGGTATTCATTCTGCGGGAAGCCTCTCTCAGACTAATTTGTTCATCTAACCACAACTGTAATACGTCAGGAAATCCTTCCGGAATGGCTAACCTGGGTCTGCCAAAACGAACCCCCTTTGCCTTGGCTTCACGAATGCCTTCCGCCTGACGCTGTCTGATATTTTCCCTTTCTACCTGAGCAACATAAGATAAAATCTGCAAAACAAGATCTGCAATAAATTTACCTGTAATACCGTTTACAGGACTTTTTGTATCAAGCAACGGAAAATCAATTACCTTAATATCCACATCTTTCACTTTTGTTAAAAAACGCCATTGTTCAATAATTTCATCGTAGTTTCTTCCCAATCTGTCAATCGATTTAATGTACAATAAATCCCCTGCTTTTAATTTTTTTACCATCCTTTTATAATGCGGTCTTTTAAAATCTTTTCCGGAAAATTTGTCGATGTAAATATGTTTATCATCTATCCCTACCTCGTACATTGCTGCCATTTGACGGGCAATGTTTTGATCCTTGCTGGATACCCTCACATATCCATATTCCATAGTATGAAACCTCCTAAACAGTCCAAATATATGTCATGTTATGCCGGTACACTATTGGTGTACTAAAATATAAGCTTCTATGGGAATTTGGCCCATTTGTAGTAGCTTCCTTTTTAAATTTAGACACAGTTTATCATTTCCCCTAAATGTGTTCATACGCGAAATTGCAAAAATGTACTTTCTCCCGATGTATCATATCTGCAAAAATACGCCCTATCTCCCTATCAAATTTATTTTTTCGATATATTGGTAAATTTTGTGCAAAAAATTCACAATCTAAATATGTAAAATGATATTCCAAATATTGATACTAGATTTTTTGTTGCAATTATGTATAATGAGATTGTAGACAAAATTACAATTTTTTAAAACAAATGTGTAAAAGGAGTTAAAAACATGAAGAAAAAAGCATTGGCAACCTTTTTATCCGTATGTATGTTAGCTACAGTAGCAGTTCCTACTGCAATTGTTTCTGCAACTACTGATTCCGGGGATGCAGGTACCAGTTCCAACCAACCAACAGAACAAAAATCTATAACTGTTACAAAAGATGAAAGTTCAGCTCAGTTTGACTCTCTTGAAGATGCTTTGGCAGCTGCTGAAGAAGGCAGCACAATCACATTAAATGAAAATATTACTGTTACTCAACGTGCCTACATTACAAAAGGAATTACACTAAATGGAAACGGTCACTCTATTGCAGGTGTGGGAGATTTCTCTTCCTCCTCGAACCCGGCCGTAGTATTAATTGATACTGACAATGCAGTTGTTTTAAGCGACTTGTCCATTATTGGCGGTACAAGCAATAAATTCCCACTCAACATTTATACCAGCCCAAATGTTACTTTAAACAATGTTTCTGTTACAAACGTATTCACAAATGGCGGCGCTATGCTTGTAAATGCTTCCAGCGTAACAGTAACCGGCAACTTGTCCGTTTCTACTGCAGCAGGCTCATGGTATGGTATTAATGTAGACTCCGGTGTTGGTGTAGAGTCTACAGACCCTATTTTAACATTTGCTGCAGGTTCTAAAATGACTTATGCCAATACAGATGACGGTTCTTACAACGCAGAAGGTCCTGCTGCTATTTGTGTTGATAAACCAACACAATATACAAATGCAATTGCAGGTTATGAGGAGGCCGGTCTTGCAGAGCCTACCAGAAATGAAAAACAACAAGATCTTTATTATCTTGCACAAGCAGCTGATGTAGAAGTATCCGAAGTAACTTTAGATCAAACTGCTGTCACACTAAAATCCGGCGAAACAGTTCAGCTTCATGCAACTGTCAATCCGGAAAATGCAACAAACAAAACAGTGACTTTCTCTGCAGATAATCAACAAGTGGCTACTGTATCCGAAGATGGCCTTGTAACAGCCCACGCTCCAGGACAAGCAACTATTACTGCACAAACAGCAAACGGTAAAACCGCTACCTGTGTTATTACCGTTGAAAATGAGGAAGTTGTCACTCCTCCAAGCAGCGATATTGTTGCTCCTACACCGGAGCTATCCGATGAAACTGTAGTTGGAGATACTACATCCGTTAGTGCTCCTGTTGAAGTTTCTCAAGATGCGCTCAACAATGCAACTGCAGAAAATCCTGTTACCATTTCCGTTCATCTTCCAACAACCGCTTTGGTACAAACCATTGCAAACAGCACAACTTCCAATATTTCCTTGGACGTAACCATTCCCGATGAAGCGATTCACAATGCAAATGTTAAAATGGCACAAATTAAACTGGAGAAAGCTGTATTTGAACAAGTAAAAGCTTCCGGTAAAACATTTACCATTCATGTTGCAGGTTCTGATGGAAAAAATCTTTATTCATGGACTTTTGACGGCAACGAAATTACAGACACCACAATTGATGTAAACTTAGCTTTGGCGGTTAGCTCTTCCGAAGATAATCAAGCAATTAAGGAAGCTTTAGGCGGTAACCAAGGTACTGTTCTTTCTTTTGCTCATGAAGGCAATCTACCTGCGAAAGCGACTGTAAAAGTAGATGTAAGCGCAAGTTTCCAACCGGGCGAAACAGCCTACTTCTACTACTATAATCCGGAACTAAACGTAATGCAGGCAATGGGCGACGGTTATGTGGTAGACGAAAATGGTTATGTTGAAGTATCCATTACACACTGCTCTGATTATGTGTTAACCAAAACACAACTGAATATCGACCATGATAACGGTACAAACAGCGGTACAAATATTGGTAACGATATGGACTCTCCACAAACCGGAGATAATACAAATCTGATGATTAGTATTGCTGCGGTTACAGCTGCAAGCGCTGCAATTACAGGTTTTGTTGTTATTAAAAAACGTAAAACACAAGACTAATGTGTTAGCCAAATATGTTCTTACTTGATAATTTTTTCTCTTAAATCTATGATAATAAAAAAAGGCTTGAAATAAATTCAAGCCTTTTTTATTATGCAAAAAAATAAAACGGTAACTCTCGTTACCGTTTTATCTCTCTGGAGCTGCTAACGCGATTCGAACGCGTGACCTCGTCCTTACCAAGGACGTGCTCTACCTACTGAGCCATAGCAGCAAAATGG
>UQNI01000049.1 GCA_900542375.1 uncultured Oscillospiraceae bacterium | reverse complement strand
TGAAAATTGATTTTTATAGACAAAAATATGGTGTTGTTAATTTTTAGTTAAAAAATCAGGTTTTTTATTGTTAAATTTACTACAAACAAAAACAGTGACAATTCGATAAAAAATGTCACTGTTTTTGTTACTATATTTTATATAAATTAATGTAATAGATTTTAAATTCCGGATTTAATTTTAGCGGCAGCGATAATCATCTCAACAGAAGCGTCAACGCCAAATCTTGAACTGTCAATGGTCAAATCATAATTTTCAATTGCTTTCCATTTTTGGTCAGTATAAAAGCTATGATAGTGAGCACGGTGTTTATCTTGTTTATGTAAAAATTCTTCAATTTTTTTCGGAGATATACCATAATGCTCTACTGCACGTTTTTTTCTAAACTCAATATCTGCATGTACAAATACATTTAATGTATGTTTGTGCTCTCTTAAAACATAGTCGGCACAACGTCCGATAATGACACAAGGACCCTTTTCAGCAAGTGAATGGATAATTTGTGATTCCAATAAATAAAGCTGGTCGTTGATTGTTAGTTCATTTGCATTATATGCTTGGTTTGCAAAAAAGTAGGAACCGGCCATAAAATTACCAAAGATACTGGTGGTTGCAATTTCGTCATTTTCACGTAATACTTCATTGTTTAATCCGCTTTTTTTAGCAGCAATTTCTGTAATTTCTTGATCATAATAAGGAATATCCAATTTTTCTGCCACTAATTTGCCAATATCACGTCCTCCACTGCCATATTCTCTTGAAATTGTAATTACAGTGTTTATTTCCATAATAGAGCCCTCACTTTTTTCTTTATCGATAATTTTATTATATCTCTATCCACTAAAATAAATATTCTAAATTAGAAATATAAATAATTTCCTGTTGATATTATACATGTATACGTCAATTTTTTTCAAAATAGTGTTAAAAGATTCTAATATTTGTTTTTATTAACAGAAACTATATTCTAACACTCATATAAAATGGAGTGGTTTGATTCTAACAAGAAAACAAGAAAAAACTTGACAAATGATTTTTATCAACATATAATGAAGCAAAGAATATATAAACCGATGATTAAGAGTAGTAAGCTGATTCTGCTTTTCAGAGAGCCGCCGGTTGGTGTGAAGGCGACAGAGCATGGCAGTGTGAATGGACTTATGAGGGCAAAGCGAAAGGTTTAACCAAGTAGTATTTGACGGGATTTCCGCCCGTTATCAAGGGAACATACATAATTGTATGGATAAAGTGGGCAGAAATGCCAATATGGGTGGTACCGCAGGAGTTACGCTCTTGTCCCTGTTTTGATACAGGGGCAAGAGCTTTTTTTATACTCAAATGTTAACAGATTTGTATGGGGGTAAAATTATGAAAAAAATTATCAAATCAATCGCTTGTGCTTTGGCTGCAAGTGCTATGCTGTTGTCTTTTGCAGCGTGCAGCAGTTCTGAAACAACCAATTCCGGCGGCGCAAGCACAAACATGGCTAAAGTTGGTGTGATTCAATACGCTACACATGGCTCTTTGGATAACTGCTACCAAGGCTTTAAAGAAGGTCTTGCAGAAGGCGGTTATGTAGAAGGAGAAAATTTGGAACTGTTATTCCAGAATGCCAACGGTGAAACCAGTACGAGTGATTTAATTGCAAAAAACTTTGTATCTCAAAAAGTTGATTTAATTGGTGCAATTGCAACACCGGCAGCTATGTCTGCATATAGTGCAACGCAATCCAGCGGTAAGCCACCAATTGTATTTACAGCAATTTCCGACCCGGTTTCAGCAGGTTTGGTGCAGTCTTTAGAATCCACAGGTGCGAATATTACAGGTTCTTGTGACGTGCTTCCATTAGAAGCGCAAGTAAAAATGATTCGTGCTTTTTTACCGGATGCGAAAAAAATTGGTGTACTTTATACAACCAGTGAACCAAACTCGGTATCTCACCTTGCAAAGTTAAAAGAGATTGCTTCTAGCTATGGTTTTGAAGTGGTCGAACAAGGTATTACCAATGCTTCAGAAGTTGCAACAGGTGTAAACACATTGATTGCAAAGGGTGTTGATTGTATCAACAATTTTACAGACAATAATGTTGTAAATAACTTAACAATTGTATTACAAGCTGCAGAACAAGCCAAAATTCCTGTATTTGGCTCTGAAGAAGAACAAGTAAAAAATGGCTGTCTTGCTTCCGAAGGCATTGACTATGTTGCACTGGGTAAAGAAACAGGTTTGATGGCTGCAAAAATACTAAAAGGCGAAGCAACAGCAGACTCTCTTCCGGTAGTAACCGCAACCGAAAGCAAACCCTTTTATAATAAAGAGGTTATGGAAAAACTCGGTTTGACACTTCCTGAAGAATATGCAAATGCAACGAATTTAGCAGAATAATTTTACTTCATTTGGATGAAAGAAAAATGGGAGAGGGAACATCTGATAAAAAGATGTTTCCTTTCCGTTTTTCATAAAATCCGCTCATACAAATTTGTTTTTGACCTTATCATAGAAAGCGGGTAACTGCATGGATGTATTTATTAGTTTAATCATCAGCATTTTTGAAGAAGGTTTTATATACGGTATTATGGCAATCGGCGTATATATTACCTATAAGGTGCTTGATTTTCCTGACTTAACGGTAGACGGTTCATTTCCGTTGGGCATGTGTTTTACAGGATTGTTAATATCTGTAGGGGTAGACCCTTGGATTGCATGTGTTTTATCATTTCTGGCAGGCGCTGTAGCAGGTGGCATCACAGGAATTTTACATGTAAAGTTTAAAGTAACCAATTTACTGTCAGGCATTTTGGTAATGACAGCATTGTGGAGTATCAACTTAGTGATTACCAATGGCAGTGCGGTGTTGTCCTTCTTTAATAAACCAACTATTTTTAATTCCGGTATCGGTTCGTTGTTTACAGGTGTTATGTCTGACTATAAAGTGCTGATTATGGCCGGTGTATTGGTAATACTTGTAAAAATTATCATAGATTTGTATTTGAAAACAAAATCGGGTTTGTTACTGCGCGCATCAGGAAGCAATCCGCAGTTTGTTACTTCTTTGGGAAGAGATTCCGGAAAAATGAAAGTTCTGGGATTGGCAATCGGAAATGGTTTAACAGCTCTATCGGGCAGTATTTTGGGGCAGCAATCCGGTTCAGCCAATATTAACAGCGGTACAGGTATGGTTGTTATGGCTTTGGCATCTGTTATCATTGGTACTACACTGTTCAAAAAGATTACCATCATGAAAGCGACAACAGCTGTGATTTTAGGAAGCATTTTGTATAAAGCATGCTTGAGCATTGCAATGTTAATCGGATTGCCAACCAATTATTTAAAATTGTTGATGGCAGGCATCTTTGCTGTGGTTTTGATTTCGAATAATATGTTGACAGGAAGGAGAAAAAAAGTTTATGACAATACAAAAAAATAGTATACCGGAAGCGTATAACGGACCTATGGTCAGCTTACAGAATATTCATAAAACTTTTAATCCTCACTCTGTTAACGAACTTACTATATTTGAAAATTTTAACTTGGATATTTTAAAAGACCAGTTTATTTCCGTAATAGGAAGCAATGGTTCCGGAAAAACCACTATTTTGAATTTATTATGTGGGAGCCTGCCTGTAGATGGCGGAAAGATTTTGGTTAAGGGACAAAATATCACAAAAATGAAGGAATTCCAGAGGGCCAAATTCATTGGCCGTGTATTTCAGGATCCTTCAAAAGGTACTTGTCCTGAATTAACGATTCTGGAAAATATGGCAATGGCAGAAGCAAAGGACAAACATTTTGGTTTAACCTTTGGAGTAAACAGAAAGCGATTGGATTTTTACAAATCACAGTTAGAGCTATTAAAATTAGGTTTGGAGGATAAACTTCATATTCAAGTAGGAAGTTTATCAGGTGGACAGAGACAAGCGCTTGCTTTGCTCATTGCCACTATGACGCCCATTGACCTTTTGGTTTTGGATGAACATACTGCAGCGTTAGACCCCAAATCTGCGGATAATGTTATGCGTTTAACCGACCAGTTTGTAAAAGAAAAACATTTGACTGCATTAATGGTGACACATAATTTAAAATTTGCCATCGAATACGGCAATCGTTTGATTATGATGCACAAGGGTAATATGGTAATAGATGCTGCCTATGAGAAAAAAGATGCCTTGGATGTAGATGATTTATTAAATCAGTTCAATCAAATCAGCATTGAAGTTGGAAATTAGTAAAAGGCGCCTGCAAATCGCAGGCGCCTTTTACTATAGACCGGCACAAAAATTAGAATCATCTTGTTTGTTGAATTCTTCTTTCATATGCTTAATTGTTGTTTTTTTCAGTGATTCTTCTATATTTTTGTCTATGACATCCCAAACCTCTTCTCTTAGAAAAGAGCGTAAATCTGTTTCATTTTCAGGTTCTTCCGAGCCTGTCATGGATAATTCTCCTTCCAACACTTTCAAAATATCATATAGATTCATTTCAACCGCAGTTTTGGAAAGAGTATAGCCGCCCAAAGAACCTGCTGTTCCAATTACGATACCTGCACGGCGCAAATAAGAGAAAATACTTTCCAGATAATTAAATGAAATATCTTGTCTTGCGGCAATTTCCGCTAAGGAAACGCAGCCTTTTTCTTCTTGCATGGCAAGGTCTATCACTGCCCGCAGACCATACCGGCCTCTGGTGGATATCTTCATGTTACATTTCCTTTCCGCTTGAGATATTTTACTTTTAAATCTTCCAAAGTCATATTATCAACCGTATCTTCAATTGCATTTGTTAAACGCACCCATATTTGACGATTCACACAGCTGGAACGTACCTTACTGGTACAAGATTCCAAATCGTGGACGCATTTTACCGGCGCTAAGTCATGCTCAATTGCGCGCAGCACCATACCAACTGTGATATCCTTAGGACTTTGTGCCAGTAAAAAACCACCTTTGGCACCGCGTACTGTTAACAGTAATCCTGCTTTTTTCAGCAGAAAAAAGATTTGTTCCAAATAGGCAACGGTAATTCCCGTATCTTCAGCAATCTGCTTGATACGTATTGCCTCATTTGGACTGTATATTGCAATATAAACTAAGCCTTCTAATGCATATCTGCTTTTAGTGGAAAGCTTCATATATCAAATTTCCTCCTGTAATGGTCATATTTATGATACATTACTATAATACTATGTTTTTTATTTCGAATCAACATGTATTTACAATTTCTAGTACTACCTACTACTGGTATATAATAACTACACCGAAAGCAGAAGAATATTTTTATCTTTCATCATTAAAAATTATGTTTTACTTTTTATGAAATAACAATTTCAAGATAGTATAAAAATGAATATTTTGACTGTTATGGGAATGTTTTAGCATTATATTGTTAAAAATTGCAAAGCAATTTTTTCTATGCTATAACAACCTTGTAACAGCAACAAAACTAAAGTTTTGGCTGTTAGCAAGAATGTTTTAACGTTTATGTGTTAGAAATTGCCATGCAATTTCTTTTATGTTATAATTTTGAAAATAATCACTAAATCTTCACAGATATACGTTAAAATACATATATAAACTTGATAAAATAGGAAAGAGGAAATTGATATGTATCATCTTTTGGTTGTAGATGATGAAGAAAAAATCCGTCAGATTATTCGTAAATATGCTGAATTTGAAGGACATACCGTTACCGAAGCGGCTGACGGTATGGAGGCAGTCATGCTTTGCCGTCAAAATCCGGATTTATATTCTATCATCATCATGGATGTTATGATGCCTGAACTGGATGGCTTTTCTGCAGTAAAAGAAATTAGAAAAAATTGCAATACACCTGTTATTATGTTGTCGGCACGCGGTGAAGAATATGATAAAATTCATGGATTTGAATTGGGAATCGATGACTATGTAGTAAAACCGTTTTCTCCTAAAGAGTTGATGATGCGTATAAATGCTGTTATTAAGCGTTCTTCTCCGCAAACGCAGTCCAATGACAAGGTTGAATTTGAAGGACTTATCATTGACTATACTGCACGTATTGTAACAGTCGATGGCGAAAAAATAGATTTATCACCTAAAGAATATGATTTGTTGTTTTATATGTCAGAAAATAAAAATATCGCGCTTACCCGTGAAATGTTAATCACAAATGTATGGGGATATGACTTTTACGGTGATGACAGAACATTGGACACTCATATAAAATTGCTGAGAAAGAGCCTTGGAAAATACAGCAAATTTATTGTCACGCTTAGAGGGGTAGGCTACCGATTTGAAGTGGAATAATCTATTACGAAAAAAACAGAAAGGTAAAGAGAAAGTAAGTATTTTCTGGAAGATATTTGCTATTTTTGTTGCGTTTATAGCTGTTATTTTAAGCCTATTGTGGGTATTTCAAATAGGTATGTTAAATACGTTTTATCGCTCCATCAAAATTCATGACATTGAAAATTCTTTGAAAGACATCAGTGACAATATTGATTCAGATAAATTGTCTACCGTGTTAAAAAATGTTGCAAACGACAAACAAATTTGTATCACGCTCTGCACCCAAGATGGTTCTGTTATTTATGCCATTGATGTTTTACCAAATTGTATTATTCATGAATTATCTTCCTATCGCCTTGCAAGGGCTTATGAACTGACTGTACAGAATGGTGGTACTTTCATTGAACGAACCATGTTCAATGAAAGGAAAAGTCAATTTTTCTTAGGTGAAACAGACGACCCAAACCAAATTGAAAGTGTAATTTATACGAAAATAGCCACGACTAAAAGTGGAGAAAATATTTTAATTTTATTAAATACCTCTATTTCTCCGGTTGTATCTACAGTCCAAACATTGAAAGTACAGTTGCTTTGGATTACTGTGATTATGATTGTGCTGGCGGTCATTATGGCACTGTTGCTTGCAAAAAATTTATCATCACCTATTGTTAAAATTAATAAGTCTGCGAAAGTTTTGGCACAAGGAAAATACGACGTGGACTTCGATGCAAGCGGTTACCGTGAAATAGCAGAGCTTGCAAACACTTTAAATTATGCTGCAAAAGAATTATCTAAAGTGGAAGCATTACAAAGAGAGCTGATTGCGAATATCTCCCATGATTTGCGCACCCCATTGACAATGATTACCGGATACGCAGAAGTAATGAGGGATATTCCAAATGAAAATACACCGGAAAATGTGCAGATTATCATTGATGAGGCGAAACGTTTAACTACATTGGTCAATGATGTTTTGGACATTTCCAAATTACAATCGGGTACCATTCCTTTTAACGGAGAAGTTTTAAATTTAACCGAAAATATCAGAGAAATACTGACCAGATATACAAAGCTGACAGAATATAAAATCATTTTTGAAGCAAATGAAGACATTTACGTATATGGTGATGCATTAAAATTATCTCAAGTGGTATATAATTTAATCAATAATGCGCTTACTTATATTGGAGAAGATAAAACAGTCACCATTAAACAGATACATATTCCAGCCGTAAACGGAAAACAGAATCGTGTGCGTATTGAAGTGATTGATACCGGCGAAGGAATTGAGCAAAGTAAATTGAATGATATTTGGGAGCGTTATTACAAAGTAGATAAAAATCACAAGCGAGCAGCAATCGGAACAGGTTTGGGATTGAATATTGTAAAGACCATTTTAGATATGCATCAAGGTGCAACTTATGGTGTAAAAAGTCAAGTCGGTCACGGAAGTACTTTCTGGTTTGAATTAAATATTTATCATAACGAATGAATATGATAGTGCATAATCATTTGCGGTGATTGAGCCATTTTCACAGGTTTGCAATCTGCAAGAAAAAGTATTATACTGGATAAAAAAGAAACGGATTTCGGTGAAACTATGGCACAAAAGCAGCTTTTGGAACTCGTTGGTTCCGTAGAGCAAATTATTTTTAAAAATGAATCAAATGGATATACCATTTTAGAACTGAATACCGGCGATGAGTTGGTTGTGGTAGTAGGTACCATGCCATATGTGAGTTGTGGGGAAGAATTGCAGATTATTGGTACATGGGTCAATCATCCTACATTTGGAGACCAGTTCAAAGCAGAAACCTTTGAGCGTTCCAAACCGGCTACATCAGGGGCTATTTTAAAATATCTATCTTCAGGAGCCATTAAAGGAGTAGGTGCGGCTACCGCTGCAAAAATCGTGGAGATGTTCGGAGAACAAACTTTGGATATCATTGAACAAGAGCCGGAAAGACTTTGTGCGATTAAAGGAATTACGGCGTCTAAAGCAGAAAAAATTCATGACGAGTTTCAGCGTGTATTTGGAATCAAAGAATTAATGCTGTATTTAAAGCAGTATCATATTACACCGGAAGAATCCATACGTATTTGGAAGGCGTTTGGAAATCGTGCAAAAGAAGAAATGGAACATGACCCTTACTGTTTATGTCAAGAATCAATCGGGATAGATTTTGTACGTGCAGATGCCATTGCAGAGCAATTTAACACGCCTCAAGATGACTTTTTTCGTTTGCAGTCCGGTATTTTGTATATTTTATCTCACAATATCAATAACGGTCATACGTGCTTGCCAACAGATAAATTAATCAAAGTAGCATGCAGTTTATTAGATGTGTCACATGAACTGCTGGTTACTACGTTACAGCAGATGAAAGAAAGAAAAATGGTCTCATATGACATGTTTGGAGAACGGGAATACATCTTTACCAATCGTATGTATGACGCTGAGACCTATTGTGCACAGAGACTCATGATGCTGCTTCAATATCCTGCTCAATCCATAGTAGGTGCCGAGGGGTATATTCAGGATTTGGAGGAAAAATACAACATTCAATATGCGGACAAACAGAAAAAGGCAATTTGTCAAGCCTTGGAGAAAGGTATTCTCATTTTAACGGGAGGACCGGGTACAGGAAAAACAACTACCTTAAATGCAATCATACAAATTTTAGAATTTGAAGGAGAAAAGGTTCTGTTAGGTGCTCCAACAGGAAGAGCCGCAAAGCGCATGACAGAATTAACAGGCTGCGAAGCCAAAACCATCCATCGTTTGCTTCAGGTAGAGTGGAATGAGCAAGAACGTCCTACGTTCAGTAAAAATGAGCGAAATTTATTGGAATGCGATGCCTTAATCTTAGATGAACTATCCATGGTGGATGTAACGCTATTTGAGGGGGTACTGCGGGCGCTTCCATTGGGATGCAGATTGATTTTGGTTGGAGACAGCGATCAGTTGCCTTCTGTAGGTGCGGGTAACGTATTGGGAAATTTGATTGACACCAATTTACTCCCAGTAGTGCAGTTAAATGAGATTTTCCGCCAATCCATGGAAAGTTTGATTGTTACAAACGCGCATAAAATTGTAAACGGGCAAATGCCTGATTTACGAACAAAAGACAATGATTTTTTCTTTTTGCCATGCAATGACAGTCAACGTATTTCACAAACCATTGTAGGTCTTTGCAGCGAACGTTTGCCCAATACATACGGCTATTCTCCGTTCAATGACATACAAGTACTTTGTCCAAGCCGTAAAGGAGAATTGGGAACTGCTTCTTTTAATAAAAAATTACAAGAAAAATTGAATCCACCCCATGAGGAAAAACGTGAGGTTGTCATAAATCAAATTATTTTACGCGAAGGCGATAAAGTGATGCAAAGCAAAAATAACTACAATTTACCTTGGAGCAAAGAAGATGGCACGTGCGGAGAAGGTGTTTATAACGGCGATGTAGGTATCTTACTGGAAATTGACAAAAGGGAAGGCACTTTAATTGTCCAGGTAGATGATAAATTTGTATTGTATACCATGGAAAGTGCATCAGAGTTAGAGCATGCTTATGCCATTACGGTACATAAAAGTCAAGGCAATGAATTCCCTGCGGTGATTATGCCTATGTTTCCGGGACCGCCTCAATTGTACTACCGTAATTTATTGTATACCGGCATTACTCGTGCGAAAAATATGGTAATACTGGTAGGTATGGAACGTACTGTTCATACGATGGTAGAGAATGACCGCAAAACAAGACGATATTCCGGCTTATATTATTTTATGATAGGAGAAACAGACCATGAGAAAGCAGAGTTTGAGAAGTAAACTGCTGGATATGTTGTTTCCTCCCAGATGCATATTTTGCAATGAAATTGTTCCAATAGGTTCCTGCATCTGTAAAAAGTGTGATGATAAAATCTTTCTCTTGGATGACATTCAAACAGCTAAAGTGGAAAATGAATCTTTTCATGGCATTTGTGTAGCACCATATTTATATGAAGATAAAATACAAGAACTGATTGTCAACTTTAAGTTTTATCATAAACCGCAATATGGTACTTTCTTTGGTAACAAATTGGCGGAAGCTGTTTGTGATAAAGGAATGGAATCTATGTGTGAAGTTGTGGTCAGTGTTCCCATTTCCAAAGAACGTTTGAAGGAAAGAGGATATAATCAATCTGAGTTGATTGCAAAGAAAACAGCCGAATGTCTGGGGATTCCATATGCAAATTGTATGATAAAAACAAAGCACAATTCAGAACAGCATCGTTTACATTTGAAAGACAGAAAAGAAAATGTGAAAGGTGTGTATGAACTGGAAGAAAATAAGCATATTACCAATAAGAAGGTTTTGCTTGTAGATGATATTGTAACAACCGGTTATACTTTGGCAGAATGTGCGGCAGTATTAATGAAACATGGTGCAAAAGAAGTGTTGTGCGGAGCTGTTGCGTGCAGACCAAATGTATATTCGGACACACGGGATCCCTTTGAAGAAGCATGCAGACATACAAGCGTATGAATATACTTTGACGGCATTTCATATCATTTTGTAAACCTTTCGTAAATGTTTGTATTTGGCGGTGATGCCGCATTGCAAAATACAAATTGATATACTATAATATGAATTGATATTTATGGCAGATGATGGGCGGTGAACACGTGGCAGGAAAAGATATAGCGATTGATTTGGGTACTTCGACAATTAAAATCTATATGGAAGGCAAAGGTATTGTGCTGAATGAGCCTGCAGTGGTAGCTGTAGATTTAATTAATGATGAAATTATAGCAATCGGCAATGAAGCTTATGCCATGTTAGGCAGAACTTCTGAACGCGTATCTGTCGTCCAACCATTATGCCACGGTGTGATTTCCGACTATGATTTGATTCAATATACCATTCAATCTTTTTTAAAAAAGATTACAGACAGCAAAGTATTTATGCCGCGCGTTGTGGTAAGTGTTCCGTGTGAAATGACGGAAGTACAGCGTCGTGCAGTTGTGGATTCTATTAGCGCTACAGGCGTAAGAAAAATCTGTTTGATTGAAGAACCCATTGCCGCCGCACTCGGTGCCGGCGTGAATATCGAACAGCCTCATGGGTGTTTGGTAGTGGATATTGGCGGTGGTACAACCGATATGGCAGTTATCTCATTAAGCGGTATTGCTATATCAAAAACCATTAACATTGCAGGTGATGTGTTTGATGAAGCCATTATCAAATATGTCCGCTTTAAGTATCACCTGTTAATCGGAAAACGGACAGCAGAAGACGTTAAAATTGCCATTGGTTGTGTATATCCAAGAACAGAACTTGTCAAGCATAGAATCAAAGGCCGTAATTTAATTACAGGTTTACCTCAATATGCAGATGTCACCAGCGACGAAATGTTGGAATGCTTATTGGAACCTGCAATGAAAATTACACAAGAAATTCAAAGGGTATTGCAGTCTACGCCGCCTGAATTGATGGGAGATATTTTATCAGACGGTATTATTGTGACAGGTGCATCTGCTCAGATTTATGGATTTGATAAATTAATTGCCCGCAAAACAGAAATTCCTGTGCGCATTGCAGATAATCCTGCTACTTGTGTTGTGGAAGGTGCGGGAAAAGCTATTCAATTTATTGATGACATGGATAAAAAAGAGTATGGCGTACTCAATCCATTGAGCGATGCATATTAATCAAATGATAGAATAGGGTATTGACAAACTTTTTCAATATGGTATACTGCAAACATAAAGAATCTTCTATGTGACTGACGGAAATGTGGGATACCACAGGGGAGCATAGAAAATATCAAAGCCGACCGTCTGGGCAATCCACTTGTGGATTGCCTTTTTTGTTATCTTCAAAGGTTATCCGCAGTGGATATCGATATGATGGAGGATAACATGGAAACACAAGTATTTGAGCAATGGAATGGATTTCATGGTGAAGCTTGGAAGAAGTGCATTGATGTACAGGATTTTATTCATCAAAATGTAGCAAGCTATGAAGGTGATGACTCTTTTCTGATGGGAGCAACCGAACGTACACAACGTTTGATGCAAAAGCTGAATCAGCTACTGAGTGTCGAGCAGAATTTTGGTGGTGTTTTGGATATTGATACACAGGAAGTTTCTTCTTTAACCGCATATCAACCCGGGTATTTAGACAAAGAGGAAGAGTTGATTGTTGGTTTACAAACCAATCGTCCGTTAAAACGGGGAGTGAATCCATTTGGCGGGAGCTTGTCAAGCGTACGGCTACAAATTATCTGATAAGATTGAACAGGAGTTTCAGTACCGTACCACACATAATGATGGCGTGTTCCGTGTTTATACGGAAGAAATGAGAAAAGTACGCCATGCAGGTATTTTAACAGGATTGCCTGATGCATACGGCAGAGGAAGGATTATAGGAGACTACCGCAGGGTTGCTCTTTATGGATTGGATTTGCTGATTCAGGAAAAACAGCAGGATAAAAAGCAAATAGGAAAAGACGGATTTGATGTGGAAGAAATCCGTTTGTCAGAAGAATTATATCAGCAAATTCAGTTTTTAAAATATATGCAAGAAATGGCGCAAATGTATGGTTATGATATTTCAAAACCGGCTTCCAATGCCAGGGAAGCAATGCAATGGACTTATTTTGCATATCTTGCAGCTATCAAAGAACAAAACGGTGCTGCTATGTCCCTGGGCAGAGTCAGCAGTTTTTTTGATATTTATATTGAACGAGACATACAAAACGGTCTCTTAACAGAAAAGGAAGCGCAGGAACTGGTAGACCATTTTGTGATGAAATTGAGAATGGCGAGGCATCTTCGTACACCGGATTACAATGAATTATTTGGTGGAGACCCAATGTGGATTACAGAATCCCTAGGGGGTATGATGGAAAATGGAAAAACACTGGTTACCAAAAATACATACCGTTTTTTAAATACGTTATATAATCTGGGACCTGCTCCGGAACCAAATTTAACGGTTCTTTGGTCGAAACAATTACCTGAACCTTTTAAAGCGTTTTGCGCAAAGGTATCCATTGATACGGATTCTATTCAATATGAAAATGATGATTTAATGCGACCCATTTACGGTGATGACTATGGAATTGCTTGCTGTGTATCCGCAATGAAAATAGGAAAGCAAATGCAATTCTTTGGCGCACGCTGCAACCTTCCAAAATTGCTGCTGTTAGCCTTAAACGGAGGATTTGATACTTTTTCCAACTCACAAGCTGGTCCAAAAGGAACGGTTTATCCGGATGAAATATTGGATTATGATAAGGTAATGCAACGATTTCAAATGTATAAAGAATGGATTTGCAAGCTGTATATCAATACATTAAATGTAATTCACTACATGCACGATAAATATGCCTATGAAAAAACACAAATGGCTTTGCATGACACAGAGGTAGAACGATTTATGGCCTGTGGTGTAGCAGGATTGTCCGCGTTAGCAGATTCACTCAGTGCAATCAAATATGCAACGGTAAAACCAATCCGCAATGAAAACGGTTATATCGTGGATTTTGAAACCATAGGTAAATTTCCAAAGTACGGAAATGACGATGACAGAGTGGATATGATTGCCCGGGAGATTTTACATGATATGATAACCGAACTTCGTAAAACAAAGACATATCGCAATGCAATCCATACATTATCTGTGCTAACCATTACTTCAAATGTAATGTATGGTAAAAAAACAGGTGCTACGCCTGACGGAAGAAAAGCAAAAGAAGCATTTGCGCCTGGGGCAAATCCCATGCACAATAGAGAAGAAAACGGAGCTCTGGCTTCCTTAAACTCTGTTGCTAAACTATCTTATGATGATTGTAGGGACGGTATTTCTAATACGTTTTCCATTACACCTCAGGCGTTGGGCAGTGAAGAAAACAGTAGAGTGAATCATTTAGTGGTGATTTTAGACGGATATTTTTTACAGCAAGCGCAGCATATCAATGTCAACGTACTAAATCGTAAAACATTGGAAGAAGCATATGAAGACCCTTCTAAATATCCCAATTTGACTATCCGTGTATCAGGATATGCCGTTAATTTTCATAAGCTGTCCAAAGAACAGCAAAAAGAAGTCATCAAGCGCACATTCCATGAGGCAATGTAATATGACAAAAGGATATATTCATTCCTTTCAAAGTATGGGTACTTTGGATGGTCCGGGAATACGTTTTTTGGTTTTTATGCAAGGATGTCCGCTTCGCTGCGGATACTGTCATAATCCTGACACTTGGCATAGGCAGAACTATACCTATTATGAAACCCCTCAGCAAGTATTCAACCGAATATTAAAATACAAATATTATTTTGGAGACCATGGTGGTGTGACAGTCTCAGGAGGAGAAGCGCTATTACAGCCTGTATTTATAAAAGAACTTTTTTCTTTATGTAAAAAACACCAGATTCATACTTGTTTGGACACCAGTGGCTGTATCCTGAATGATGAGGTCTTGGATTTACTCAATGTAACAGATATGGTACTGCTTGATATCAAGTTTTCAGATAAAGAATTGTATCATTTGCATACAAAAGCAGATATGGATACGGTCATGCACTTTTTAGCCGTCTTAGAAAAACGAAATATTCGCACTTGGATTCGTCATGTACTTGTACCCGATTTAAATGATTCTACAGAACAGCTTCTCCGTTTAAAAGGAGTGCTTCAGGGATATACTTGCATTGAAAAAGTAGAATTTCTCCCATTTAGAAAGCTATGTGAAGAAAAATATCAAACACTCCAACTAGAATTTCCGTTTGCAAAATACAGGGAAGGAAACAGGGAAGATATTGAAAGAGCAAATCGTATTTTTACATGTTAATTTCCTTTCTTTTAATGAGAGCGCATACGGCAATGTACGAAATAGAACTTTTTAGTTATAACAAACATAAATTGATTTCTTTTCATTTGATAGAACTCTACTTCTTCTCTTGAACTAGAAAAGATATCATTATTATACTCTTTAAAAGCAA
>UQNI01000048.1 GCA_900542375.1 uncultured Oscillospiraceae bacterium | reverse complement strand
ATTTAAAAAAAGACACGCTTACTGTTTTTTGTGCAATTTAGACAAATGCTGTTTTATTTCTAGAAATTGGATAAAGAAATATTTCCCAGCACTGGAATCGCCAGGGGGTGTCTTTTTATTATGCTTTAAGCCGAAAAAAGTATTCAAAAGCCCTATTTCATTAATGCAATATTCATAATTTACAATTATGAAGAAAAATTTTTATGCGTTTAGACCATTTGTTGTTTCTTAACGAAAAAAAGTTGACAATAAGGCGAAATTGTTATACAATGTGTTCGTAGCTTAGAAGCTTTTAAATTAGTAAACAAAAGCGTTCTTAATTACTCATTTTAAGACGTTTTTTTTGTTTAAATTTTTCGACAGAAATAGGAGGTTATCAGAAATGAAATTAACACCAAGAGAACTCGAAAAGTTGCAAATGCACTGCATTGGCAAACTAGCTGAAGAAAGAAAAGCAAGAGGGGTAAAACTTAACTACGTTGAGACTATTGGCTATCTTTGCGCTCAGCTACATGAACTTGCAAGAGACGGCAAGACTGTTGTTGAACTAATGCAATTGGGTACAAAAATGTTGACTAGAGCTGACGTTATGGAAGGCGTTCCAGAGATGATCCACGACGTTCAAATCGAAGCTACATTCCCAGACGGCACAAAACTAGTTACAGTACACAATCCAGTTCAATAATTTAAAGAGAGGGGATTAGAAACATGCGTATCGGAGAAGTTATTCCAGTAGAGAGAGAAATCGAACTTAACGCGGGCAAAAAAACTGTCCAAGTTAAAGTTGTTCACACAGGCGATAGACCAGTTCAAGTGGGCTCTCATTTCCACTTCTTTGAAGTAAATAAAATGCTTCAGTTTGACAGAGCTGCTGCATTTGGCTTCCGTCTAGACGTTCCATCCGGAAATGCTGTTAGATTTGAGCCAGGTGAAGAGAAAGTTGTTACTTTGGTAGAATTGGGTGGCAACAAACGTTCCTTTGGTCTAAACAACTTGACAAATGACCAAGCAGTTCCTGCAAACCTAGACAAAGCTATGAACAATGCTAAATTGAAAGGCTTTGTAAAATAAGAATATTTTATTCACATAAGGAGGTAATGAGATCATGAAAATTTCTGGACAACAATATTCAATGATGTACGGCCCAACTGTTGGTGACAAAGTTAGATTGGCTGATACAGATCTTATCATCGAAGTAGAAAAAGACTACACCGTATACGGTGATGAATGTAAATTCGGTGGTGGTAAAACACTACGTGACGGTATGGGACAATCTGTTAACACAACAAGTGCTACAGGTGACCTAGACCTAGTTTTGACAAATGCTCTTGTTGTTGACTACACAGGCATTTTCAAAGCTGACATCGGTATCAAAGATGGCGTTATCGCTGGTATCGGTAAAGCTGGTAACCCAGATATTATGGATGGCGTAACACCAGGCATGGTTGTTGGTGCTTCTACTGAAGCTCTTGCAACAGAAGGTATGATCGTTACAGCTGGTGGTATTGATACTCACATCCACTACATCTGCCCACAACAAGTTGATACTTCTCTATTCAGCGGTATCACAACAATGGCAGGTGGCGGTACTGGTCCTAACGACGGTACAAACGCTACAACATGTACTCCTGGTCCTTGGAACCTAGCTATGATGCTAAAAGCAGCTGAAGAGTATCCAATGAACCTACTATACTACGGTAAAGGTAACTGCTCTGCTCAAGGTTCTTTGGAAGAGCAAATCTTGGCTGGTGCAGCTGGTCTAAAAATCCACGAAGACTGGGGTTCAACTCCAGCAGTTATCGATTCTTGCTTAACTGCAGCTGATAAATATGACGTTCAAGTTGCTGTTCACACAGATACATTGAACGAAGCTGGTTGTGTTGAAGATACTATGGATGCTATCGCAGGCAGAACAATGCATACATTCCATACAGAAGGCGCAGGCGGCGGTCACGCACCTGACATCATCAAAGTTGCTGGTTTCCCAAATATCTTGCCAGCATCTACAAACCCAACAATGCCATACACAGTTAACACTTTGGATGAGCACTTGGATATGTTGATGGTTTGCCACCACTTGGATAACAGAATTCCTGAAGACGTTGCTTTCGCTGACTCCAGAATTCGTCCAGAAACAATCGCAGCTGAAGACGTTCTACATGATATGGGTGTATTCTCCATCATGTCTTCTGACTCTCAAGCTATGGGTCGTCCTGCTGAAGTTATTACAAGAACATGGCAAGCAGCTCACAAAATGAAAAAACAACGTGGTAAATTACCAGAAGATGCTGAAGGTAATGATAACTTCCGTGTAAAAAGATATGTTTCTAAATACACAATCAACCCAGCTATTGCACAAGGTATTTCTCATGTTGTAGGTTCTGTTGAAGTTGGTAAATTTGCTGACTTAGTTGTATGGAGCCCAGCATTCTTCGGCGTAAAACCTGAGATCATCATCAAAGGCGGCGCTGTAACTGCTTCCAGAATGGGTGACGCTAACGCTTCTATCCCAACTGTACAACCAATCATCTACAAACACATGTTTGGCGCACACGGTGCTGCTAAATATGATACATGCATCACTTTCGTATCTCAAGCTTCTCTAGATAACGGCATCAAAGAGAAATTGGGTCTACAAAAGAAAGTTGTTGCTGTTAAAGGCTGCCGCAACATCGGCAAAAAAGATCTTAAATTCAACGATGCAACTCCAGAGTTGACAGTTGATCCAGAAACATATGTAGTTAAAGCTGATGGCGTTCTACTAACTTGCGAAGTTGCTAAAGAACTACCATTAACACAACTTTACTACCTATTCTAATTTTAAGTTTCAAACTTAAGATTAATGACGTAATGTAGTTATGTGGTTTTGTAACCACTATGGCCCAACTACATAGTAGTTGCTTTTCCAAATAGATAATAGCGTATAATGTTTCAATTATACGCTATTATATTTGGTTGATGTGGGGGCACTTATTATGGGCATAACAGAACCATTTGCTGACGATTGACAGCTGAGGTTCACCATTGCTGTATTAGGAGAATTTAAATATGTTATGTGAACAAATATTGGGAACTTTAAGTGATGAGCAATTTAAAAACTTGAAGGTTGATTATGTAGATATTGAATGGCATGAAGCTTTCAAAAAGTTACATAAGAAAAAAACTCAAGAAGGTCGTGACCTTGGTATCTCACTGGGAAATGAGATTTTAACCAGAGGTTTAAATCAGGATGACGTGCTTGGTGTTGATGGCGATACTGTTATTGCTGTAAACATTCCTGCTTGTGAGGCTTTAGTTATGACAGTGGACAACGATGTTCGCATGGTTGCTAAAGTATGTTACGAAATTGGAAACAAACACGCTACACTTTTTCGAGGCGAAGGTGACTACCAGTTTATTACTCCACTAGACCTTCCAATAAAAGCGCTGATGGAAAAACTAGGCGTTAAAGTTGAACGCAAAACAGTTAAATTCGACTTTAAGAAGAAAATTTCTTCCTCAATTAACGCACATACGCATTAATCAATGAAGTTAAATCCGCCATCATTTTTCAGCGACAAAATGATGGCGGTATTTCTTTGTCGCTAAATAACTGCGGAGAGAAAAAGCATGAACGAAAATCAACTATTTATTCTGTTACAAGTTAATGACGCGTTGTTTCCAATCGGCGGTTATTCTCACTCTTATGGTTTAGAGACTTATATTCAAAAGAATATTGTTAATAGTGGGGAAACTGCATTGGCTTTTATGAAAAGCAGCATTAAAAATAGCTTCTTATACTCTGAATTGCTTCCTGCTCGTCTTGCTTATGAGTATACAAAAGAGGACAAGCTGGATAAAATTGTAGAGTTGGAAGAGATTGTTGAGGCAAGCAAGTCTCCGGTTGAGATTCGTGCTGCTGCACAGAAGCTTGGCTCTAGATTTGTAAAAACCGTTATTAGCATGAATGTAGATTACATCTCTGATGTATTTGCACGTTATGTTGAAAAAGTAAAACAACCAACTTATGCAATTGCTTATGGTGTATTTTGCGCTGCTGTTGGTATTGATATGAGACGTGCCATGGAATCCTTCTTATACACAAATACTTCCGGTAAGGTTGTTAGCTGTGTTAAAACGATTCCTCTAAGTCAGACCCAGGGACAACAAATTCTAAAAGAATGTCATAAAACATTCACTGAAGTTTTAGACCGTCTTGAGTCATTGACAGAACGAGAACTTTGTCGTTCAACACCTGGTTTTGATGTTCGCTGCATGCAGCATGAAACTCTATACAGCAGACTTTATATGTCTTAATGGATTTTAGGAGGAAATAAACTATGGCTTACAAAAAAATTGGTGTTGCCGGTCCGGTTGGTTCCGGTAAAACTGCCCTTATTGAAGCAGTAACTCGCGAAATGGCTAGCTCTTACAGCATTGGTGTTATTACAAATGATATTTACACCAAAGAAGATGCTGAGTTCCTTGCAAAGAACAGCGTTATGCCAAGAGACAGAATCACTGGTGTTGAAACTGGTGGCTGCCCTCATACTGCTATCCGTGAAGATGCATCTATGAACTTGGAAGCAGTAGATGAGTTAGTAGATAAATTCCCTGATATTGAGCTTGTATTTATTGAAAGCGGCGGTGACAACTTGTCTGCAACATTTAGCCCAGAGCTAGTTGATGCTACCATCTTTGTTATTGACGTTGCTGAAGGTGATAAAATTCCACGTAAAGGTGGCCCGGGTATTACTCGTTCCGATTTATTGGTTATCAATAAAATCGAATTGGCTCCTTATGTAAACGCAAGCCTTGAAGTAATGGAGAGAGACTCTAAGAAAATGAGAGGCGACAAACCTTTTATTTTTGCTAATGTTAGAAGCCACGAGGGCGTAGATAAAATCATTGACTGGATTAAATCTGACGTTCTACTTGAAGACTTAAAATAATTCAGGGAGAAAAGATATGGAAAACACATCGAAAAACAATTATGCTAAGACTTGTGTTTTAAACGTAACTGCTGATGTTAAGGACGGGAAAAATTACGTTAGTGATGTTTATTTCACTTCCCCTTTTAAAGTTATGAAACCGTTTCATCTTAACAAGAATTATATGACTGTTATGATGCAAACTGCTTCTGCTGGTATCTTAAAAGGCGATACTCAAGAACTTAATTTTGATATCCGTGACAATGCAAGTATGGAGCTCGTTTCCCAATCCTATGAAAAGCTTCACAAAATGGATGGTGGCAATGCTCGTAGAGACTGCACCATTAAAGTAGGTAAAAATGCACTGTTTAAATACAGTCCGCTTCCTACCATTCCATTTTATGATTCCGGATTTGACAGCACAATTCATGCTGAACTTGCGGACGATACTTCTAAGTTAATTTTGATGGAAATTTTAACTAGTGGTAGAGTTGCTTACGGTGAAACATTTGAATACAGGTATTATAATTCTCTTATCACAGTTCGTAAGGCAGGTAAGTTGATTTATAATGATAATACCATGTTCGATCCCTCCGAAGGCGAGATGAACAATATTGGTGTATATGAAGGTTATACTCATATGGCTAACCTATTGTTCTTTAATATGCAAGACAAAGCTTCTAATCTTGATCTAATTCGAGAAATCATTGATAACACTCCTAATGTAACGGGTGGCGCATCCATTATTCAGAGTGGAGACACCTCTGTCAAATTATTAGGCAAAACTGCTCAAGAGCTATACGATCTTTGCGAAAAGATTGCAAAAGCTATCTTGGATTAATAAATAAAGCAGATACTTTATATATAAAGTATCTGCTTTATATTTTTACTCTGTTAAGAGTGATTATTGAAATAATTCAGAGAGTAATTCTTTATCGTCTGTTACACTGGCCAATAGAATACTATAAATACGTTGTGGATTTTCATGAAATTTTTCTTTTACCATGCGTGCCTGATATATGTCCGGAACATATATTTTAAAAGACATTAAATCCATTTCTCCGCCGGAAATATGGCATTCTACCTGATAACCTTGTTTTGTCTCAATAATGTCAACGTGGTTTTCTTTTTCTCGTTTTGCCTTGGCCAATAATTTAAATGCAGCTGATACTGCGCAATCTCTGACAGATATGGGAAGGGTACTGTCAAGCTGTTTGGCTATGTTGCGTGTAATATCGTTACAGATGACACAATCTTCTTTTTCATTTAATTGGTTAAAAGATACAGTATCAATAGTACCTTTTTGAATCATTTCTGAAAGGGAATCCATTACTTCAAAATAATTGGCAAGGCTATTTTCCTGCATAATTTGCACAATATCTTGTTTGGAGAGTGGAGCATTAATACTGGAAAGCAGATAGCAAATTAAAAGACGTATGTCATTTTTTACTCTCAATCCTCCCGGTTCTACACCGCCGGTTAATGCATCAAAATCCATAAAATCACCTCCATATTCTATATTATCATAAATTTAGTAATAGTTCAAAGGCTTTCTATTAACATCATACATAGAGATTGAGTAGTTTTCTCTTACTTTTAGATAACATGTTTTTATCATGACAAAAAAGAGCTGAACATAATAATTTTATTATGTTCAGCTCTTTTTATTTTTCAATTGAAAACGTTGGCGGGTAAGGTCTTCTTTCATCAGTTGTAAAACAACACTTTTCGTTGTTGGAGAAATTGCACGATAAAATGCAATGAATTGTTTTTCATCTCCTGATAAATTATAAATAAAACTGTCATTAGAAGTAATATCTTTGCTTTTTGATGCAGCAGGGGCATACTTCGCATCATGTAATTGGTGAGTTGTTGAGTTTTCTTGTCCCAATAGCTCCTCAATCCCTACGCAAAACACATTGGATAACGTGATTAATGTTGCAATATCAGGTGAAGTTTTTTCAGTTTCATAATAGGAGTAAGTAGAACGATCAACATTTAGAATATTGGCCATATGCTGTTGTGTATAGCCAAATTTTTCTCTCAGCATACGTAATTTTTTGCCTATTTTTATGCTGGCCATTTTACTCCTCCTTCCTGAAATCTTTCTTCGTTTTCCATTATAGAATGGTGAGAATTTTCCTTGAAATTTATGTGATTTTTATTCACCATATAGTCATTTTTTACATGTTTTTTTGTCTGAATTGCAAATGATATGACATTAAATCACTTGACTACATTCGCATATTCCCGTATAATACGATATGATAGGATAGTTATACACGGATGGGGGAGAGTAAATGAAATATATTGTGATATTAGGCGATGGTATGGCTGATTTGCCGGTAAAAGAATTAGGGAATAAAACTCCTTTGGATTGTGCGAAGCATCCGAATATGGATTTTATTGCAGCGAACGGTATTTGTGGACTGGCAAAAACTGTGCCGCAAGGAATGCCCCCGGGAAGTGATACTGCAAATCTTTCTGCAATGGGATATGATCCAAAAGTATATTACACAGGACGTTCTCCGTTAGAAGCAGTTAGTATGGGTATTGACCTATCTTTAACAGATGTAACTTATCGCTGTAATACAGTTACTTTGTCAGATGATGAAAACTACGAGGACTGTACCATGGTCGATTACAGTGCGGGAGAAATTACAACAGAGGAATCTTCACAAATCATTCGTGATTTAAATGAACAGTTTCATAATGAATATTTAACGTTATATCCCGGTATTAGCTACCGTCATTGTTTGGTATTGAAAGATGCAAAGGATGGTGCGCAAACAACCCCGCCTCATGACATTTTGGATAAGAATATTCGTGATTATTTACCTAAAGGTCAAAACTCAGAATTATTGCTGGATATGATGAAGCGTTCCAGAGAGTTTCTGAAAGACCATCCGGTAAATCAAAGCCGTATAAGGCGCGGATTGCCTCCGGTATCCTCCGTATGGTTTTGGGGCGAAGGCAGAAAGCCAAATTTAACACCGTTTGAGGAAAAATACCATGTAAAAGGCAGCGTGGTTTCAGCAGTAGATTTAATCAAAGGAATTGGCATTTGTGCAGGTTTAAACAGCATCGATGTAGAAGGTGCAACCGGTACCGTTCATACAAATTTTGAGGGTAAGGCACAAGCAGCCATAGATGCGTTGAAAAATGGAAGTGATTTTGTTTACGTACATTTAGAGGCGCCTGATGAGTGTGGTCACCAGCATGATATTGACAACAAAGTACGTTCCATTGAATTGATTGACGAAAAAATTATTGCTCCAATTATGAATGCTATGAAAGAAGCAGGGGAAGACTTTAGCATTATGGTGTTGCCGGATCACCCTACTCCATTAAATTTAAGAACACATACATCTGATCCTGTTCCATTTGCTCTTTATAGAAGCAATGCGCCGCAACAAAATGGGGTTACCGCATATAATGAGAGAACAGCAGAATCTACTGGTGTATATGTAGAACAAGGTTATCAATTAATGGGAATGTTAATTTCAGAAAGTTAAATATGAAAAGAAGGTAGATACCTTCTTTCTTATGCTACTATGGCTCAGTTGGTAGAGCAGCTGATTCGTAATCAGCAGGCCGCCGGTTCAAGTCCGGCTAGTAGCTCCAGACGAAAGCCTCGAGGCACAAAGTTGTGTTCGGGGCTTTTATTTATGGTTTTTCACTTGTATTTATTGTGATATCCTATTTTGTAGTGTAAATCCGTCAGGCAGAGTTTGGATATAGCATATATCCAAACCTGGTCTTTTTCATTGTTGTGTAAGGTCAAGCAGAATCATTGGCACGCAATTTTGAAATATTATCTGCCACTTTATTATTTTCCGTTTGAAATCAATTTTTTGTGGATTTGAACATTTCCGTTACGGTACACATTTCTACCTGCTGAATACCTATTTTTGAAAAATAAAGTAAACAGAATTCATAGATGATAATTTTATAAAGGCATGATAAGACTGTAATCTTATCTGATAGAAATGGTTATCATTTTTTATAGATATTTCTTTCGTTTTTCAAGTTTTATATGTGTGTTATCACCATTTTTATTTTCTGTGTAAATGACTGAAATATACACGGAACTTCTATTCAGATATTACGGTTACATCATTACAATGTCGTAACACTAAATTAACAGAATTTATGAGGCTGAGTGTTTTGAGGCACTGCAACTGAAACTTAAATACAGATTCATAGGATCATACATTTTAAGAATGTTACAAAAAATTCATAGTGAGAAATTACGTTGCAATTTTTTATGTTATAACAACCTTATACCAGTAACAAAATAAATATTGAAAGGAACGCCTTTCCATATTCAAAATTTTTGCTGTTAAAAGAATGGTTTAGCAGTTATCAGTTGAAAATTGCAACGCAATTTTCTTTATGCTATAATGCCCATAGAGGGTGATCGTATGAAAGTACAATATCAATACCAAACCGATTTGGGTATGTTATACATCGTTCAAGAAGACGATGCAATTGCAGAAGTAGGAATACTACAGCCCAATCAAATCATTCCATATGAAAAAAAGGAAACGTCTCTCATTCAAACTGCTTACCAACAATTGAAGGAATATTTTCAGGGAGAACGGCAGACCTTTCAATTGCCTTTAGCGCCGAAGGGGACTCCGTTTCAACAGAAGGTATGGAAGACATTACAAACCATTCCTTACGGTGAAACATGGAGCTACTTACAAATGGCAAAAGCAATTGGCAATCCAAAAGCTTGCCGTGCAGTAGGTATGGCAAATCATCGTAATCCAATTGGCATTATCATTCCTTGTCATAGAGTCATTGGTTCCAATGGAGATTTAGTAGGTTATGCCAGCGGACTTGATATGAAACGCTATTTATTGAATTTAGAAAAAGAAACGTTGTTAAAACAAAAAAAGAAATAAGATATTAGGAGATTTCAATTATGCTTCAAATAGGATGTCATTTATCTTCCTCAAAAGGTTTTTTGCATATGGGGAAGGAAGCATTATCCATTCATGCAACTACATTTCAATTTTTTACGAGAAATCCGCGCGGCAGTAAAGTAAAAGCGTTAGATATAGATGATATCAATGCACTGCTGAAATTAATGGATGAACATGAAATCAAACATGTGGTTGCCCATGCACCGTATACATTGAATCCTTGTTCCGCAACAGAACGAACCAGAGAGTTTGCATTGGAAACGATGCAGGATGATTTAATGCGTTTGGACTACTTACCCAACCAGTTTTATAATTTTCATCCGGGGAGCCATGTAGGACAAGGAGTAGAGGAAGGCATTCGCCAAATTATTGAAGTGCTGAATATCATTTTAAAACCCGAACAAAAAACAACTGTCCTGTTGGAGACGATGTCAGGAAAAGGCAGTGAAGTGGGAAGTCGTTTTGAAGAATTGCGCCAAATCATTGATGGCGTTACATTGAAAGACAAAATAGGAGTTTGTTTGGACACTTGCCATGTGTATGATGCGGGTTATGATATTGTCAATAACTTAGATGGTGTTCTTGAGGAGTTTGACCGTATTGTTGGATTGGAACGTCTGCATGCCATTCATTTAAATGACAGTAAAAATCCGTTTTGCAGTCACAAAGACAGACACGCAAAAATAGGTGAAGGTTCTATAGGCTTGGAGGCGATTATAGCAATTATCAATCATCCCAAATTATGTCACTTGCCATTTTGTTTGGAAACGCCCAATGAATTGGATGGCTATGCGAAAGAGATTGCCTTATTAAGGGAGCATTACAAATATTAACAGGATGATACTGTGTTGTATTTAACTGATAGCTAAAAATATATCTTGGTTACATTGCATAAAGAAAGAATCGCTCATAAAAAAAGAGGTTCTTTCTTTTTTATATCTCCAATATAAAAGCTGAGTATTATTATATCAGTTCATATTTTGTGTTTGACTTATGTTAAGAATAATAACATTTTTGTTATTTATGACAGCTGTTATAAATAACAGAATAATACTATGTACAAGGCTTATGAAAACAAAATATATTGTTTATCATTTCTTTCTCATGTTTGATTGCAGGCGGTAACCTCAAACAGGTAAGGGAAGTATTTGAAACATATAACATAGTTACTCTAAAGCAAAAATACTGTTCCTTATTTTAATTTTTTATTCATAAATTGATGTAAATGTTAACTTATTTAAAGGTATCTGTTTATCGCAGGCAGTGATGGATAAATATCAAAACTTATCTTTAAAAATAAATGAAATCACGAGAAAATAAAAGATTTCAAAAGAAAACATCAGTTAAATTAAAAATATGTTAAAATAACCGTATTAATAGAGAATCTTCCTATGTATATTGACTTTTTTATTATTTTCATATATTATCATGGTTGAGGTATTTCATTGAAAGGTAGTGATGTTTGGGTTGGAAAATAAGCTGACTTTATACGGCTTTAACAACCTCACCAAAACACTTAGCTTTAACATCTATGATGTATGCTATGCAAAAAGTGAGCGAGCCCAAAAAGATTATGTTGCTTACATTGATGAGCAATACAATTCTGAAAGATTAACCAGAATTTTGTGTGATGTTACTGAGATTATCGGCGCGCATGTGCTGAATATCAGCAAACAAGATTATGAGCCCCAGGGTGCAAGCGTAACACTTTTAATCAGTGAAAACGATATGCCCGAAGAGATGATGGACAAGTCTTGCAACCATGGGCACCTTGCTTCACGTGATACTGTTTTGGCACACCTTGACAAAAGTCATGTTACGGTGCATACGTATCCGGAATATCATCCGGATAACTCTATTTCTACATTTCGTGTGGATATTGATGTTGCAACTTGCGGGGAAATTTCTCCGCTAAATGCATTGGACTATTTAATTGGCAGTTTTGATTCCGATATCATTACTGCCGATTACCGCGTGCGTGGATTTACACGTGATAATCATGGAAATAAATTATTTATTGACCATGATATTACTTCCATTCAAGATTATATCGCCACGGAAACGCTGCAAAAGTATGACGCAATTGATATTAATGTATATCAGGCGAATTTGTTTCATACAAAACTGTTGATAAAAGAAATAGAATTGCAGAATTATCTGTTTAATACAGATGTTTACGAATTATCTCCAAAAGAACGTTTGGCAATTACTGACCGCCTGCGCAGAGAGATGATTGAGATATTCAGTGGAACCAATGTGTACAAGTAGGAGGATTGTGCTATGAACTTATCAGACCAAAGCAGAGCCCCTATTTTTGAGGCATTAGAGCGCTATAAATCTATGCGCATTGTTCCGTTTGACGTACCGGGACACAAAAGAGGAAAAGGAAATCCGGAATTGACAAAATTTTTGGGTGAGAAATGTTTAACGGTAGACGTAAATTCTATGAAACCGTTAGATAATTTGTGTCATCCGGTTTCCGTAATTAAAGAAGCAGAAGAATTGGCAGCTCGTGCTTTTGGCGCGCAGCATGCCTTTTTTATGGTTAACGGTACTACTTCCGCCGTACAAAGTATGATTATGAGTGTATGTAAACGCGGGGATAAAATTATCATGCCGCGCAATGTACATCGCAGTGCCATTAATGCACTGATTATAAGCGGTGCGGTTCCTGTTTATGTCAATCCAAGTATCAATAAACAGTTGGGTATTCCGCTGGGAATGTCTGTGGCAGATGTGAAAAAAGCCATTGAGCAGAATCCGGATGCGAAGGCAGTGTTGGTTAACAATCCCACTTACTATGGTATTTGTTCCGACTTGAGAACCATTACGAAGCTGGCTCATCAGCATGGAATGAAAGTATTGGTGGACGAAGCTCACGGTACCCACTTTTATTTTGGCGAAAATCTTCCTGTATCTGCTATGGCGGCCGGTGCAGATATGGCAGCTGTCAGCATGCATAAAACAGGAGGTTCTTTGACGCAGAGTTCGTTTTTACTCAGCAATCATCCTGACTTGCATCAAGGGTATATACGCCAAATTATTAACTTAACGCAGACCACAAGCGGTTCTTATTTGCTGCTGTCTTCATTGGATTTGTCCAGGCGTAATTTAGCGCTGCATGGCAAAGAAATCTTTGCAAGGGTAAAAGAATTGGCGCAATATGCACGGGAAGAAATCAATAAACTGGGTGGATTTTATGCCTTTTCATCCGAATTAATTGACGGCGATGCTATTTTTGATTTTGATACAACAAAACTTTCGGTCCACACAAGAGATATTGGTCTTGCAGGTATTGAAGTGTATGACCTGCTGAGAGATGAATATGATATTCAAATTGAATTTGGAGATATTGGCAACATACTCGCTATTATTTCTGTAGGAGATAACATGTTTGTAATGGAACGTCTTATCTCTGCTATGGCGGAAATTAAGCGTATTTATCAAAAGGATAAAGCGGGGATGTATGACCATGAATATATCAATCCGGAAGTTGTTATGACACCTCAAGAGGCATTCTATGCAGCCAAGCACGCCATGCCGATTGAGCAAAGCGCAGGACAAATTTGCAGCGAGTTTGTTATGTGTTATCCTCCCGGTATTCCAATTTTGGCTCCGGGAGAGCGTATTACACAGGAGATTCTGGATTATATTGCATATGCAAAAGAAAAAGGATGTTTTTTAACAGGTACGGAAGATATCCATATAGAAAACATTAATGTGGTAGGTGAAAACTAGTGAAAGCAAAAGGTTTGGATTTGTGGTATACGGAGGAACATTCCAAAGAAGCAAAATTTTCAATTAAAGTGCTGAGACAGTTATATTCTGTACAAAGCCCTTTTCAAAAAATAGATATTTTGGAATCAAAAGAATTCGGCCGCTTTTTTACTTTGGACGGCTATATGATGTTGACAGAAAAAGACGAATTTATTTATCATGAAATGATTGTTCATGTGGCCATGGCTACCAATCTTAATATAAAAAGAGTATTGGTAATTGGTGCGGGTGACGGCGGTACTGTACGTGAATTGACTCGCTATCCATTCATTGAACACATTGATATGGTGGAAATTGATAAAATGGTCGTTGACGTATGTAAAGAATTTTTACCGCAGACAGCCTGTAAGCTGAATGACCCAAGGGTTCACCTCTATTTTGAAGATGGGTTGCGATATATTCGCTCCAAAGAAAATGAATATGATTTAATCATCGTAGATTCCACAGACCCATTCGGTCCGGGGGAAGGATTATTTACCAAGGAGTTTTACGGAAACTGTTTTAAAGCACTGACGGAAGACGGTATTTTGGTCAATCAGCATGAAAACGCATATTACACTTCTTTTGCTCAGTCCATGCGGCGTGCGCATTGCCGTATTGTAAATCTGTTTCCGATTTGTAAGGTATACCAAGCGCATATTCCGACCTATCCATCCGGTCATTGGCTGTTTGGTTTTGCGTCCAAAAAATATGACCCGGTAGCAGACTTAAAGGCAGATGCATGGAACCAACTTGGTATTTATACCCGCTATTATAATACGGATTTACATCGCGGCTGTTTTGCACTGCCCACCTATATCAATGAATTATTGGAGCGTGACCTATGAAACCGAATATAGAAACCTTCATTGGCTGTGACAATTCTTATGAAGAATCCAAAATCGTATTGTTTGGTGCTCCGTTTGATTCCACAACGTCTTTCCGTCCGGGAACTCGCTTTGCCAGCAAAGCAATGCGAAGTGAATCATTCGGCATTGAAACTTACAGTCCGTATCAGGATGGAGATTTAGAAGATTTTGCTGTTTTTGATTCCGGTGATTTGGAATTGCCTTTTGGTAATACGCAACGTGTCCTTGACCAAATTGAAGAACATACCGCTGAGATTTTAAAAGACGGTAAAATTCCTTGTATGATTGGCGGTGAACATCTTGTTACACTGGGAGCAATGCGTGCGGTAGTAAAGCAATACCCTGATGTCCATATTATTCACTTTGATGCGCATGCCGATTTACGTGAGGATTATTTGGAGGAACGTTTTTCTCATGCTACAGTACTGCACCGTGTGTGGGATTTGGTTGGTGACGGAAAAATCTTTCAATTCGGTATTCGTTCCGGAGACCGTTCTGAATTTGTTTGGGCAAAAGACCACGTATTTACCAATAAGTTTAATTTTTATGGTTTGAAAGAAATTGTGAATCAGTTACAGGGAAAACCTGTTTATTTTACATTGGATCTTGATGTATTGGATCCATCCGTCTTTCCGGGTACAGGTACGCCTGAAGCGGGAGGTGTTTCATTTCAGGAACTTCTGGAAGCGATGATTCAGGTGTCCCATTTAAATATCGTTGGTTTTGATGTAAATGAACTCAGTCCCGTGTATGACAAAAGCGGTAGTTCTACAGCAATGGCATGTAAAGTGCTACGGGAATTGCTCATTGCTGTTATGAAAAATAGGGCGGAATAACCCTCATGATTTTTCTGAGGATTGCCCTTGTTTTATCATAAA
>UQNI01000047.1 GCA_900542375.1 uncultured Oscillospiraceae bacterium | reverse complement strand
TAAGGAGTGGATACAAAAGCACAAAGAGAAAAACGCTTTATACCTGCATTTCACTATGAAAGACAACAACAGTTTATCTGAGAAGGTAAAAAAACGTTATGAAAATATGTATGCCGGTGTTTTCTATGATAGGTTTATCCGTGGGCTATGGGTGGTAGCAGAAGGACTTGTATACGACTTTTTCCAAAGTAAAAAGGAAACAATTATAAAAACAGTTGATATGAATGACTATAACGAGTTCTATGTCAGTATTGACTACGGTACGATTAATCCGTGTTCTATGGGATTGTGGGGAGTTAACAGTGAGGGAGCTGCTCGCATAAAGGAAAGTTACTTCGATAGTAGAAAAGAAGGCAGGCAAAGAACGGATGAGGAACATTATCAAGCACTGGTTGAGTTGGTAGAAGATTTGCCGATTACAAGAGTTATAGTTGATCCTTCTGCCGCTTCCTTTATCGAGTGTATCCGCAGACATGGCGAATTTAGGGTAAAACCTGCAATTAACAGTGTTATTGACGGCATACGTATTACAAGTTCATTGTTAAACTCAGGTATGATACGTATAGACCCAAGCTGTAAAGACTGTATACGTGAATTCGGTCTATATAGATGGGATGAAAAGAAAACATCCGATACTGTGTTGAAGGAAAATGACCACGCTATGGACGAGGTCCGTTACTTCTGTAACACAGTATTACGCAAAAAATTCAAATGGTTAGATTGGGGGAGCGATGTTGTTTAAAAAAACGATTGACTGGCTAAAGCAGATTGTCAAGACAGTGTCACCTAAGAATAGAAACTTTGATACTTCTATCTCAAGTAGTATGGAAAGTGCGATAACCAGGTGGACAAAGCTATATAATAACCAAGCAGATTGGCTTACAGATAAAGTGAAGAGTTTAAGCCTTCCTGCTGCCATAGCTTCAGAGTTTGCGCGTTTAGTAACACTGGAAATGAAAACAGAAATTACAGGTTCTAAGAGAGCAGACTATTTAAATGAGCAATACCAGCGAGTGATTGAAGGGATTCGACCCAATGTTGAGTATGCTTGTGCAAAAGGTGGAATTATCCTTAAGCCGTATGTTGCAGGAAACAATATTGTGGTTGACTATAATCAAGCAGATACTTTTTTGCCAACTGCTTTTGACGGCGCAGGGAAAATGACGGGGTGTATTTTCTACACACAGATTGTGCGTGACGGGGATATTTACACCAGAGTAGAAGAACACAGCTTGGTTGGTAGTACTTATACAGTAACGAATAAAGCGTTTATGAGCAAAGTTAAGGGGAGTTTGGGGAAAGAGATTTCACTGGATTTAGTAGCAGAATGGAAACATATTCAGCCAAAGACAACGCTAAGCCCAATAGAGAAACCATTATTTGCGTACTTTAAAATACCACTTGCAAATACAGTTGATTCAGCTTCTCCGCTTGGTGTTTCTGTATACTCACGAGCAGAAAAACTGATAAAAGATGCTGACGAGCAATACAGTCGCTTGTTATGGGAGTTTGAAGGTTCGGAACTTGCCATTGATGCAGCGATTGAGTATTTAGAACCCACCAAAAAGGATTTGAAGTTGCCAAAAAATAGTGATAGGCTTTTCAGAAGGCTTGATATTGATACACCAGCCAATGGAAATGCTTTTTACCAGATATTCAGTCCTCAAATTCGAGACCAATCACTTGTAAATGGGCTAAATCGTATCTTTCAGCGGATAGAGTTTAACTGTAATCTTGCGTATGGAACAATCTCTGACCCGCAAGTGGTTGATAAGACAGCAGAGGAGATAAAGGCGAGTAAACAGCGTTCCTATGCTTCTGTTCTAGATATTCAAAAAGCATTGGAAGGTGCATTGGAAGATTTAATTTATGCTATGGATGTCATGTGTAGTATTTATTCTCTTGCGCCGAAAGGTGAATATGAAACGTCTTACAGTTGGGATGACAGTCTGGTAACTGACCGTAAAGCTGAATTTGCAGAGAAGTTCCAGTTGGTACAGGGTGAGATTTTGGGCGCGGATGAGTTTAGGGCATGGTACACAGGAGAGGAGATTAAAACCGCTCGCCAAAATCTTCCACAGAGCCGAGTTGAGGAGTGATACTGTTTGCTTACTCCTGAATTTTTAGAGAGTTTTCCGCAACCTATTTTTGGCTTGTTTCAAGAGTTGGAGGATGAGATACTTTCCGATATATCCAGACGGATTGCAAAGACCGGAAAGATTACAGATACAGCACAATGGCAAATGGAGAGATTGAGTGCAATTCTATCTACTGACGAAAAAATAAAAAAAGCTATTTCGAATGTTGATAAAACAGCACAGAAAGAAATAGAAAAAATGTTACATGAAGCCGCTCAAACATCTTTTGATGCAGAAGCGGCTATTTATCATGCTGCAAATAAAAATATCAGGAAACTTGCGGACTACAGCGAACTGGAAATCCTGATCGAAAGTATCACAAGGCAGACACAAGGTGAGTTAAAAAATTTAACCCGTACTATGGGCTTTGTGGAGCAGGTCAATGGTAAATCTCATGCGGTAAGTCTTACAACAGCATATCAAAAACAGTTGGATTTGGCGCAGTTATCCGTATCAACCGGAACGCTGGACTATAACACGGCGATAAGAACAGCAGTAAAGCGACTTGCTGATAGTGGTATCCGCTTCATAGATTATGAATCGGGCTGGACAAATCATCTTGATGTAGCTGCAAGGCGGGCAGTAATGACAGGTGTGAATCAGCTGTCTATGAGAATGACAGATTTTTTAGCGGATGAACTGGGCTGTGAATTCTTTGAAGTAACTGCACACGCAGGCGCAAGACCGTCACACAGAGTGTGGCAAGGTGAAGTATATCACAGGGGCGGAGAAAAAGACGGCTACCCCGATTTGGAAGAAACTACAGGTTTAGGCAGAGTTGATGGGCTGTGCGGTGCAAACTGCAGGCATGGATATCATCCGTTCTTTCCGGGCATATCTGAAAGGGCATACAGCCGAAAACAACTGCGAGAGATTGACCCTCCTTCATTTACATATAACGGTAAGGTTTATAACACATATGAAGCTACACAAAAGCAAAGAGATATGGAAACGGCCATACGGAAAACCAAACGGGAGTTACTTGGATATGATTCTGCCGGACTGAAAGACGATTATGCAGCTGCCGCAGTAAAACTCAAAAGACAGCGTGACGCGTACAAAGAGTTTAGCTATCATGCTGACATGGCACAGCAGAAAGAATTAACGCAAATTTATGGTTTTGGGCACAGTCAGGCAAGCAAAGCAGTGTGGGTAGAAAAGGCAGCAAAATCATATGGAGATTTTAAAGGTATTACATTACCAAATGGTATTAAAATTACTGGAGCAAGTGACCACTTTGGATTGCGAGCAATGTCACGGAATGTTTCAAAAGAGGATATAGAGAATGCTTTGACAAAGCCACTGCAGATTAGTAAAATGAAAATAGATACAAAAGGCAGAGAGAGCTTCTGTTTAATAGGAGAAAAAGCAACGGTATCTGTTAATCCTGACGGTACATTGATTACCGTTTATCCAACAAGTACCAAAAGAGCTAAAAGACTAAAAGGAGATACATCGTGAAGGGTTTACGGAGCTGGTTTAATGAAAAACAACTGAATTTACTTGAAAAACTTAACTACCATTTAACTGATGATTATGATTATTCTGACGATGAAATTATTGAAATCATAGAGGCGGTAGAGAATTATTTGATGATGCACGGATTTGAAAAAGATTATGTACCGAACGACATAGGAAATGCATGTGAAAGTATTTTGGATATTTTTGGAACAAAAACTTAAGATAAAAGTAATGTACCACCTTATTTTTAGGGTGGTTTTTTTATGCCCTGGGCATGGCGTTAAAAGGCTTTTTTATTTTGGCTGACTACGAGCGTAATCGGTGGAGTAGAAAGAGATGCGACCTCGTACAAAAGCGTATCTACAGAAAGGATAACTATGAAACGAGAAGAACTAATTGAACTGAATGTGCCGGAGGAAGCGATTGACAAAATCATGCAGATTAACGGAGCGGATATCGAAAAAGCAAAATCTGCTCTTGAAGAAAAAGAAAAAGCGCTGACCGAAGCACACGAGAATTTAGAGGCTGCCAACAAGCAGATAGAAGAGTTCAAAGGAATGGATATCGAGAGTATCCAAAAAGCATGTGATGACTGGAAGCAAAAAGCAGAGCAAGCCGAAGCTGATAAGCAAAAGTTTATCCACGAAAGCAAAGTTGCGGGATATGTAAAAGGTTTAAAGCTAAAGGATGAAATTTACGAAAATCATGTAACAAAAATGCTGCTGGATAAAGGGCTGCAATTTGAAGGTGACAAACTGATCGGCGCAGATGATGTTGTAAATCCATTTAAGGAATCTCATCCTGATGCGTTCCAGAGCACAAAACCAACACCGACATTTGTAGCGGCTACAGGTACATCACAAGAAATGAAACTAACAAAGGAAGATTTTAGAAAAATGGGATATCAGGATAGATTATCTCTTAAGTCTGAAAATCCCGAACTTTATAATGAATTAAAGGAGTAATTTAATATGGCAGATGTAACAAAAATTGCAAATATGATTAATCCAGAGGTAATGGCAGATGTCGTTAGAGATAAACTGACCGATTTGATTAAATTTACACCACTGGCAAAAATCGATACTACTTTGCAGGGAAGAGCAGGTGATACTGTAACACTTCCTAAATTTGCATATATTGGGGATGCGGCTGATGTTGCGGAGGGTGAAGCTATTCCAATGGCACTTCTTACAACTAGCACCTCAAAAGTAAAAGTAAAAAAAGCAGGTAAAGGTATCAAAATAACCGACGAGGCTGTACTTAGTGGATATGGTGACCCTGTAGGAGAAGGAACAAATCAACTGTCTTTGTCTATTGCTGCTAAAGTAGACAACGATTGCTTAGCTGCGTTATCTGGAATTAAAGCAAACATGACCGTTGATGTAAGTGCTAAAGATACAATCGGTAGTCATGTAATTGCGGATGGTTTAGTAAAATTCGGTGAAGACTTGGAAGGGGAAAAAGTGTTATTGATTGCCCCTGCTCAGTTGGCACAAATCCGAAAAGACCCTGATTATTTAAAACCTTCCGAAATGACACAGAAAGCAATTATGGGCGGTGTTATTGGTGAAATTTGGGGTTGCCAAATTTGCGTTTCCAACAAAATCAAAGCGAGTGGTTCCAAATATACAAACTACATTGTAAAACCGGGCGCACTTGCAATTTATCTGAAACGTGGGGTAGAAGTTGAAACTGCAAGAGATATTAGCTTAAAGCTAACCGAAATTACAGCAGATGAGCATTATGCAGTTTATCTTCTTGATGAAAGCAAAGCTATTAAACTGGTTACTGCAGAAAATCCAGTTGAAGCTGCAGCGTAATTAAAATAGAGCTATGGCATATGCAGACTATACATACTATCAAACGCAGTGGGGCGGAGAACTTGAACAAAAAAATTTTGCTATTTTGGCGGAAAGAGCTTCCGATTACATAGATACAATTACTTTTAATCGAATTAAGGAAAAACCAAACTTGATGTGCGATGAAGTGAAAAAAGCGGTGTGCAGTGTTGTTGACGAAATGCAGCAGCAAAAAACCATTAAAACAAAAGGTATTGTGAAATCATTTAACAATGACGGATACAGTGAGACACTGTCTTATGGTTCAGATTCTCGCTCAAATGCACGTAAATTGAGAGAATCAGCTTCTTTATATTTAGCAAACACAGGTCTGTTATATCGGGGGTATTGCCATGATAGGAGCAAATAAAGTCATCACCTGCTTTGTAGAGCAGAAAGACGGGACATACAAAAGATATCCGGTTGCTGGTGTAACATGGCGAGAAGTAACGGCAGTAAGCACCACGGACAAGGGATTGAACTTAGATAACTTTGTAAAAATTCGCATACCCATTGAAAATGCACCGGAAAGCTTCACACCGCAGAAAGAAATGCTTGTTGTGCAAGGAGAATGCAACGAAAATGTTGGTGTAGATATTACTGCCAGCGCACTCAAGAGAAAGTATAACGCGGTGACAATAAAATCTGTGACCTATAACACAGACGGTCAATGTCCGCATTGGAAGGTAGAAGGTGTGTAAATGGCTGGAATTAAAATCAAAATTGACCCTGTAGACAAGATACTGCTAAAACGTAACCTGAATCAAAACGGGCAAGCACAAAAATTCTTTTCCAGTGAAGTTCGCCGTATGTCTGACCCTTATGTACCTTTTCAAAAAGGACCTTTGAAAAATACAGCTAGAGTATACCCAAACCGCATTGAGTACATTCAGCCGTATGCCAGAAAAAATTACTATGAAAACAAAGGTTACGGCACACAGGGAACAAGCAAAGGCGGCTTACGCGGTAAGCAGTGGGTTCCGCGTATGTGGATTGACAAAGGCAAAACTATTGTGAAAAGCGTTGCGAAATTCGCAGGAGGTGTTGCGAAATAAACATTATCAATGCGATTTATGACTATATGCGTACTTGCCCGCTTCTCGATGAAGATGGAAAAGTACGCGTTAACTTTTTAGGAGAAACCCCAATTGAATATGTAATTGAAGAAGTACCGGCAGAACCGATAGTCAAGCGTTATGTTGACGGCTCATCGATTCGGCAGGTGCTTTTTATTTTTGCCAGTCGTGACGAGTACGACAAAAGCGCAATACAAAATATGCTTTCCTCGAACTTTTATGAAAACATTTCAGATTGGTTCGAGCAACAAACGTTAAACGGTGACCTTCCGAAATTGCCGCAAGGTATGGAAAGTCAAAAAATTGAAGCAATTTCAACAGGATATGCATTGGAAGCGGATGAGCTTGAAAAAACAGCACGGTACCAAATCCAATGCAAATTAACTTACTATAAGGAGCGATAACATGAGTCAAACAATTCAAAGATATCAGATTGCCGACTACTTAAATGTTGGCACAGATGAAGAAACATACGAACTAATGGGTGCAGGCTTTAATACACTGGATGAAAACCCAGCAGCCCAACTGGATACAAAAACATATGTGAATGACCGTTCCGCAACATCCACAATCAAAGGTTATCAAGCGCAATTTCCATACGATACAGACCTGATTGCATCAGAAAAAGCAGTTATGTATCTATATGAGGTCGGCAGAAATCAGAAAACAGGTGCAGAAGCAGAAACTGACTATGTAAGAGTAGAACTTTTCAGCCCTGTTTCATCGAAAGAAAACACTTTCAAAGCCCGAAAATTCCACGTTTCCATTGAAGTTTCATCTTTCGCGGGTGCAGGCGGCGAGACTGTCAAAGTAACCGGTAACCTAAACAATGTTGGTTCTTTTATTGACGGTGAGTTCAACACAAAAACAAAAACATTTACTGCCGCAGGTGCAGGAGCGTAACGTTAGGAGGATACGACATGATTATTAACGGCGTTGAGCTGGAATGTGACGTTTTAGACGTTACAACCTTAAAAGCGATTAAGCAAGGAAGCGAAATGGTGGCGAACATAAATAAAGAAATCGCTCCTATTCAAGATGAAATCGAACAAATAGAAGCAATGTGCCATATTATTTTTGACTTTTTCAATCATATTTTTGGAGAAGGAACATCAGAAAAGTTGTTTGGTGACAAAGTCAGCCTAACACTGTGCATGGATGCTTTTGAATCCTTTATGAAGCAGAAAGCAGAGCAAGAGGAAGCCTTTAATAAAAGGGCTGAGAAGTACAAAGGAAACCGCAGCCAACGCCGTAAAAAAGCATGAATATCCTACTAGATAAATTGCCGACAGCCGTCAAGGTAGGCGGCAAGATGTATGATATCAATGCGGATTTTCGGACAGGAATCAGACTGGAAATGACGGCGGTCAGTGAACTGGATGACACAGAAAAATTAATGCGAATACTGCTTCTATACTATGGTGATATTGCTTGTGTTCCTGCTGACGTAGGCGCAGCTTTCACTGCGGTAATGAACTTTTACCACTGCGACAAAGATAACGCCTCACAAGGCGGCACAGCGACCAACAGACGCACGCAAATATATTCTTTTGAGCATGATGCACCGTATATCTATGCTGCATTTTTAGAACAATACGGGATTGATTTAACACAGGAGCATGATTTACATTGGTGGCGATTCAAAGCCATGTTCGATTCTCTCAGTGAGAAAACTCAATTTGTGAAAATTATGGGCTACAGGTCCATGACAATCACAAAAGATATGAGCCCACAGCAGAAAGAGTTTTACAGACGTATGCAGAAAACATATGCAATCCCTGTATCGAAAACTGAAAGAGAAAAGACCACTGCATTGGAACAAGCATTATTAAACGGCGGAGACCTTACAGGACTGTTATAAATACTCACAAAATATTGCTATATCTCCCTTAATATGATAAAATATTCCATATTTATACAAGGGGGAGAAAGTATGAAAAAGATAATTGCATTTTTACTGATTGCATCGGCATTATCTGTTGGTTTAGTTGGTTGCGGAGAGGAAACGCAGAATAGTAGTTCAATAAGTAACATATCCAGCGAAACTCAACTGTCATTATCAAAAATGAATGCTGCACAAATTACTGAATACTTGAAGGCGCAAGGACTTCCAATTACGAATGAAATCGATTATGCGGAAGAAAATGACCCGAATGAATTATTAGGAAGACCAAACCAATATACCAGTAAAGTAAATTTTGCTGATAGTCGAATTACTGAGCAATACGATATTGAAAATAACCCTGTAGGTGGAACAATTGAAGTTTTTACCAATAGTGGAGATGCCACAAAACGTAAAGAGTATGTAGAGGCTATTGCTCAAAATGTAAGTTTTGCGACACAGTATATATATCAGTATGATAATGTAGTTTTGAGGCTTGCCTACGAACTAACCCCAACTCAAGCAGAAGAATATAATACAGTAATGAAGGCCTTATATGAAGGCAAAGGAATAGAAGTTAGCAATCCATCAAGTTCTGAAACGTCATCAAAAATTGATTATTCTTCGTTAAAACCATCTCAACAAATTTATTCAATCAGTTTAAGTTCTAGTTCAGGAGTATATGGGGAATATGCTTTTGAAGTTACAAATACATTTGACCAAGCGGTAAAAATTGAAAATTATACGGTTGATTTTATTGGCAATGATGGAACAATACTAGAAAGTGATAAGAGTGTTAATATTGTTCCCCGTATCATTCAACCAGGTGAGAAGGCTTATTGTGGGTCAACATTTTCAGTTGATACAACAGAAAACCCCGATGATATTAAAGAAATGGTTGTACATTTGAATGGTGTAAGAGTGGTAAAAAGTGAGGTAGAACTCTTAGATTTCTCAAATTTGAACGTTTTAAAATCATCGGGAAATGTATTTAAGATAACAGGAATGGTGGAAAATAATACTTCTAAAGATGTTTCTCTGGGTTCTATAACCGTAGTTGCTTTGGGTGAAAACGATAAACTGTTAGCAGCTAAATACATTGGTATTGATAATCTAAATAAGGGAAATACTCAAACAATTGAAACGACCTTTAGAAATCAAAATTTAAATATTGATGATATAAAAAAAGTAATAGCTACAGGATATGACTTTACAGGGGTATAATCCAATGAAAACCAACTATCATTTTAGGTAGTTGGTATTTTTATTGGAAAAATTTATATACCCTCTTTAATAAATAAGCATTGTACAGAAATGTACGGTGCTTTTTTTATACCTTTTTAAAGGAAGGTGGAACAAATTGAAAAGATAAAATGTCCAAATTGTGGGCAAACATTATGCAAACTTGAATATGGAAAAGTAGAGATTAAATGCACAAGATGCAAAAAAATTATAACGATTACAAAGACAACTGATATAAAAACGACAGAGCCTAGAGCCACACCATAGAGAGTAGTGAGCCGGAGCCTGCTTTTATTGACAAAATAGGCAGGTGATTATATGGCGGACGGAAAAGTCGTAATCGAAACAGACCTTGATGCAAGTGGTATCAAGGCAGGGTTATCAAAGCTATCAGGTATAGCCCAATCAGGTATCAAAGGAACACTTACAGCAATAGCCAGTGCAGGAACGGCCCTTGCAGGATTGGGCGGTGCAGCTATCAAAATTGGGGCAGACTTTGAAGAAGGTATGTCCGAAGTACAAGCTATATCAAGAGCAAGTGCTTCTGATATGGAGCTTTTGAAAGAAAAAGCCAAAGAGATGGGCGCAGAAACAAAATTCAGCGCAACAGAATCAGCAGCAGCGTTTAAGTACATGGCGCAAGCAGGTTGGAATACAGAGGACATGCTAAACGGCATATCAGGTGTTATGTCTTTAGCTGCTGCCTCTGGTGAGGACTTAGCTTTAACAGCGGACATTGTAACAGATTCGCTAACGGCATTCGGATTAGAAGCAAAAGATGCAGCGCATTTTTCTGATGTACTGGCAATGACTGCAAATGCAACGAATACAGACGTTGCAAACTTGGGCTACACATTCAAGTACGTTGCGCCTGTAGCTGGCGCACTGGGTTACTCCATAGAAGATATGTCCGTTGCTATTGGTTTAATGGCGAACTCTGGCATTAAAGCAGAAACAGCAGGTACAGCATTAAGAGCAACGCTGACAAATCTTGCAAAGCCAACACAGCAAATGACTGGCTACATGGAAGAACTCGGAATTTCTTTAACGGATGCGCAAGGAAATGTTAAGCCGTTTAACGAGGTTATGATTGACCTTCGTGAAGGTTTTGAAGGGTTAACTGAAGCACAGAAGGCAGAGTATGCCGCAGGTATTGCGGGTAAAGAAGCTATGTCTGGACTGCTTGCGATTGTCAATGCAAGTGATGAGGATTTTGCAGCACTAACCGAGCAAATCAACAACTGCAATGGTGCGGCAGAAGAAGCCGCAAAAATCATGCAGGACAATCTTAAAGGCAGTGTTGAGCAACTAGGCGGTGCCCTTGAAACACTGGGAATTGAGTTTTACGATAGTGTAAACACGCCAATACGCACCATTGTTGATTCTGCAACCTCTATGGTAGAGCAGTTAACAAAAGCGTTCAAAGACGGTGGATTGTCTGGACTAGTGAGCGAGCTTGGTACAGCTTTTGCAGAAGTAGCAACACAAGCGGCAAACAGCGCGCCAAAGATGATAGATGCGGCAACGTCCATGATAACGTCGTTTCTTGACGGAATTAGTCACAATTCTGGACAGATAGCAGAAGCAGCGGTCAAGATAGGCGAATCTTTAATCAACGGTATTGCTCAAATTATACCAAAGGTTGCAGAAGTAGGCGTTGAAATCATTTCCTCTCTTGCTTCAAATTTACTCGGTAGTGATGTAGGCAAAAGCGTTGGCGAACTGGGAAAAACAATCATTGACAGCTTTAAAACAATTGCAAGTGCTGTTTCAGGTGCACTGAACAGTTTAAGACCTGTGTTTTCAACTTTTATAAGCACTGTATCTAAAATTGCTAAAACTGTGATACCTCCGCTTACAAAAGTTATAGAAGCATGTATCAAAGCAATCAAACCATTAACCCCACTACTAACGGCTGCAGCAGGTGGTTTTGCAGCACTAAAGATTGTACAAACTGCAACCTCTTGGATTAAATCCTTTACGACATCTGAAACACTTTTGGCAGCAAAGACAACAATCACTAATGCATTGCTTTGGGCTAAGATTGCGGCAACAGAGGTGTTAACTGGAAAAATTACGCTTGCACAAGCGGCACAACAGCTTTGGAACGTAGCCATGAGGTCAAATCCTATTGGTGCGGTGGTAACTGCGATTGGTGTATTTGTTGGTGCTTTAGCTGGGTTAGTTGTCGCTCTTAGTGGTGGAAAAAGTGAAACTGAACAATTAAATGAGTCATTTGAAAAAGTTTCACAAGGATTCACCCGTTTTAGTGACGGTATGAGCAATGCAAAATCCCATTTAAGTGATTTTAACTCAACACTTTTTGCATCATCCGAGGAACAGCAAGCATTAGCGGATAATATGCAAGATGTTCAAAATGGTATAACTTTGATTTGTAAAACAGCATCAGCTGAACGGCGGGACTATACACAAGAAGAAATTCAACAGCTCGAACAGTACTTTGAAAAACTTAGAGAGCTAAACGAGCAACAACTTGCGATTGAGCAATCCATTATGGATGCTGTTGTGGCTCAAGCTGAAAGACAAGCAGAGGCACTAGATACATCTGCGAAAGAGTATGAGCAAGCGGCTTATGATTGGTTAGCAACTACACAAGAGCAAGCAGAAAAACAAATTTCAATTATTGAAGAACAATGCAACCAGGAAATTGCACTACTTCAACAAAAACATACACAAAATGGAATTTTAAATGAAGAAGCATTCAATGCAGACATTGAAGCAGCTGAACAAAGGAAAGAAGCGAGAATTTCAGCCGTACAAAGTGAAGTAGCTTCTCTTTACGAACAATATAGTGCTGGATATGGAGAGCTTACAGGCTTAAATGAGTGGTATACAACGGTAACGGCGGGACAAAACGCGTCCTTAGAGAGTGAAAATCAAAGACATGCAGATAGACTAGCAGAGATTGAGAATACAAAGTATAGCAATGTAACAGAGAAAGAAAATGCAATAGCGTTTGAAACTAATCGTCACAATTCAACGATGACTAGCATATGGAATGACTTGACGAAAAATATGACTGACGAACAGTTAGAACAGCTTGCAGTGTGGCTAGGTTTTGTTTCACAAACAGAATTGTACGGCGGGCAGTTAGATGAAAAAACAAAATCTACCGTTGAAGGGCTGATCGCATCTTTTGATAAGCTCCCACAAGAATCAAGAGATACCATGAAAGACGCGTTATCACCAATGCTTGATGAGATGAACAAAAAAGAGCCTGTACTTTTTGCAAAAGCTACCAGTATTGCTAATGGCATCCTTGGAAATCTTCGAAAAGCATTTGATATCCATTCACCTTCACGAAAAGTACGCGCCATTTTCAATCAAGTTATGGAAGGCGCAGAAAAGGGGTTGGAAGATGATACACCTAAACTGCTCGGTCAAGCAACAAGTATTTCAAATGAATTTTTAGATAGGCTTAAAAACATTGACGTCACCGCCCTTATGGACCAAGCAAGAGCAGCGGTATACTCGAATCAAACGGCTGTAGCAGGTGCGGCAGCGAGAAGTAACTATATGATAAATAAAGGTATATCACAAAGTACAAGCAGTGGAGGAGACAGGCAAACCGTGATTAACTTTAACCAGCCTGTAGAAAGCCCAGACGCAACAGCACGGGCTATCAACAGGATTTTTACTTTTGGATTGGCAGGTGATAAAGGATGATAAGATTCGTAAGAGATGACGGCTTAACACTTAACATTACGGATTATTTTAAAATCATTAGCATTGAGGGGTTAGGCACAATCACACAGGAAATCTTTACAGAAAAACGTGCGGTTGGTGACGGTGACATCATAACTGGCACAAGAGTTAGCTCTCGAACGGTAACGATTACTGCCTGTAACGACTATGCCGGACAGTTTGATCCATCGCGCGAAAAAATCAACGATTTCTTCAATCCGAAAAATTCTTTTAAAATGTATATAACATACAAAAACAATACGGTATGGTGTGAGTGTATCGTGGATGCAAGAGATCTGCCAACAAACAACGTTTTTGCGCCGCAGATGGTTACACTATCTGTGTTTTGCCCCAGTCCTTATTTCAAATCCTATGACGATTTTGGCAAAGACTTAGCTTCAATATCTCCGATGATGGGGTTTCCTCTAATGATTTCGCAAGAAAAGGGCTTTGTTGCAAGTACACGAAACTTTTCACAGCACGTTTTCGTTCCAAATAGCGGTGCAGTGGAAACGTACTGCACGGTCCTTCTTGAATTCGATGCACCCGTAAGTGGACTGAAAATATATAAAAATGAAAAGGAATATATTCAATTCACAAAAGAGTTGAGAGGTAAACAAGGGGTAAAAATCGATTTTGAAAAAAGGACAATTGAAGAGGGAGGTAAAAAACTTTTGAATGCGATTGACCGAAAAAGCACTTTTTTTGCAATCGACCGAGGCGGATGCACGATTTCGTACAGTGCAGATACAAATGATTCAGCTGTTCACGTCTACCTGTATTACAATCAGCTTTATTCGGGGGTATAGTATGGACTTGATTTTTTTAGATAAAAGGTTCAATGTAATAAAATTTGTAGAATATATTAATCTTCAGTGGAATAGACGATATTACGAATGCGGGCAGTATTCCGTTCAGATTTTAGCAAAGGACTACGAAAATTCATTTCTGTATGTGTATAGAAATTCGGAGGCTGAACTCGGAATTGTACAAAAGGTCGAGCACATCAGTGAAGAACGCGGAGAATTTGTACAAATCAGCGGTTTTTTTTTAGAGAGCGCACTAAACAATTACATTTTACACCCGACTTTTTCTTTTAACGGCAGTGTAAAGGACTGCATTAGCACGATGCTATCTATTTATTGCGATGACATTCCAAACTTTAACGTTGACGTATCTCAAGCCCCCACAACATCGATTTCATTTCAAAAAACAGGAGAGGAAATCGCCTCACAAATGTTTTCGATATTACAAAAGTATGAGTACAGTTTTTCGTTAAGCTATGACTATATACACAACGGAATAGATTTCAGGGTGTGGTCAGGGTTGGATAGAACCTCGGAAGTTGCGCCAATTTTAGGGCATGAGACAGCTATTTTTAACCAAAATTGGGGACACTTCAAAAATCTTATAGTCACTACAGACGACAGTAACTACAAAAATTATGCAGTTGTAGCAGGAAGTGGAGAGGGAGATCAAAGACAAATTGTTTTAGTTGACGAGTCTAATGGGGAAAAGCTAAAAAGGCTTTATGTTGACGCGAGAGATTTACAGCAGCAAGAAGATATGTCACACCAACAATATTTGGACGCTCTCAAAGAAAGAGGCAAAGAGTATCTTAATAAGCATAAAAACATTTTAAACATTGACTTTGATTTTATCGGAGATATGGAGTACAAAGAAAACTTTGATTTAGGTGATAAATGCGATATTGTTTTAAAAAATACAGACGAAGTATATCAATCTCGTATAATAGGTGTTGATGAACTGATAAAAGAAAACCGAAAAGAAATAAAATTGCAGTTTGGTGATAAAATACCGAGAAAAAGATAATAAAGAAGGTGAAAATATGGAAAGTATTTTTTTTGATAGTCAGGTGACGTATGATGAGCATGGTAATCCTATATATGACCGACCGAATAGTGCAGAGCAGATAAGAAAGACTTTTTCTTCTCTGATCAGCAATGGAGTTGTTTCAACTGTGCATAATAATATGGCAGCCGAGGTCGGTTTTATCGTACACGCTTCAAGCGGAATGACAATTACGGTAAACAACGGAATCTGCTGGATAAACGGTTCTTGCGGTTTTGAAGAAAAAAACAGAGAATTCACTTTGGATATAGGAACAGATCAGCCACGGATCGACTCTGTTGTTCTTCGGTGGGACAATCGAATGGCTGCAAGGGATATAGACATTTTCATCAAAAAAGGCACACCAGGTGTAGATCCAACCGTTCCTACCCTACAAAGAGACTACACGGTGTATGAACTTCGACTAGCAAATATTCTGGTTCCTGCAAACACCTCTACCATCGTAGGTGGAAATATCGAGGATACAAGACTAAACACTGAGGAATGCGGAATTGTTGTTTGTCTTGTAAAAGGTATCGACACATCCGAGTTATATAATCAAATTCAAAGTGATTTGAATAGCTTTAAGCAAAATGAAGAAGCTGACTTTTTAGAGTGGTTTGAAAGCATTCAAAATATCTTAGATGAAAATGTCGCAGCAAACCTACAAAAACAAATTGATGAAAAAGTTCCATTGTCTCGAGTTATTAACGGAAAGACACTAACGGATGATATCACGCTCACAATTGAAGATATTGGAACAAGTGCAGTCTTTTTGGCGTCGCATCCTGTGGGCAGTCTGTTTGAAACAACGGTTTCTACAAACCCCGGCACACTTTATGGTGGCACATGGGCAGCCTGGGGAGGCGGTCGCGTCCCTGTAGGGGT
>UQNI01000046.1 GCA_900542375.1 uncultured Oscillospiraceae bacterium | reverse complement strand
TTTATCATATTGGAATAACATATTTACAAAAAGGTAAAAAAGAATTATAATATTAATATATGTCAAATTAGACAAAAATAACATGAAAAATACAATGTTTTTAGAAGAGTTATAGGGAACTCTTAGAATTAGGGCAGAATAATAGGGGGAATTATATGAAACAGACAGGAGTAAAAAAATATCGAAGAACGGCAGCTATGCTTGCTGCAACCTTTACTGCATTGTTGGCAGTATCCAGTTTCAGTTTTGTGCAGGCGGAAGAAAATACAGAAATTTCATTTCCTGCATTGGAAGAAATACCCTTTGCGGATATGCTGAAAGACCAGCTGGACCGTGACTTAAATGTACCCGCAACTTATGCAAATACAGGTGTTGATTTGCCTGCATCTTATGATTTACGCGATTATCAATTATCAACGTCGGTAAAAAATCAGGACCCATTAGGCACTTGTTGGGCTTTTGCGGCAACTGCTGCAGTAGAGTCCAATTACTTATTAAAAACAGGAGTTGCACCTGATTTTTCGGAAAAACATTTGGCTTATTTTACAAAGCATGCAAGACCTGAAGGATTAGATCAGGCGGGAGAAGGCATGAATAACAATAATATAGGTTCTGCCTTAGACAGCGGACAAGTAACAAATGCTATGGGTACCTACGCTGCTTGGCAAGGTCCTGTTTATGAAAGCGATGTTCCGTATCAGGATGATAACGGAGGAAAAGATAAAGATGCGAATTGGACTGTAAATGAAACATATCGTACCGCTAGCGAAGCGCATTTGCAAAATGCAGAAATATTTCCCAGCCCTGCTAACTGGACAACAGGAGAATATGTTTACGATGCCAAGGCTGTTGAACAAATAAAAGAATCTATTTATAATAATGGTGCTGTAAGTGCCTTTTACTATGTATATCAGCCTACAAGTGATGCCGAAAAAGATAATATCTTGAAATATTGGAATGAAGAACATGGGTGTTATTATACCACAGGGTCAAATAGCCCTAATCATGTTGTTGCTATTATCGGTTGGGATGATAATTTTTCTAAAGATAACTTTAGCGGAGATACAAAACCGGAAGGAAATGGTGCTTTTCTAATTAAAAACAGCTGGGGAGAAGATCCTGATTCCTATTCTGCAGCGCATGATTATATGCATGCTATCCCAAATGATGAAGGTGGAAAAGATTATGGGTATTTTTGGATTTCTTATTATGATGAGAGTTTAAGTTTGCCTGTTTCTTATGAGATGGATGTTATAACAGACGGATTTGATTACGACAATATAGAGCAATATGATTATCTTGGCATTACTTCTCCATTATCTATGTCACAGAGTGCTGCTCAGGCTGTTTTAGCAGACAACGGATACACTGGTGGTATGGATGAATCCGTAGCTAATGTATTTACGGCAGATGATTATGTCACTTTGGCTGCAGTGTCTCTATTTTCTAACCAAGCTGAAGGAAGCACAGCAGAAATTGCTGTTTATCTAGGTGGTGAATCAGGAAAGCCCGAAAGCGGAACATTGGTTTCCAAACAGACTGCAACGGTTGATGGCAACGGATTTTATACTATAAATTTAGATCAACCGGTAAATTTACGTCCGGGAGATACTTATACCATTGTTCAAACCGTAAATGGCGGTTCTGCTAACAATTACCTTCCGGTAGAGATTGGATATTTGTTGAATAGTTTTGAATATATTGCAGTCTCCAATCCGGGAGAAAGCTATATTAGTTGTGACGGACAATGGCTGGATGTTTCAACGTTAAAACCGTTTGAACTCCAAACTCAGGAAACCACAATGAAACTGACTTTGGGTAATGCTATGATCAAAGCGTATACAAATGGCAGACAGGAAAATGCTGCAGATGATGTCATTGCTATGATTCAAAATCTTCCTGAGATTACTGGTTTGGAGCAAGAATCAGACGTAGTAAAAGTACGCGATGCATACGATGCGTTGACAGAAGATTTAAAGGCACAGGTATATAACCTGAATCTGCTGGAAGCAGCAGAACTTAAAATTACATCTTTAAAAGATGATCAGGCTGCGGTGGACAAAGTGAGCGAAATGATTGAAAACTTGGGTGAAATAACCGGTTTGGAACAAGAGCAAGCGGTAGCAGATGTACGCGCCGCTTATAACTCATTGACAGAAGAACAAAAAGAAAAGGTAACAAACTTAGCGGTTTTGGAAGCTGCCGAACAAAAAATACAAGCACTGAAAGAAGAGCAAAACAGCGCAGAGACCGATACAGGCTTAATGTCAGAACCCGAGACAGAGCAAGCGACTGCAAATGTAAATTCTCCATCTACAGGAGATCAGAGAAATAATACTATGATTTATATTGCCGTGGCATTATCTGCTGCCCTAGTTGTTTCAATTGTTGTATTACGAGTTAGAAAAGAGAAAAAATAATTTCATAATACAGCGTTATTTCATATTAAGCAGGTATTTCAAATCCTGAAATTTAAATATTAAGTGAAAAAGACTGCACGATTTCGTGCAGTCTTTTTTATTGCTCTTGTTTATCATAAGAAAAAATCTTTCTATTTGAATATGGAAAGTTACATGAAAATTTTTCTAAATAATATCATAAATGGATATTGTTACTTGGCTGACTTGTGAACAAAACGTGAAAACTTAATGCAATCTTAATGTACAGACGTTTATGCTAATACCTTTTTTAAATCTTTGCTATTATACTTGTTGAGGAAGGCGCAAAAAAGGGGATGAGAAAAGATGTTGATAATTGTTTCAATTATTGGCTGCATTGCGGTCGCGCTTCTAGTTTATTATGTAGTAATCTTAATGAAAGGAGATAATCAAAAATGAACACAGTTTTACAATACGTTCTGTATCTTGTAATTCTTGTTGCATTGGCCGTTCCACTCGGTTTTTATATTAAAAGAGTAATGGAAGGCGAAAAGACCTTTCTTTCAAGAATACTTACACCGTGTGAAAAAGGTGTATATAAGTTAATGAGGATTAAAAGTGACGAACAGATGACCTGGAAAAAATATTTAGTCAGCGTGCTGATTTTTTCCGGTATTGGATTTCTGTTTGTCTTTCTTTTGCAATTGCTTCAGGGATTTTTACCCGGCAACCCACAGGGACTCTCCGGAGTATCGTGGGACTTATCCTTTAACACTGCTATTAGTTTTATTACCAATACAAACTGGCAGGCATACACCGGTGAGTCAACTTTAAGCTATTTAACACAAGCTCTGGGACTTACAGTACAAAACTTCGTTTCTGCAGCAACCGGCATTGCGGTTTTATATGCGTTGATTCGTGGTTTTACAAAAGTAAAAGATACAGGACTTGGAAGCTTCTGGGTAGACCTTACACGTATTACAGTTCACGTATTAATTCCTTTAAACCTCATTATTGCGCTTTGTCTTGTTGGCGGCGGAGTCATTCAGAACTTTAAACCGGCTGAAACCGTTTCTTTGGTAGAACCTGTAGCGGTAAGTGCAGACGGTGAAGTATTGGAGGGTGCAACGGTTGATTTAGATACCAATACCGTTACCTTAAATGGTGAGATTGTTTCAGATGCACAAATTGTAACGGAACAATTTGTTCCGATGGGTCCTGCGGCCAGCCAGGTTGCAATTAAGCAAACGGGTACAAACGGCGGTGGTTATATGGGTGTAAACTCAGCTCACCCACTTGAAAACCCAAATCCATTTACAAACTTGCTTGAAATGATTTCTCTGCTGTTAATTCCTGCAGCTTTATGCTTCTCCTTTGGTTTAAGTATTAAGAATAAAAAGCAAGGTTTCGCGATTTTCTGCGCAATGTTTATTTGCTTGGTACTTGCACTAAGTTCAGTGGCGGTTACAGAACAAATCGGCACATCTCAATTGAGTGACAACGGTGCGGTAAATCTAACAATGTACGATCAAGCCGGCGGTAATATGGAAGGTAAAGAATCCCGTTTTGGTATTGCAACTTCCGCAACATGGGCTACCTTTACAACCGCTGCTTCTAACGGTTCAGTTAACTCCATGCATGACAGTTATACACCTCTTGGAGGTATGGTCACGATGTTGCTGATGCAATTAGGTGAAGTTATATTCGGCGGTGTTGGCTGCGGACTGTATGGTATGCTGGCCTTTGCGATACTCACGGTATTTATAGCCGGTCTTATGGTTGGACGAACGCCGGAATTCTTGGGTAAAAAGATTGAACCATATGAAATGAAATGGTCAGTTGTCGTTTGTTTGGCAACACCTGTTGCCATTCTGTTGGGCAGTGGTATTGCTGCAATTGTTCCGGGTGTGGCAGACAGTTTAAATAACTCAGGAGCGCATGGGTTCTCAGAGATGTTATATGCATATTCGTCGTGCGGTGGTAATAACGGTTCGGCTTTTGCAGGCTTTAACGGAAATACGATATTCTTGAATGTGTCATTGGGACTGGTAATGCTTTTTGCAAGATTTTTGCCTATTATCGGTACTCTGGCCATTGCCGGAAGTCTTGCCAAAAAGAGCAAGATTGCAACCACATCCGGAACTCTATCCACTACAAACGCAATGTTCGTATTTTTGCTGATATTAATTGTACTTTTGGTCGGTGCACTCAGCTTCTTACCGGCGCTTGCACTTGGTCCTATTGCTGAGTTCTTCAGCACAATAGCATAAGGAGGTTATACTATGGCATCAAATCCGAAAAAAGGCTTTGCCGATAAAAAAATGATTGGCCGAGCCATTTCAGATTCTTTTATTAAACTTAATCCAAAAACACAAGCACAAAATCCTGTGATGCTGCTAGTTTACATCTCAGCTATTTTAACGACGATTCTTTGGATTATTGCTCTGTGCGGCTTGAAGGATGCTTCAGCCGGTTACACACTCGCAATTGCGATTATTCTTTGGTTTACTGTTTTGTTTGCTAACTTTGCAGAAGCCATTGCCGAGGGCAGAGGCAAGGCACAGGCCGACTCTTTGCGCGCGGCAAAAAAAGATGTGGAAGCCCATAAAATACCGTCAGCAGACCAAAAGGATGCAATCACAGTGGTATCTTCCGCAACTTTGAAAAAAGGTGATATTGTCATTGTTCAGGCAGGAGAACAAATTCCTGCCGATGGTGAGATTATTGAAGGTGCTGCATCTGTAGATGAAAGTGCCATAACAGGTGAATCTGCTCCTGTTATCCGTGAAAGCGGTGGTGACAGAAGCGCTGTTACAGGCGGTACCACAGTGTTATCTGACTGGATTGTAGTACAGGTTACCAGTGACGCAGGAGAAAGCTTCTTGGATAAAATGATTGCAATGGTTGAGGGTGCTGCCAGAAAGAAAACACCAAATGAAATTGCACTCCAAATTTTCCTTGTTGCTCTTTCAATTATCTTTATTTTGGTTACAGTTTCTCTTTATACTTACTCTGTATTTTCAGCAAATCAGGCAGGTATTGAAAATCCTACTTCCGTAACCACATTGGTTGCATTGCTTGTTTGTTTGGCTCCTACTACCATTGGCGCATTGTTGTCTGCCATTGGTATTGCAGGTATGAGCCGACTCAATCAGGCCAATGTACTTGCAATGAGTGGTCGTGCCATTGAGGCAGCAGGTGACGTTGACATTTTAATGCTTGATAAGACAGGTACCATTACATACGGTAACCGCCAGGCACATGAATTTGTTCCTGTGGACGGCGCTTCCATTATAGAATTGGCTGATGCTGCTTATTTATCTTCTTTATCGGACGAAACACCAGAGGGCAGAAGCATTGTTGCTCTTGCGAAAGAAAAATATGGTGTTGAGGAAAGAACAATTTCAGAAAATGAAATGACTTTTATTCCATTTACGGCTAAAACCCGTATGAGTGGTGTGGACTATCATGGCATGGAAGTACGTAAAGGTGCAGCAGATACTGTTCGCAATTATGTACATGAAGCGGGTGGAAGTTATACGGAAGAATGTTACGAGACAGTAAAAACCATTTCCAATCAAGGTGGCACTCCTTTGGTTGTAGCAAAAGACCATAAAATTTTGGGCGTAATACATCTAAAAGATATTGTAAAACAAGGTGTAAAAGAAAAATTTGCTGATTTAAGAAAAATGGGTATTAAAACTATTATAATTACAGGCGATAACCCATTAACTGCTGCAGCCATTGCGGCAGAGGCAGGTGTGGACGATTTCTTGGCCGAAGCAACACCTGAAGCAAAACTTCAAATGATTCGCGATTATCAAAGCAAAGGCCACTTGGTTGCTATGACAGGTGACGGTACCAACGATGCACCGGCTCTTGCACAAGCAGACGTTGCGGTGGCCATGAACAGTGGTACACAAGCGGCGAAAGAAGCCGGAAACATGGTTGATTTGGATTCTTCGCCTACAAAGCTGATTGATATTGTACGTGTTGGTAAACAATTGTTAATGACAAGAGGCAGTTTGACAACATTCTCAATCGCAAACGACGTTGCAAAATATTTTGCAATTATCCCTGCTCTGTTTATGGGATTGTATCCGGGATTGTCCGCGCTGAACATTATGGGCTTGCATTCCCCACAAACAGCAGTGCTATCGGCTATTATTTACAATGCATTAATTATCATTGTATTGATTCCATTGGCTCTAAAAGGTGTAAAATATCGTGAGGTTTCGTCCGGAAAGCTGTTGTCGAGGAACTTGCTGATATATGGTTTGGGCGGACTGGTAGCACCGTTTATTTGTATTAAATTATTGGATATGTTATTAACTGTTATGGGAATTGGTTAAGGAGGAATTGTACATGAAAACATTAAAAAGCGTGTTACCGCGTGCAGCACTTATCTTTTTAATCTTTACCATAGTGTGCGGTGTTGTTTATACAGGTGTTGTAACAGGTCTTGCACAGCTTATTTTTCCTAACCAAGCCAATGGCAGTATTATCGAAGTAGACGGTAAAAAATATGGCTGTGAATTGTTAGGCCAGCAATATACTGACGATGCACATATGTGGGGCCGTATTATGAATATTGATGTTTCTACTTATACAGACGAAAATGGAAAAGCGCTTATGTATGCATCCCCATCAAACTTGAGTCCTGCAAGTGAAGAATATCAGGCATTGGTAGATGAACGTGTACAAAAAATTAAAGCAGCCAATCCTGATATGGGTGATACGCCTATTCCTGTTGATTTGGTTACATGTTCGGGAAGTGGTCTTGACCCACATATTTCTGTGGCAGCTGCCGAATATCAAATTCCCAGACTTGCTAAGGCAAATAATAAAACCGAAGATGAAATTCGAGCAATTATTGATAAATGTAAAAATGGCAGATTTATAGGAATCTTTGGTGAAGAAACAGTAAATGTTCTAAAAGTCAATCTCATGTTAGACGGTATTTTAAAAGAATAATTTTGTTTGAGCATTACAAATATATTAAGGGATTTTTCCGTGATAGGAAAAATCCCTTTTTTGTACGCCTATATTTATGGAATGTTCTCAAAGCGGGATTTTCTATCTTTTTAGACTATTATTGTTTGTTTGTATTTCTGTGATGGATAAAAATACAAGTAAGGAGATATTGTAAAGATGTAGCCGTATGATATAATCTTTATACAATCTTAATGCTATTTATGGTTCGTTTATATTTCCTTAAGATAGGCTATGCTATAATAAATTTATGTATCAAGCGCTTTGGAGTGAATTATATGGGAGAAATAAGGTCCAATCCCGATGAATTGTTAAGAGCCATTAAAAATGAAGATTCTTATCATAAGAGAGGACATTTAAAAATATTTTTTGGTTATGCGGCAGGTGTAGGTAAAACGTATGCGATGTTAAAAGCGGCACACGCCGCTAAAAGACGAGGAATTGACGTGGTAGTAGGGTATGTGGAGCCGCACCCAAGACCGCGCACGGCAGCGTTACTGAAAGGGTTGGAAATACTGCCGAATAAACAAATACCTTATCACAATATTGTATTAAAAGAATTTGATTTAGATGCCGTTATAAAAAGAAAGCCACAGTTGGTTATCGTAGACGAACTTGCACATACCAATGCGGAAGGATGCAGACATGAAAAGCGTTATCAAGATGTGGAGGAACTGTTAAAAGCAGGAATTGACGTATATACTACCGTAAATGTACAGCATATTGAAAGCTTAAATGATATGGTGGCTTCTATTACAGGGATTACGGTAAGAGAACGTATTCCGGACAGAGTATTTGACAATGCGGACCAGGTAGAACTGGTAGATATCGAACCCGAAGATTTGATAGAGCGTTTGCATGCCGGACAAATTTATTTAGATACCCAAGCGCAAAAGGCATTAACAAATTTTTTCAGCATAGAAAATTTAACGGCGTTAAGAGAAATTTCTCTCAGAAGATGTGCGGATAGAGTAAATAAACTGACAGAAAGTGCCAGAATTAAAAGTAACAGCGATTATTTTACGGATGAACATATTTTGGTTTGCCTGTCTTCTTCCCCTACAAATGCAAAAATCATCCGAACAGCATCGAGAATGGCAAACGCGTTTAAAGGTACTTTTACCGCTTTGTTTGTAGAAACATCAGATTTTCCCAATATGAGTGAAGAGGATAAAAAACGGTTACGTGACAATATCCATTTGGCAGAACAGTTGGGAGCAACGATTGAAACCGTTTACGGCGATGACGTTGCATTCCAAATCACAGAATTTGCAAGATTGTCCGGTGTTTCTAAAATTGTAGTTGGAAGAAGTACCGCAAAGAGAAAACATATTTTTGCAAAGCCAACGCTGACAGAAAAGATGTTGGTGCTCTCTCCAAATTTAGATATCTATGTAATTCCGGATAAGGAAACTGTACCTTATAAAATAAAAAAGAAGCAGCATTATAAATGGAAATTTGTACCCCTTGATTTGATTAAAAGTATTCTTGTTTTATGTGCAGCAACGCTGATTGGGTATATTTTTGATTTATTTGGTTTTAGTGAAGCAAATATTATTATTGTTTATATATTGGGCGTGTTGGTTACGGCTGTTATTACAACAAACCGTATTTATAGTCTGGCCTCGTCCGTTATCAGCGTATTTGTGTTTAACTTCTTCTTTACTTACCCAAGATATACCTTTCATACGTATGGATTAGAGTATCCTGCCACTTTTATTATTATGTTTGTTGCCGCTTTTATTACAAGTACGCTGGCAACCAAAATAAAAAGAAATGCCAGGCAAGCTGCCCAGGTTGCATTTCGTACAAAGGTATTATTTGATACAAACCAGTTAATTCAAAAATCAGAAGGTGAGCAAAATATCATTGATGTTACGGTTCATCAGTTAATCAAATTATTGGATAGAGACATCGTTGTGTATTTGGCAAAAGATGCTTCATTGTCCGAGCCTCGGATATATTCACCAAAAGGAATTGAACAACATAATGAGGCTTATATCAGTGATAATGAACGTATTGTTGCCGAATGGGTATTTAAGAACAATCAAAGGGCAGGTGCCACTACAGGAACGCTGTCCAGTGCGAAATGCTTATATCTTGCAATTCGGATGAATGATAATGTATATGGTGTCGTGGGCATTGTCATAGATGAAGAGCCTTTGGAGGAATTTGAAAACAGCATTATGCTTTCTATCTTAGGCGAATGTGCATTGGCCTTGGAAAATGAAAAAGTTGCAAAAGAAAGGGAAAAGGCTGCTATTCTTGCTAAAAATGAACAATTGCGAGCAAACTTGCTTCGTTCCATTTCACATGATTTGCGTACACCGTTAACGTCTATTTCAGGCAATGCAGGTATTTTGTTATCTAATGGAGACACATTGAAACAAGAAAAGAAACAGCAATTATACAGTGATATTTATGATGATGCGTTATGGTTGATTAACCTGGTAGAAAACTTATTGGCGGTTACAAAAATTGAAGAAGGAAGTATGCATTTAAAGATGTCCGCAGAATTGATGGATGAAGTCATTACGGAAGCATTGCATCATGTAAATAAGAAAAAGGATGAACATACCATCAAAGTAGTGCAAACGGAAGACTTTATTTTAGCAAAAATGGACGCAAGATTAATTGTTCAGGTTATTATTAATATTGTGGATAATGCTATAAAGTATACCCCTACGGGCTCTACCATTACCATTTCAACCACAAAGAAAGACAAACAGGTTATTGTAGATATTGCAGATGACGGACCCGGAATTCCGGACCAAGCAAAAGAAAGAATTTTTGACATGTTTTATATTGCCCCCAATGAAGTGGTAGACAGTCATAGAAGTCTTGGTTTGGGTCTTGCGCTTTGCAAGTCCATTATTAATGCACATGGCGGGGAAATTTCTGTTTTGGATAATAAACCGAAAGGTACTGTTTTTCGGTTTACATTACCTGCAGAGGAGGTCAATTTATATGAATAAACCCTTAATTTTGGTTGTAGAAAATGACACGGCAGTGTGTAATTTAATTACTACAACTTTAGAAACCCATGATTATCGTTTTCATACAGCAGGTACGGGAGAGGCAGCAATATTAGAAGCAGTATCCCACAATCCTGATATTGTATTATTAGATTTAGGTTTGCCCGATATGGACGGCATTGATATTATTACAAAAATCAGAACTTGGTCTAACATGCCTATTATAGTAGTAAGTGCAAGAAGTGAAGATACAGATAAAATAGATGCGTTGGATGCAGGTGCCGATGATTATTTGACAAAACCATTTTCAGTAGAGGAATTACTTGCACGTTTGCGTGTAACTATTCGTAGATTAAATACTATGAAAACAAGTTCAGAGGCAGAACAGTCCGTATATATCAATGGAGATTTAAAAATTGATTATGCAGCCAGATGTGTGTACATGAAGGATAAGGAATTGTATTTAACACCAATAGAATATAAACTCCTTTGCCTATTAGCCAAAAATACCGGAAAAGTTTTAACACATACCTACATTACAAAGGAGATATGGGGCAATACTTGGAGCAACGGGGTAGCTTCTTTGCGAGTATTTATGGCTACGCTGCGTAAGAAGATAGAAAAGGATCCTTCCGCTCCCCAATATATCCAAACACATATTGGTGTGGGTTATCGTATGCTTAAGCTGTAAATGGTTGATAAAGCATCCTATCCTTTTAAGGATAGGATGCTTTATTTTTTATGTAAATAGCATATGCTATAACAACCTTGTAACTGCAACAAAACTAAAGTTTTGGCTGTTAACAAGAACGTTTTAGCGTTTTATGGCTAAAAATTGCAAAGCAATTTTTTTAATGCTATAACAACCTTGTAACAGTAACAAAACTAAAGTTTTGACTGTTAACAAGAACGTTTTAACATTTATAGGTTAGAAATTGTTTCACAATTTCTTTTATGTTATAATTTTCACAGAAAGGGGCGGTGTCCATGCATTTTGGTTCTCGTATTTATCAATATGAAAATGCATTTATAGATGATTTGGCAAAGTTGGTTTCTATTCCATCTGTGTGTACAACAGCAACAGGGGAATATCCGTTTGGAGAACAGTCGGCCAAGGCATTGAATTGGATATTAAAACGAGCAGAGGAAATGGGTTTTGAGGTGGCGAATGTAGATAATTATGCCGGTCATGCCGAATTTGGTATAGGAGAACATATGTCTGCGGTATTGGCACATGTAGATGTGGTTCCGGCAGGGGATGGCTGGGATAGTGATCCGTTCACTTTGACACGAAAAGGAGATTTATTATTTGGAAGAGGTGTGCTGGACGACAAAGGTGCTGCCCTGATGGCGCTTTACTGTCTAAAGGCATTAAAAGATGCAGATGTTATTCCAAAACGCAGACTCAGAGTGATTTTTGGTGCAGGAGAAGAGGTGGGAATGGATGATTTACGTGTCTATTTCCGTCATGAGCCATTGCCGGATAAAGCCTTTACCCCTGATTCCGATTATGGTATTTGCAACAGAGAAAAGGGAATTTTACAGTTTTCGTTACATGCAGCAGAAAACAATGCAAAAATTGTAAGACAATTTCAGGGCGGTACCGTGATAAATGCAGTACCAAGCAGTGCACAAGCTGATATTTGCTGTACCAAGCAAGAAATAGCATTATTGAAACAAGCTTGTGAACATGTAAAGGGTCAATTTACTTTTACAGAAAATGAAGGCGGCGTTGTGATACATTCACAGGGAAAAGCTTCCCATGCAATGCAGCCGGAAGAAGGATTCAATGCAGTAACACATTTGACAGCTCTGTTATTTCAAGTATTCACTCCGGAGCAATTGGGAGATATACTCACATTTATCCATGAGCAGATTCACACACAATGCAATGGTGAGTTGCTTGGTATTGCACAAACAGATGGACCTTCCGGTGCGCTCACCTGCAATGTGGGAAAAGTTGAAATTTTTCAGCAAAAAGCGGTGGTCAGTATTGATATTCGTTATCCTGTTACGTCAGATGGAAATGGCATCATGGAGCATATCCAATCCAAAGCATCACAATATCATTTATCTTTCCATTTGCACCATTTAAATTTACCGTTATATATGGAAGAACATGCTCCGTTCATTTCGTTATTAAAGCAGGCATATCAAACAACAACGGGAAAAGAGGCGAATCTTTATGCGACAGGAGGCGGTACGTATGCACGTACAGTCCAGGGACGCTGTGTCGCATTTGGTCCTTTGTTTGAAGATGAACCAAACCGCAACATGCATGACGCCAACGAGCATATTGACATCAAACATTTTATGAAACATGGCGAAATATGTCTACAGGCTATGTATGATATGATTATGGAACCTTGATAGGAGATAGGTCACGTGGAAAACAACAATCAAAAACAAGTCACATTTGAAGACATTGAAAACAACGAAGAAATCAATGAGTATATCACAAAAGGCAATGAATACCTGGGCGTTATGAATTATACGGAACACGGGTTTGCCCATTTAAAGAGAAGCGCTGTGTATGCACGCCGTATTTTAGAAGATTTGGGATACGATGAGCGTACGTGCGAGCTTGCAGCGATTGCAGGCTATATGCATGACATCGGCAATGTGGTCAATCGTGTAGACCACGCGCAGTCAGGTGCGATTATGGCATTTCAAATTTTGACAAGAATGGGAATGCCACCAAGTGAAATCAGTCAAATTATTGCTGCAATCGGTAATCATGATGAGGGAACTGCAACAGCAGTCAATCCAATTGCAGCAGCGTTGATTTTGGCTGATAAAAGCGATGTTCGCCGTACAAGAGTGAGAAACAAAGAAACTGTAGCCATAGATATTCATGACAGAGTAAATTACGCAGTAGAACATTCCAGCATAGAAGTAAACAAAGAACAAAAGGTGGCATTACTGAAATTAACCATTGATACCACCATTTGTCCTGTGATAGAATATTTTGAAATATTTCTAACACGTATGGTACTTTGCCGAAAAGCCGCAGATTTTTTAGGTTTAACCTTTCAAATTGTTGTAAACGATGCTCGCATTTTATAAATAAGTAAAAAAACGCAGCTGCCTCTCTTAAAACAGCTGCGTTTTTTTATTTGGATTTATTATTTTTTATCGGCTTCCGCTTCAATTGCTTTTAAACATTCTTTACAAATGTTGCGGCCCATATATTGCACCATATCGTTTGTGTTATTGCAAAACATGCATGCTGGTTCATATTTTTGCAATATGATAGAGGAGTTGTCCACAAAAATCTCAATTGGATCCCTCTCGTTAATATTCAGTGTTTGTCTTAGTTCTTTTGGAAGTACAATTCTTCCCAATTCATCAACTTTTCTTACAATACCTGTAGATTTCATAAAAATTGCTCCTTTTTTTAGATTTTGTTTTTCTTTTTACTACAATTACTTTGTTTATGTCAATATCATACCTTTTTTTACCATAAATGTCAATAGATTTAAATTTCTGTCGAACAGAATTTTCAAAAAATTCATAAACTAGTCCAATTGTACATACTTATTGCAGAGGTGTAAAGCATGTTAAATGTAATATGGGCAGTTATGATTTTAATCAGTTTTGTGTGCGCCATTTTCACAGGCAGAATGCCGCAGCTTTCAGAAGCAGTAATGAAAGGCGCAGGCAGTGCAGTGGAATTGGTAATAGGTACATTAGGTATGATGTGTGCATGGACAGGATTTATGAAAATTGCAGATGCCGGCGGACTAACTGCTGTATTATGTAAAGTATTCAATCCGCTGTTAAAACGTCTGTTTCCCGATTACCGGGCAGGCAGCAGTGCGTTAAAAGCAATTTCCATGAATATGGCAGCCAATTTTTTAGGTTTAGGTAATGCGGCAACTCCGCTTGGCATTGCCGCTATGAAGGAAATGCAGAAAGAAAATCCCAATCCTTCGGTTGCCAATAACAGTATGGTTATGTTTGTAGTGATTAATACTGCATCCATACAATTGATTCCTACATTTATGGGGGCTTTGCGAGCGCAATACGGCGCGCAGTTTCCGTTTGATATACTGCCCGCTGTATGGCTTGCTTCCGTAGTATCGTTAATTGTGGGAGTAATTGTGGCAAAGTTGCTACAAGGACGCAAAAAAGAACACAGATTACGTTAAAGGAGTGATCCATATGGAAAGTTTCAGTGTTTACATTATTCCTGTTGTAATCTGTATCATTATTGTATTTGGTCTTTTCAAACGTGTCCCTCTATTTGATACGTTTATTGCAGGTGCGAAGGAAGGGTTCCAATCTTCCATCTCTATTTTGCCTTCCTTGGTAGGCTTGATTATGGCAGTTACTATGCTGAGTGCTTCCGGGGCGTTAGAATTATTCACCAACTGGATTGCACCGGTTGCCGATTTTTTAGGTTTCCCGGCACAGGTACTTCCGCTTGCCTTGCTTCGCCCAATTTCCGGCAGCGGTTCCACTGCGGTTTTAACAGAAATCTTCCAAAATTACGGCGCAGATGGATTTATCGGACGTGTTGCTTCTGTCATGATGGGTTCTACGGAAACCACATTTTATGCCATTGCTGTGTACTTTGGTTCGGTGGGCATCAAAAAGACACGCCATGCAATTCCCGCAGCGCTGATGGCAGACACAACAGGATATATTATGTCCGTATTGGCAGTAAATCTATTTTTTCGTTAATACGCCATTATTTGGAATATTTGCACGGTATATTTTAACGGATTTATACGACAGAAAACATCGTGCGTGAAATTTTATCACAAATCTATCTACTGGAAATATTTACATATTGCAGTACTTTTTATAACTCTTTATTCCAATATTTGCGGTCAAGACTGCGGTACTGTATTGCTTCCGCAATATGCTGTGCGTGTATTTGCGCGCTATGGTCTAAATCTGCAATGGTTCGTGCTACTTTTAGCACTCTGTCGTAGGCGCGTGCGGAAAGTCCTAATTTTTCAAAAGCGGCTTTTAGCAAACGATTGGCACTTTGGTCCAGTTGACAATGTTTCTGTAACAGTGTAGGCGTCATTTTAGCATTGCAGGTAATGCCTGTTCCTTTCAATCGTTCATTTTGAATTGCTCTGGCAGCATCCACACGTTTTTTTATGGTCTCGGAGGATTCTGCCGATGCTTTGGAAGAAAGCTCGTCAAAATGGACTGCGGGAACTTCAATATGCAAATCCAATCTGTCTAACAGAGGGCCGGAAACACGGGAAAGATATTTGTTCACCATGGACGCGGTGCAAGTGCAAGGGTGACCGGTATGCCCAAAATAGCCGCATGGACATGGATTCATCGCAGCAACAAACATAACCGTGCAAGGATACGTATAGTTTCCGTTTACCCGTGAAATGGTTACGGTACCGTCTTCCAGAGGCTGGCGCAATACTTCCATAGCATTTTTGGAAAACTCGGGCAGTTCATCCAGGAACAAAACACCATTGTGAGCCAATGAGATTTCACCAGGTTTTGGAATGTTTCCGCCACCGGAGAGGCCTGCAGCGGAAACTGTGTGATGGGGCGCACGGAAAGGACGTGTATGAATCAAAGAGGTATTTGGAGGCATAATACCCGCAATGGAATGTAGTTTTGTTGTTTCGATGGTTTCTTCAAATGTCATAGGAGGTAAAATAGAGGGTAAGCGTTTTGCAAGCATACTTTTTCCTGAGCCGGGAGGTCCAATCAGCAGTACATTATGACCTCCGCTGGCAGCAATCTCTAATGCGCGCTTTGCTTGGGTCTGCCCTCGTACATCAGCAAAATCAGGCAAAGCGGGAGACGCAAAATCAATATTGCTTTGGGGAATCTGAGGCAATATGGTCAGATTACCTGTGAGGTGGTCAATCAGCTGTTTTACATTTGTCACAGGATATACTTCCAATCCTTCCACAACAGCTCCTTCGGCAGCATTGACAGCAGGTACAAACAAACGGTGATATCCCAATTCTTTAGCGTGAATTGCCATAGGCAGTACGCCTCGAATTCCGTGAATTTCTCCTGACAAGGACAATTCACCAATCATTGCACAATCGGAAAGGTCACAGGAAAGTTGCCCTGATGCCGTTAAAATTGCAAGCAGTATGGGAAGGTCATAAATAGGGCCTTCCTTTCTTTTGTCAGCAGGCGCAAGGTTAACGGTAATACGGCTCATGGGAAAGGTAAATCCGCAGTTTTTTAAAGCAGAGCGCACTCTGTCACGAGACTCTTTCACAGCGGTATCAGGCAAGCCAACAACGTCAAATCCGGGTAGTCCGTTTGAAATATCCGCCTCTACATTGACTTCAAATGCATCCATTCCGTAAAGACCGATACTGTTTAAATGGGCAAACATGAGAATATCTCCTTTTGTGTCATTATCGTTAGAATTTATTTATTATAAAACCTGACATGCTGCATTACAAGAAATTGTTTACATTTTTCAACAAG
>UQNI01000045.1 GCA_900542375.1 uncultured Oscillospiraceae bacterium | reverse complement strand
TTCCCTAAAAGCGCAGGAAACATGCCATTTTACACCTGATATAAATCAAAAAAAGACCCGGTACAGAGTCTGTTCAAGCTCTGTACTGAGTCTTTTTTATTTTTTCTTCTGTCTCTCTTAGATTATGTCAAGGTGCCCTTTTGGCGGTATGTGGGAATGCCTTTCGTCATCTCTCTAACGAGTGACTCAAGTAATCCTCCAAACCATTCCTGTGGCTAACCTGATTATCCTTTTTCCTTCGCTAAAACTGAGATTTCCGTGGTAATTTTGAGAACTTGTCTGTAGTACCCGGGAGTAGTTTTTCCTGTTTTTTCAATAAAAAACTCTCGGGTCGCTCTGCTTTTTTCTTCCTTATTCCGCCCATACTATCCATTTTGATATTAGGAAGTGATTTGGGATATCTGAAGTGATTTTCCTCGTTTTTTGTAATAAAGAAAAACCCTCTCAGGTCACTCTGTCTTTTTCTTCTCTTGCTTCTGATATTGCTTGTTTCCTTTTTCGAGATATATAGGTGTAGTTCGGGACAGCGGGACAAATTTTCATTCCTCATAAATTCTTTTGTGTCATTCTTTTCACATCAGAGTCATTTCCACCCATCTGCAAACAAAAATACTCGAACAGAATTTTTGTTTCTCCTCCACTGGGCCTTTTTCTCTCTTAAATTATTCTGTAATGCTCGAAAATGTCTTGTATCATTTAGTTTCTCACAAATATTTATCATTGGACCGTACATCAATCTATTTTTGATTCATGTTGCTTATCTACTGTTTATCATCAGCAAAATATCTAACTCCGCCAAAAGTTTTGTTTGTTGGCAAATTATTTGCCGTCTCCTATGTCTACATAACTTTTTAAGCACAAATCGGATTTTTACAAAAAAATCAAAAATGAGTGCCGCTGTATGATATCACAGTGGCACTCATTTTTATATAATAATTTGAATTGTATTCTCTTTTCTCGGTGCAGGCTTTGGATATGCACCGTTTGTATATCCTACTGCACAAGCACCACATATGACATGTTCTTTTGGTATATGGCAATACTCTGTCAAAAAATCGCGTACATTTTTCATTTGGCCCAACCATGTCAACTGGTTAATCCAGCAAGTTCCCAAATCCAATGCATGAGCAGCTAAAAACATATTCTCCAAAGCAGCGGAACAATCTGCCATTGCGTTTGCGTAATTAGGAACATTAGATGCAACAATCAGTGTTGGAGCATGATAGTAAAAATTATAATCTTCCTTTTGCGCATTTTGTTTTGCACGTATTTTAGCAGGATAATCATTTTCCGCAACTGATAACAGTCCAAATCCAATACGAACTTGCTCATTTAAATCTTCTAAAATCTTACGATTTTGAATCGCCGTAAACAGCCAGCTTTGATTGTTACTACCGCTTGGCGCATAGATAGCCGCTTTTAATATCTCGTCCCTCATATCATCGGGAATTTGTTTTGATTCATAACTGCGCACACTGCGCCTTGTCTCAATACAAGACAGTACTTGCTGCTTCATGAGTACTCCTCCTAAGATACCGTAATATAATCTTTGATTGCTTCAAACTTCTTGTCACCAATACCTGATACATTTTTAATCTGTTCAATGTCTGTAAACAGTCCATTTGCATCGCGATAGCTCACAATTCTTTGCGCCAAAGAGGGTCCAATTCCTTCCAGTTCTTCATCCAATTGTTCCGCACTTGCAGTATTAATATTTACTTTAGACGTTGGTACAATATAGCCTTCTCCCAAAGATTGTTCTGTATCTGATTCTGCTATATCCGTTTCTATTACAATGGCCTGAGGTTCTTTTACAAAGAAAAGATTATACCCAATTAACACAGCACAAAATACCAGAGCAATTGCAATTAAAATCCAAATGTGACGTTTTTCATTTTCCATGCGTTTTCACTTCTTTACAAGGATAATTACTGTTCCCTTAACTTACTTAAAAATTGCGTAAAGTAAACGGGCAGTTCACTGGTAATTTCTATGTATTCTTCTGTAATCGGGTGAACAAAACCAATTACACGCGCATGTAAACATTGTCCGTTTAAAGAAGTAATCACCTTTTTCACTCCATACACAGTATCTCCCGCAACAGGATGTCCAATATAAGCCATATGTACACGAATCTGGTGCGTTCTTCCTGTTTCCAGTTTTAATTGTACATGTGTAAAGCCATCATAACGCTTTAACACTTTATAATGTGTCACTGCATTTCTGGAGTTTTTATCCGTAACTGCCATCCTTTTACGGTCGGTAGGATGACGTCCGATTGGTGCATCAACAGTTCCTTCTTCTCGTTTCATATTGCCATAAACAACAGCTTCATATATTCTGGTAAAACTGTGTTCTTTTATTTGCTGCGCCAAGCCTTGATGCGCAATATCATTTTTTGCAACAATCAATAAACCACTGGTGTCTTTGTCAATACGATGTACAATACCCGGGCGAATAATGCCATTAATACCCGACAAAGAATCACCACAGTGATGCAACAACGCATTTACCAATGTCCCGTCATCATTTCCCGCAGCAGGATGCACAACCATACCTTTGGGTTTATTCACTACCAGTAAATCATTATCTTCATACAAAATATCCAGAGGAATATCCTGCGCCGTAACTTCAAGCGGTTTGGGTTGTGGTACCATAAATTCTATCACATCGCCGGAATTTCCTTTTCCATTTTTACTTACAACGATTCCGTTTCGTGTTACATTGCCCTGCTCAATCAATTTCTGAACTGCAGAGCGCGTCATATCCGGTAACTGCAATTGCAGCCATTTATCCAATCGCTGTCCCGAGTCTTCCGGCTGTAATGTAAAAGAATAATGATGTTTTAGCTCATTCATGGTCTTGTTCATGCTTTACTTTTTCTTTCTTTTGCTTTTTCTTCGCAGATGATTCTTTGCGAAGTGAATCTGTACAGAAAATTACATAGATAAACAACAGTACTACACCAATAGAAACACAACAATCGGCAAAATTGAAGATAGGTGGAAAAAATTTCACATGAATATAATCAATAACATATCCATTATTAAACACACGGTCAATTAAGTTTCCAATACCACCTGCAATAATCAGCGCACACGCCATACGAGATAACGTAGTATGTTTTTTGTATACAAATAATCCAACAATTAAGGCAATACAGACAAGTGCTGTAATAATCACAAAAATCCAAGTTTGGCTGGATAAAATTCCAAACGCAGCACCGTCATTTCCGTGATAGGTAAAATCTAAGAATCCCGGAATGATTTCCAAGGTTCCAATGGGTTTGATATAAGTAGTTGCCAGAAATTTAATCACCTGGTCAATGACAACCAAAACTGCAGCGCCAATTAAAGCAAAAATGCTTAATAACAAGCGAACACCTCCGTTATTATTCGAAAAAAGGGTGAACACTTTGCTCACCCTTCTCGTTCTATTTTATTCCAGTACAGATGCGCAATGCGCGCATACCTCAGGATGTTTTTCATTACTTCCAACTGTATTGCTGTAAGTCCAGCAGCGGGAACATTTATCTCCCTCTGCAGGCAATACAGTAACAGAAAGTTCAGGCAAATCTTCGCTTACAAAAGTACCCTTTCCGCCTTTTACAAGCTCAACTTGAGACACAATGAATACAACCGGCAATTCTGCTTCCACAGATTTTACAAAATCATACATTTCATCGTCACAGAATAACTGTACTTTGGCATCCAGGGAAGCGCGAATCAATTTCTCATTACGTGCCAATTCCAGTGCTTTTTTCACTGCATCACGAATATCGTGGATACGATCCCATGTTTGAATAAAGGTTTCATCCACATTTACCCCGGTAGGTTCAGGCATTTGGTTTAGCACCACATTTTCTGCATCGGCAGAAGCGTCATGTTTCATTGCCTGCCAAATTTCATCAGAAGTATATGCCAAAATTGGAGAAATCAATCTTGTCATGCCGTCCAAAATCATGTACATGGCTGTTTGTGCTGCGCGTCTCTCTTTGCTGTCTGCCTTTTCTACATAAAGACGATCTTTAATCACATCTAAATAGAAGTTAGACATATCCACAACACAGAAGTTATGAATTGCATGATACACTTGATGGAATTCAAAAGCATCATAGCCTGCGCGTGCTTTTTGATTTACCAAATCAAATCTATGCAATGCCCAGCGGTCAATTGGTAATAACTCATCAAATGATACTTTGTCTTGGTCCGGATTAAAATCTGCAAGGTTTCCTAAGATAAATCTTGCAGTATTGCGGATTTTACGATAAGCATCTGACAATTGCTTTAAAATTTCAGGAGAAATTCTAATATCCGCATGATAATCAGAAGATGCAACCCACAAACGTAAAATGTCGGCACCGTATTGCTCGATAATTTTGTTAGGTGCTACACCGTTGGAAAGAGACTTGGACATTTTTCTGCCTTCACCGTCCACAACCCAGCCGTGAGTAACCACAGCTTTATAAGGAGCAGTACCGCGCCATGCCACCGCTGTTAATAAAGAGGATTGGAACCAACCGCGATATTGGTCGGCACCCTCCAAATAGAGGTCAGCAGGCCAATGTAAATTTGGTCTTTTATCCAAAACAGCAGCGTGGGTAACGCCTGAATCGAACCAAACGTCCATAATATCTTTTTCTTTATCAAAGTGTGTGCAGCCGCATTTTTTACAAGCAATGCCTTCAGGAATAATCTCTTCCGCAGGTTTTACATACCACTGGTCAGAGCCTTCTGTGCGGAACATTTCAGATACAGCAGCCATAGCTTCTTCTGAGATTAAAGGTTCACCACATTCTTTGCAATAGAAAATAGGAATCGGCACGCCCCATCTGCGCTGACGGGAAATACACCAGTCATTTCTATCTTGCACCATAGATGTAATGCGGTCTTGGCCCCAGCCGGGAATCCAAGTAACATTTTGAATTGCTTTGACTGCTTGCTCTTTAATATCATCCACAGAACAGAACCATTGCTCTGTCGCACGGAATAATACAGGATTTTTACAACGCCAGCAGTGCGGATATTGGTGAACGATTCTCTTTGCAGCAAACATTGCACCAATCTCTTCCAAATGTTTTCCAATTGCACGGCTTGCCTCATCCGTAGAAAGACCTGCAAATTGTTCTCCTGCCTCTGCAGTCATTTTGCCATGATTATCTACAGGAACAATGATAGGCAATTCAGGGTAATTGTTTTTGCAAACATTATAGTCGTCCACACCATGACCGGGGGCTGTATGAACACAACCTGTACCGCTTTCCAGTGTAACATGGTCGCCCACAATAACCAAGGATTCTCTGTCGATAAATGGATGTTTTGCCTTCATATATTCCATTTCGGCACCTTTTAGAGAAGCTACAACTTCATATTCTGCTTTTCCCGCAGCTTCCATTGCCTTCTCATAAAGAGCAGTTGCCATAATGTAATATTCGCCATCACATTTTACAATGGAATAATCAAATTCCGGACCCACACAAATTGCAAGGTTTGCTGGTAATGTCCATGTTGTGGTAGTCCAAATGACAAAATATGTTTTGTCCGGGTCTACACCTAATTTGGATAAGATTCCTTTATCATCAGACACGGCAAATTTCACATAAATGGAATAGCATGGATCTTCTGCATATTCAATTTCAGCTTCCGCAAGTGCGGTCACACAATCGGGACACCAATGAACCGGTTTTAACCCTTTATAAATGTAACCACTTGTAGCCATCTTAGAGAAAATTTCAATTTGAGTTGCCTCAAAATCACGTGTCAAAGTGATATATGGGTTATCCCACTCACCAAGACCGCCAATACGCTTAAATTGTTTTCTTTGGTCATCCAAGTAACCCAACGTAAATTCACGGCACATTTCTCTAAGCTCTACGTCTGAAATGGTGCTGGAATTGTCAACGCCTGCTTTTTTACGTGCTTTTAATTCCGTAGGCAAACCGTGTGTATCCCATCCCGGAACATAAGGAGCCTGAAAACCGGACATATTTTTATAGCGAACAATAAAATCTTTTAAAGTTTTGTTCAGTGCAGTACCCAGATGGATGTCACCATTGGCATATGGAGGGCCGTCATGCAATACAAAACGTGGCTTTCCCTCATTCTTTTTCATCAATTTATCATAAATGCCATCTTGCTCCCATTTTTCAAGCATAACAGGCTCTTTTTTTGGTAAACCTGCCTGCATAGAAAAATCAGTCTGCGGTAAGTTAAGCGTATTTTTATAATCTTGTGACATTCTTAATGTTCTCTCCTTAATGGATTATTTATTGCGTTTCATTCTGCTTGATGAAGGTGCTTCGTCGTCATCATCTTCTGCAATATTATAGTCTTCACCAAATTTTAGTACATCGTAACGCAAATCACGACCTCTGCGCTCCTCAGGTGCTTTTTCAAAACTGGTTGCATTTAGATGAAATTTCTTTGTGGGAGCTTCGTCCACTTCTTCCACTTCAATGGAAGAGGCTACTCTAGAAGCTGCCTCTTGAGAGTTTTGCTGTGCAGAAGCAAAATCTGCCTCTTCCTCACTAGGCTCTTTGCCAATAGCACCTTTGATATCGATTGGTTGTGTTTTCTCAATCATATGCTCTTCCAAAGACTGTGTATGCAATTCTTTTGGCTTATTTTCTTCTGCCGGTTCAGGTTGTTTTGGTTCTTCCAGTTTCACCTGTTTTTTTCTGTTTGGAATGTTATTAATCAAAGTCAAATGCTCTTTATATTTATCCAACAAAGTTTTTCTGAAATCAGACACAATCTGTCTCATTTTTTCAAGCTCTTCTTTTTTCTCTTCTACCTCGTCAGCAATGGAAGCAACTTTTTCATCCGCTTTCATTTGAGCATCTTTCAGAATAATCTCTGCTTTATGGCGTGCTTCGCGAATTGCTGCTTCGCTCAATTTTTGTGCGCTGATAAGAGCATTTTTGATTTCATTTTCTTCATCGCGATATTCTTCCACTTTTTTTGCAAGAAGGTCAATTTTTTTTGCTAATTTTCTATTTTCTTCAGCAAGGCTTTCATTCGCTTCTTTTTGCTCAATATTCTTTTTAATCAATAACTCATAGGACTCTTTTACCTCATCAATAAAAATGTCCACATCTTCGGTTTTATAACCGCCAAAATTTGATTTATTGAAACTAGCATTAATGATATCGTTAATGGTAAGCATCCTATAAGCCCTCCTAAATTATTTGTATTTTCTACCAAATATGCTGAGTCTACCCTTCTTAGTCATAGGACCGATTCTATCCAGCACAAATTTACCTTTTCCGCGAATTGAAATCTTGTCGCCCACATCTACCTTTTGAGAGGTAGACATAGCAACTTGATAATTTTGTGTTACCAGTCCTGCTTTAATCGCAGCACCGGACTTTTCTCGGCTATAACCAACAAGCGCTGCCGTAACACAGTCCAATCTTGGAGATGCAACGACAAAGGAAAACTCAGTAAATCCTCTGCCCATTGGCAAAGGAAATTCTGCACCTTCTTTTAACGTAACGCCAACACGTCCAATCTTTTTTACTTGCATGAGAATAAATTGGCTGATTTCTTCACGTACAAAAAATACACATCGGCCATCCTCAATTAAAAAATCGCCCAATGTTTCTCTTTCGATTCCTAACGACAGCAATGCACCCAAAAAGTCTCTATGGGACAATTGGTCACATGTTCGAAAGGTTACTGTTATGGTCTGAATCGGAAAAAGATTGTCGCTTGGCTCTATATAGTCCGGAAACGCACCAAAAACTACACGCTCTGAGGAAGTATGACCACCCCAAAACATATAGTTTTTAAAGCCCATTTGTGATGTTATTTTTTCAGTATATAATTGTTCTTTTTCATCAAGAAAACCGATAAACTGAGGCTTATGCCGTTTGTCACACAAATCGACTGCGTCCTGTATACGTGCCAAAAGAATTGCCTGAGCACTTTTTACACTATGTTTGTCCGACATAACCGCTTAGAAATAAACGCCGCTGCCTTCTAATTCGTCGATTAAATCATCACCGGTCAAATCTACATTATATGGGGTGATGATAAATGTTCTGGTAGCTACTCTCTTTACTTTGCCGCCGTTGGCATATGCAACGCCGCTTAAAAAGTCCAAAATACGGCGTGAAACATCTTTGTTGGTATCTTCCAAATTTAAAACAACAGTATGTACCTTTAGTAGTTCATCTGCAATTGCTCTGGTGTCTTCACCAAAATTATTCGGCTTAAATAGAACCACTTGAATTTGAGATTGTGCATGGATATTCACTACTTTGTTGGAATTTGTTTCTTGAGCGCGAGCATGACTATGACGAGCTGGCTCTTGATATTCTTCAGCCGGCTCTTCATCTTCATAAACATCTTCTACTTGTTCATCATAATCGTAATCATCAAATTCATCCTCTGGTGGATTCCACATATCTTTAAATTTCTGAACAAATTTTGCACTACTCATTGGTCGTTTCCTCCCGGTTGTTTTTATTACTGCAATGATAATCAGTTTTATTTATAAACTCTTTGTCCAAACAATGCAGAACCTACACGAACAATATTGGCCCCCGCCTCAATTGCTTGTGCATAATCCGCCGACATACCCATAGACAAACAATTCATAGATATATTATCTAATTTTTTAGACCTAATGTCAACCAATTTCTTATACATATTTTCAAAATAATGTATTGTTTTTGTAATATTTTCGTCTGCGGGCGGTATTGTCATCAATCCTTTTACAGAAATACCAGATAATGTGGATATTTCTCCCAAAAACGACTCCGTATCCTCAATATATATACCGCCCTTGCTTTCTTCTTTTCCTACGTTGATTTCTACCAAAATATCGGTTACCAAATGATGCTGCTGAGAAATTTTAGAGATTTCTTTTGCCAGTTTTACACTGTCTACAGAATGAATCATACTTACCTTACCAATCAATTGTTTTACCTTATTGGTTTGCAAATGACCGATAAAGTGACAGTCACAATGTTCCAGATGCAATTGGTCATACTTTTCGCACAATTCTTGTACTTTATTTTCTCCTATACAGGTAATTCCCAGTTCAATTGCTCTGTTAATAACAGGCACAGGAACTGTTTTGGTTGCTGCCAGCAAGGTAATCTCTTCCGGTTTTCTTCCAGATTTGATTGCTGCCTGTTCTACTTTTTCCGTTACAATTTTATAATTTTCTTCCAATGCAGCAATTTTTGCTGTAAGTTCTTCATCACTTAACCATTTTTCCGTCATACAAATCTTTACCTCCTACCACAACTTCGTCGTATAATGTTAATGTTTCGCTTGTCATTAACTCACTTGTATCCGGGTCAGGATCACATATGACATAATTGTTGCTGCTGTACAGCGGCACAATCTCAACAAATTTAATAGAGTTACCATATAGAATGTAAACGCCTTTTACATCTTTGGTCACAGTGGTTGTATTTCCATTTTCGTCGGTTACGTCTTTGGACACAGTTTGGAAACGGACAGACTGCTGACTGACGCGAATACCTGTATAAGTATTAATATTAATTTGAATGGTTTCATCACGCACTTTAGACAACGTATCGCTCATATAATTGCATTTTAAGATAACAGCAGCCTCAGAAGCACCGTCTGTTTGATTTACAGCTGCAACCGTAGCCGGAATATCTCCGGAAGAGACAAAGGGCAATTGGATGGATACCTGAGCATCTTCCTTCAGTCTGGATGCCGTGTCAGCCGGTACAATACACGCAACATACCAGTTATAAGAATCGCATATTTTACCAATAACACTGCTGTCTTGTGTCTCAGCTTTTTGGTCTTTTTTGGTCTTTAAATCATCCACCGTTAAATTGGTAGCATCATTATAACTAAAAGTAGATTCATAGCCATCTGTAGAGCTGACAAAATAGCCGGAAGACGGTGATGTAATTTCGCCTTTCTTTGTACCTTTCACAGAACCCAAAGCCGTTAATTGGTCTTGGAGAGACTGAATTTTTGCATTAAAGTCTGTGACTTGTCCGGTTGCTATTTGACGCGTATTAATTGATTTTAAGACAGAATCTTTATTACTGTCAATTTGGTCTCTGTCGCGCTCATGAATGGATTCTAATAAAGTATATAATTTGGTATGAATATCTTTATCCAGATTGTCCGGATTGGTGTAGGTAGTTGTGGTTCTGGCACTGTTTAACTCCTGCAGTGTGGCAAGTTGCGATTCCAGCTGTTCTCTCCGCTGTTGTGTGGTAGCATCTTCCGCAGTATCGTAAACCGTTGCAATTAAGCCGTCTTTCGCAATTTTTGTTCCGTCAGAAACATTATAGGTAATAACACCTGCAGTATTTTGCTGCACAAGCGTTTCATTCCTAATAATAACACCTTCTGCCTGTATCGTATCGGAAATACTTGCATAAGTAGCCGTTTCTGTTACCACAGACGAATGATTGGCACGCCAAATTTGGTAACCAATGAACACCAATAAAAGGACTACTATGATAATTGTGATAATTCTTTTTAAAATTGGATGATTTAAGATACCCATTGAAAACCCTTTACTTTCTACACTAAAATTGAAATTGCGTTACAATCGATTTTGCTTTTTCTACCAGCTGTTCGTGACTTTCCATTTCGTCCACCTTTAGCCAATGAATATTGGGATTTCTGCGAAACCAAGTTAACTGCCGTTTTGCATATCGTCGTGTTTCCCGCTTCATATGCTCCACAGCTTCTTCTAAAGTGAAATCCCCCTGAAAATACGGCAACAGTTCTTTATAGCCAATTGCCTGCAATGCTGTTTTACCATCTTGCTCACTGAGCACTTGTTTTGCTTCCTCTACCAATCCCATATGCAGCATTTGGTCCACACGCCGATTAATACGGTCGTAAAGAATGGCTCTGTCGGTATAGTCAAGTCCGATGATACACGCAGAATACGGAGACGGTATTCGGCGAGACTGCTCCACATGTTCTGTCATTGTCATGCCGGTGGTTCTGTAAATTTCTATCGCACGAATGATTCTTCCTACATTATGAGAATCAATTCTCTCTGCAGACTGGGGGTCAAAAGAGCGCAACTCTTCTACCAACGCCTGCACTCCTTGCTCTCTTGCTTTTTCTGCCAGCTGTTCACATAAAACTGTGTCTTTCTCTTCATCCGAAAACTGCAAATTCTCCAAAAATGAATTAATGTACAGTCCTGTACCGCCTGCCAGAATCGGTATTTTTCCCTTTTGTGCAATACGTTCTACACATGTTTTTGCATGCGCAACATAATCGGCTACACTGAACGGTTCATTTAATTCCACAAAGTCTATGAGATGGTGCGCAATGCCTTCCATCTCCTCCACAGTGGGTTTGGCTGTACCAATTTGCATTCCGCGGTAAATTTGCATGGAATCTGCTGACACAATTTCCGTTTGCAGCCAATGGGCCAGTTCTACCGCCAATTTGCTTTTTCCTGAGGCAGTTGGTCCCACAATGACTACCAACGGGATTTTTTTCTGTAATTCTTGTTTTTCCATGTTAAGCTCCTAGTATCCTACCATATCATTATGAAGAAAAAACAATGAAATTGAAAACATCACTGAATACGACCAAACTGTTTTTCCAAATCTTTTTTCTTTATTACAACTTTCACAGGACGGCCATGAGGACAATACCGAATGGTATCATCCTCTTCCAATTGCTCTACCAAAGCCAACAGTTCCTGAGGAGAACTTTTATCGCCCGCTTTGATTGCTGACCTGCAAGCAATGTTGTGATACAGCCAATCCAAGTGTTCTGTTGTAATATCTGTCTTTTGCTGACTTAAATATCCTGCCATTTCCATAACAGCGGAAGAAACATCATCATGCTCCATAGAAAGAGGTGCGCTTCGTACCAAAATCGTGCCTGCACCAAAATCGTCCAATTCAAAACCTGCTTTTGCAAAGGTATCAAGTGCTTGCAATACTGCCGTGTATTCCTCTTTATTCAAAGTAACGGTAATCGGCTGCAACAGCATTTGAGAATCGGAACCCGGAGCTTGTTTTTTCAGCTTTTCGTACAACATTCGTTCGTGAGCCGCATGTTTGTCAATCAGCACCAGTTCTTCGCAATTTCGTTCTGCGATAATATAGGTTCCAAATGCTTCTCCCACTAAGCGCAGCGGCTTTAAATCGGTTTTGGCAGCCGATTCCTCACAAGGGTGCTCATCCCCTTGCGGAACTTCCTCATGCGTCACTGTTTGATGAGGTGCCTCTGTTTGATGTCCTTTTTCTTGCGGTATCTCCTCATCATAACGTATCTCCGAATTTGACTTTGTGAAATCCTCTCTGTCATCTACAGCGATATCAATATTCGCATACGTAATTCTGGGAGAATCTTTCTCATAGTGATGAAAAGTAGGAATTTGTACGTCCGAAACAGAATTTTGTATACTTCCACTGTCATTCATTTGAAACTTCTCTGCACTGCTGTTCTGAAAAAGCTCTTTGGCAAATCCGGATGCGGGAACAGCTTCTTCCTGTTTTGGAGCAGTTTGCTGAATTGGTTGTGCAATGTTCGTTTCTTGTATTGGTTTAGAAGACGTTGTTTTTAGCTGCATTTGCTCCGGCTTTTCCGGTGACACATAAAAAGGATGATGAGAAACTACCTTCTTAACGTCCATGACAATCGGCTTGTCGCCTTGATTCAAAGCCGTTTGTACACCGTGATAAACAGCATCAAAAATCGGCTTTTCATTGATAAAACGCACTTCCAGTTTATTGGGATGTACATTTACATCAACGGCGCGGTAAGACAATTCGATATGTAGTACACAGCTTGGAAATTTTCCTACCATTAAGGAACCTTTAAACGCCTGTTCCAATGCCACCATAGCAGTTTTGCTTTTGACATATCTTCCATTGATAAAGAAATGCTGCATACTGCGGTTTGGTCTTGCGGCTGCGGGTTTGCTGATAAATCCCCAAACCTTTACATGTTCAAATTCATAGTCGACCGGGATAAGACCTGCGGTAAAATCCTTGCCAAATACTGCATAAATGGCGGATTTCAGTTGTCCGTCTCCCGGCGTATGCAAGGTTTCCTTACCATCTCTGATAAAGCGCAGTGAGATTTCCGGATGAGATAACGCAATCTTATCCATAACACCGGAAACGGCATTGGCTTCCACTGTATCTTTTTTCAAAAACTTCATTCTTGCAGGCACATTATAAAAAATATCTTTTACAATGATTGTTGTACCTTGCGGACAACCATAATCTTCACACGCTTGCTGTTCACCGCCGCTGATTGCATAAAAAGTACCTGCCAGTTCATCTGCGGTTCTGGTCATTACTTCTACGTTTGCAACCGCAGCAACAGAGGCTAAGGCCTCCCCGCGGAAACCCAAAGTTCCAATTGCTTCCAAATCATCTTGTTTGCGAATTTTGCTGGTAGCATGACGCAAAAAAGCAGTAGGAACATCTTCACGGGCAATACCACAGCCGTTGTCTGTGACACGCATAAATGTTACACCGCCGTTTTTGATTTCTACCGTAATCGCTGTAGCTCCTGCATCAATTGCATTCTCGACCAATTCTTTGATAACAGAGGCCGGTCTGTCCACTACTTCTCCAGCTGCAATCAGCTCTGCGATTTGTTTATCCAACACCTGAATTTTGCCCATAAAGCACCTCGCTTTCTTTGCTATGGTTCAATTTTTTATTATGTATCCTGTTTTGCCAATTGACTCAGTTCAAACAAGGTCTGCATGCATTCAATCGGCGTGAGAGTATTGACATCAATTTGTTCCAATTTTTCAAGCACTGCATGTTTGGCGGCAGGTGTAAAGGAAATTTGAGCTTCTTCCTGCACCATTTTCGGTTTTTTGACAGATTTTGCAGTTACTTCGGCCTGAGGCATACTTTCCAACTCTTTTAGAATCTCTTTTGCTCTGGCAACGATTTGATTTGGCACACCGGCTAATTTTGCTACTTCAATACCAAAACTGTCGTCTGCACCGCCGCGGATAATTCTTCGTAGAAAGGTAATATCATCACCATTTTTCTTAACCGCAATATTGTAATTTTTTACGCTGTCCATACAATCTTCCAAAGCTGTTAATTCATGATAATGAGTCGCAAACAACGCTTTAGCTCCCAATGTTTTGGTATCGGCTACATACTCCAGAACAGCACGAGCAATACTCATACCGTCAAATGTGGAAGTTCCTCTGCCGATTTCATCTAAAATCAATAAACTTTGGTCTGTTGCATGTTTTAAAATATCCGCTACCTCAGACATTTCCACCATAAAGGTAGACTGTCCTGAAGCCAAATCGTCAGATGCGCCCACACGGGTAAAAATACTGTCCACAACACCGATTTCCGCCGATGCCGCCGGTACAAAACAACCGATTTGCGCCATTAGTACAATCAGTGCCGTTTGACGCATATACGTCGATTTTCCTGCCATATTCGGCCCTGTAATAATCGCAACCCTGTTTTCATTTTTATCTAACAGTACATCGTTTGGAACAAACGGAGCACCATCCAATAACACTTCTACAACAGGGTGGCGGCTTTCTTTCAGCACAATCTTTCCGCCCAAATTCACTTCGGGACAAACATAATTTTGCTGACGGGAAATGCGCGCAAAAGAGTTTAATACATCCAGCTGTGCCAATGCACTTGCGGTACTTTGTACACGAACCAATTGGTCCGCCACTTGTTTGCGGACTTCTTCAAACAACACACTTTCCAGCTGAATGGATTTATCATGAGCGCCCAAAATTCGCGCTTCCAAATCTTTCAATTCCTGTGTGATATAACGCTCGCAGTTGCTTAATGTTTGCTTACGGATATATTCAGCCGGCGCTTGGGATTTATAAGAGTTGGAAATTTCAATATAATAACCAAATACGCGATTGTAGCCTATCTTTAATTTTGGTATATGAGTGCGTTCTTTTTCTTTTGCTTCAATTTGTGCAATCAGTTCTTTTCCGTTGGTCATGTCGCTTTTCAACTGATCCAACTCGGCATGATATCCCTGCTTGATGATACCGCCTTCGCGAATGGAAAACGGCGGGGCTTCCACAATAGCAGAAAAAATAAGCTTGGCTACATCTTCAAGCAAATCAATTTGCTGTTCAATGTCTTGAAGTAAATCGCAGTGTACCCCTTCCAGCAAATGCTGCAATGCAGGTAAACGCTCAATGGCAGCTAGCAGACTGCGCAGTTCACGACCATTTGCAGAACCATACACAATGCGAGTCATCAAACGTTCCAAATCATGAATACCGGAAAGCTGTTCTGTAATACCGTCGCTTAAAGGGATATTTCTCATCAGTTCATCCACTGCAAATTGACGTTTTTTAATTTGAACCGGATTGACAAGAGGACGTTCCAGCCATGTGCGTATTAAACGTTTTCCCATAGGGGTTTTAGTTTTATCCAACACCCAAAGCAAAGAACCTCTCTTCTCTTTATTGCGCATGGTTTCTGTCAATTCCAAATTGCGTCTTGCATTCATGTCCAAATGCATATACTGCGCATTGGTGTATAACATAATGCGGTTCATTCGTTCCATGCCGTTACGCTGGGTACGCTTTAAATAATCCAGCAAAGCACCAATACATTTTATGACCAAAGGTTTGTCATCTACATGCAGCGCTTGTGTTGTATCTCCATTGAACTGATGTCGTACAGCAGCCTCACATGTATCATAAGTAAACTTGCTGTCTTCCAAACATTCCAGTAATGTGGAAAGCTTTTCTCTTAAAAATTTGGGAAGATTTTTCAGTTCCAAGGTCTGTGAATTGATTAAAATCTCTCTTGGAGAAAAACGCATCAATTCATTTTTTAGCTGAAGCTCCAAGTCAGCCAAAGAATTTCCCTTTAAGGTTGTCGCATGCAGTTCGCCTGTAGAAATATCTGCAAAGCAAATTCCCGCTTCATTTTTTTCGACACAAACCGTGCAGATAAAGTTGTTTTTTGCTTCATCCAGCATACTGCTTTCCATAACAGTACCCGGAGTAATCACACGAACAATATCGCGTTTTACCAGCCCTTTGGCCTGAGCCGGTGTCTCCAACTGTTCACAAATTGCAACTTTATAGCCTTTTGCAACAAGCCGTGCAATATAAGATTCCGCACTGTGATATGGAACACCGCACATAGGCGCGCGCTCTGCTTGTCCGCAATCACGGCCGGTTAGGGTAAGTTCCAGTTCTGCCGACACCAATTTTGCGTCGTCAAAAAACAGCTCATAGAAATCACCCAAGCGAAAAAACAACAGGGTGTCGGGGTTCTGCTCTTTTATTTGAAAATATTGTTTCATCATAGGTGATAAATCAGCCATTTTTCTACCTCATCTTTTTCTTATAGAATGCAATATATCTCATTAGTGACAGCCTGCACAACTGGAGCATGAGCCGCCGCAGGTATCTTCTGTTAAGTCTGCAATTTCAGGGTCTCCGCCTTCTGCGGAAATACTGATGATTGCATTGATACGTTTTAACATATTGTCCATCAGCTCTTTTGCTTCATTGTAAGCATTCATATTTTTATTTTGCATCACTTTTGCATAGGTTTCACGCAGTTCGCTGTTTAATTGCTGCAATTTTGCTTCATCTCTGTTTTCTTTTGCAGCTTCATTGTTAATGGCCATTCTTTTTAAGTTAAATTCACCAATCAATTGTTGCAGTTCATCATCATTGTCGCTGTTTTGACGTGCAATTTGCATTGCCAAAAAACGTTCGTCCTGTTGAATTGCTTTTCCTAATTCTCTTGCCAGTTCAATAACATCCATCTGAAAATCCTCCAATATTGTTAATTATAATTATTCTGTTATCAGTGTGCCTTTTAGCACAAAATTGGGCGACTCTGTTATTTTTACATCCACAAAAGTGCCTATTAAACTGTCGTCGCCTTCAAATTCACAGTTCATATTTCCTTCTGTTTTACCCCAAAGCATGGTTTGTTTTTCGTTATAGCCCTGTACCAGCACTCTCTGAGTCGTTCCAATCATGGCAGGACTGGTTTGAGCGACAACTTCTTCTTGCTTTTTCCAAAGCTCCTGAAACCAGCACGATTTTTCCTCAGCAGATATTTCATCCGGCATAGAGGCAGCTCTGGTTCCGACACGCGGTGAATAAATAAAAGTATATAAGGAATTGAACTTTACTTTTTCCAGCATATCTACGGTATCTAAAAACTCTTCATATGTTTCACCCGGAAATCCTACAATTAAATCAGTTGTAAAAGTAATATCCGGCATAGCAGCACGAGCCTGTTCTACCAATTTTAAAAATTGCTCTCTGGTGTAGTTACGATTCATAGCCTTGAGCACTCTGTTATTCCCCGCCTGTAAAGGAAGATGTAAACTATGTGCAATATGCTTACTGTTTGCCATAGTTTCAAACAATTCGGGAGTTGCATCTTTTGGGTGCGGACTCATAAACCGTATGCGGTAATCCCCTTCAATGCGGTCAAGCCTGCGTAACAATTCAGAAAAGGTAATCGGATTTTCTAACGTCTTACCATAAGAATTTACATTTTGTCCTAACAATACTATTTCTTTTGCACCTTTTTTTACATATTGTTCCACATCTTTTACTATTTCTTCAAGAGGAACAGACCTCTCTCTACCTCTAACATAAGGAACTATACAAAAAGTACAAAAGTTATTACAT
>UQNI01000044.1 GCA_900542375.1 uncultured Oscillospiraceae bacterium | reverse complement strand
ATGTAATGGCTGAACTGTAACAAAATATCCGTTTTTTGTATGAAAGACTGAACTCACGCAGACAAGATTTTACAGATAAAGCAGTTTCAAATTGTGAAAGATGGAGTCTGCGGAGAACCGTGAATCGACGGTTTAGTATGTATCTAACGGCGGCTCAACAGAATCCGGCAGCAATTCATCTACTGCCAGCCAAGCACAAACTTCCACTCCGGTTGATATGAATGTAACCGCACTCAAAGGTCCAACTGCAATGGGTATGGTTAAATTTATGAACGACTGCGAAGAAGAAACAATTACAGATAACAACTACAATTTTTCTATTGCTGCTTCCATTGATGAAGTAACTCCAAAAATTGTACAAGGTGAAATTGACATTGCCGCAGTTCCTGCCAACGTAGCTTCTGTTTTGTACAATAATACAGAAGGCGGCGTAAAGGTATTGGCAATTAATACACTTGGCGTTCTTTATATGGTAGAATCCGGTGATACCATTCATTCCGTTGAAGATTTACGAGGCAAAACCATTTATGCCAGCGGTAAAGGTGCTACTCCTGAATATGCACTAAACTATATTCTGGAGCAAAATGGTATTGACCCTGCAAAAGATGTAACCATTGAATGGAAAAGTGAACATTCTGAATGTGTGGCTGCTCTAAATGCTTCCGAAAATGCAATTGCAATGCTTCCACAACCTTTTGTTACAACAGCACAAAGCAAAAACAGCAATCTGCGTGTTGCTCTTGACTTAACAGAAGAATGGGACAAATTGCAAGAAAATGCAGAATCTCCTTCCACTTTGGTAACAGGTGTGGTAGTTGCAAGAACTGAATTTATTGAGCAAAATCCACAAGCTGTGGAAGATTTTCTAAAACATTATCAAGAATCCGTAGACTATGTGAATAAGAATGTAAATGAAGGTGCTGCTTTGGTTGGTAAGTATGATATTGTAACAGAAGCAGTGGCACAAAAAGCAATTCCTGAATGTAACATTACTTTCATTAGCGGAAATGAAATGAAAGAAAAACTTTCCGGCTATCTTTCCGTATTAAACGATCAAAACGCAAAATCTATCGGCGGAAAACTACCGGCAGACGATTTCTATTACAATGCCTAAAAAAAACAAGCGCCCGGGAAAAATTAAATTATGGTCTGTTGCCGTATGGCTTATCATATGGCAAATTTGTGCCTTAATCATCGGACAGAACATCCTGTTGGTTTCTCCTGTTACTGCATTTCAAAGATTGTTTGAGCTGGCCTGTACCGGAGAATTCTGGTTATCCATTACATTTTCTCTGTTAAGGATTATTGGCGGCTTTTTAGCTGCCTGTATTGCCGGAATTCTTTTGGCAGCTCTTTCCGCTAAATTCAAATATGTGGAGCAATTCTTGGCTCCATTTATGCTGACTGTTAAGGCAGTTCCCGTAGCGTCCTTTGTCATACTGATTCTAATTTGGGTTTCTTCCAAAAACTTATCTATTATTATTTCCTTTTTGATTGTTTTGCCTGTGATTTATACCAATATCAAAGATGGTATTTCGTCATGCGATAAACAATTATTGGAGATGGCACAAGTATTCCGCATTTCTCCTATGAGAAAAATCCGTTACATTTATATTTCTCAGATTATGCCTTTTTTCCGTGCTGCCTGTAGCATTTCCCTTGGATTATGCTGGAAGTCGGGCGTAGCCGCAGAAGTCATTGGAATTCCCAAAAATTCTATTGGAGAAAATTTATATAACGCAAAAATTTATCTGGATACTCCTGATTTATTTGCTTGGACGGTAGTTATTATTTTAATCAGCCTTATTTTTGAAAAATTATTTATTTATCTGCTGGATAAAGGCATTAAAAGGCTTGAAAGGATATGAGATGGCACTTACAATCAATCATTTATCCAAATCGTTTGGCGAACATATCGTTCTGAAAGATTTCAGTGCGAACATTCCTACAGGGCAAGTGACACTGTTAACTGCGCCATCCGGAAGAGGAAAGACAACGCTTTTACGTATTTTGATGGGACTTGAAACAGCTGACAGCGGTGAATTTTCAGATTTCAATGGACTTAAACAAAGTGCAGTTTTTCAGGAAGACAGATTATGCGAAAATTTAAGCGCATTATCCAACATCAAACTGGCATCTCCTCAATTGCAAAATGAAACAATTGAAGCGGCATTAAGTAAAGTAGGACTGGCAGAATATGCGCATTGCCCTATTTCAGAATTTTCAGGCGGAATGAAAAGAAGAGTGGCAATTTTACGTGCATTACTTGCTGACTATGACATCTTATTTTTAGACGAACCTTTCAAAGGTTTGGATGCAGAAACAAAGGCATTGGTTATGTCTGATGTAAAACAGCGCAGTCAAGGAAAAACCGTTATTCTTGTAACGCATGACCCAACAGAATCTGAAATACTGGGTGCTGTTTACAAAATTGAACTTTAAACATTTTGATATCACTTCACAAAAAACACTTCTCCTGACTTATTTCTATGCCGGTCAGAAGAAGTGTTTTTGTTATATATCATGTAACACAACACATTGACAAAATAGAATAAGGGATTTATGATACAGATAGAAAACACAGTAAAACTAAGAGGTGTATGACATGAAACGCTGTATTGTAAAAGCCGGAATCATTTTCGTATATAACATACAACAGGAGGCTGTAAATGATGACTCCGGCAAAACAAATATATCCGCGCTCAGGAGATAACCATACGGTTTATTTAAATCAAGTAATTACCAATCCAAATATTATCATCGGTGATTACACGATGTATCACGACTTCAGAAAAGACCCTACATTATTTGAACAAAATAACGTACCATATCATTATCCAATCAATCACGATAAACTCATCATAGGAAAATTTTGCTCTATCGCATGCGGTACAAGATTTTTATTCAACAGTGCCAACCATTCCTTAATGTCTTTATCCACTTATCCCTTTCCACTATTTTTCGAGGAATGGAATCAAAACCCATGTGATGTAACAAAGTCTTGGAACAATAAAGGTGATATTGTCATTGGAAATGATGTATGGATTGGATTTGAAGCTGTCATTATGGCAGGTGTTACAATTGGTGATGGTGCTGTAATTGGAGCACGCGCTCTTGTCACAAAAGACATACCACCCTATACCATTGTAGGAGGAGTACCTGCAAAGCCAATCAAAAAACGTTTTTCTGAGAAAACAATAGAAACTTTACTTCAAATTCGATGGTGGGATTGGTCAAAAGAAAAAATACAGAAGCATATTCCTGCCATACAATCCGGCAGCATAGAACAGCTGATAAAATAATGTTCTATGTTTCTATAAAAACTTTTATATAAATTACTTCCATGTCTATGGATCATCGTTTCATTTGGAGGCGCAGTATGGAAATAACTGAAATCATAATAGAAACTCTGCTGGGGATTCTGCTGATTGTTTTTGCTTATCTGATTGGCTGCAAAGGTCAAATTCAGCTTTTGCATTCCTACCATTATCAAAATGTAAGTGAGGAAGACAAAAAGCCCTATACCCAAAAGATGGGAATAGGAAACTTTATCCTTGGCATTGGTATACTGATGATGCCTTATTTGAACCTAATCTATATGCCATTGGGATACTATACTGTGATACCGTTTATCATAGTCGGTATTGTATGGATGATTGTTTGTACCATAAAATACAACGGAAGTTTATTTGGAACAAAGAGAAAATAAAATACCCATCTGCTCTTTTCAGAAAGCAGATGGGTATTTTGTTTTTCCTGCTACAAGGAATTTTTATGATTTCTGCGAAAATCCAAATAGTCTTGCAATATAATGGTGGCTGCTACGGCATCTACCACCGCTTTTCTTTTCTTGCCACGTGTATCTGTGGAGTTTAAATAACCATGTGCGGTAATGGTCGTACCTCTTTCATCCCGTAAGGTTACAGGCAACTGCGTCTTATTTTGCAGTTTTTCTGCAAAACTACGGCAGCGCTGTGCGCTCTCCCCTTCACTGCCATCCATATTTCGGGGCAGACCCACTACAAGCAATTTGGGGTGTTGCTCAGAAATAATTTGGGATATCTTTTCCAACAGACGTTCCTCATTGTGTTCATGTATTACAGCCACAGGAGAAGCCAGCATTTCACTTTCATCACAAATAGCAATTCCGGTACGCGCTTTGCCCAAATCAACTGCCATGATTTTCATTGAAACATCTCCTCATCCCATTCTGTTTTGATACGATTTTCCGGTTTCCACCACGTTTGTTTTGAAAAAGTAGATGTTTCTCCCGATAAATGGGAAGCATCATTGGCAAGTACCACGGTAGGCTCAAATGCATCATTAAAATCAATGATACTGACAGCAGTATTATCACACCAGTCTACCTCATTGATTTGCTCAATGGGCTTTCCCATTGCCCAGCACAGAAAATTACGAATGGCACAGCCATGAGAAGTAATACAAATCTGTTTTCCTTGATTCTTCTCTGCAATTTCCAGCACCGCGCGTTTCATACGTTCATATACATGACGCATAGGTTCCCCATTTTTCGGAGCAAAATCATATGGTCTTGTATTCCATAACACTGTATCTTCAGGGAACAATCCGGGAAGGTCTCTCCAATAATGGCCTTCCCAATCCCCACCGTTAATTTCAATCAAATCTTCATGAATTTGAACCGTTAAATTACGAAAACTGTTAATTGCTTCCGCTGTTTGATAAGCTCGCTTTAAAGGACTGGAATAAATGGCGTCTATCTGCATATTACGGCAGCGTAACCTCAGCAAATCCAACTGCTTTCTTCCGTTTTCACTGATGTCAGCATCGGTATGTCCTTGAAATACACGTTTGATATTTCCTTCCGCCTCGCAATGACGAATTAAAATAATACGAGTCATACTGATTTATTCTCCCCAAGGAATCATTTTGCCGGTCAATTCTGTTACGGATGAAATTCCATTCTCATCTAAATATTTGTTCAGTCCTTCTATAATTTCTACAGGCGCATATGGATTGGTAAAAAATGCAGTACCAATCTGCAAAGCAGTAGAACCTGCCAGCATCAGTTCAACGGCATCTTTCCAATTGGATACACCACCCATACCTACAATCGGAATTTTTACACGATTATATGCTTGCCAAATCATACGAACAGCAATGGGCAATAATGCAGGACCTGATACCCCCCCTGTATTATTGCGAATAATAGGACGGCGGGTTTGAATGTCGATTCGCATACCTGTTAAGGTATTAATCATGGAAATTGCATCTGCACCGCCTGCTTCGGCAGACGCGGCAATGTCACCAATATCCGTTACGTTTGGAGATAATTTTACCATAAGAGGTTTTGTGCAATGTTTTCGTACTGCCGCGGTAATTTGCTCTACTCCTATACAGGAAGTACCAAATTGAACACCGCCTTCCTTTACATTAGGACAGGAAATATTCATTTCCAACATATCTACGTTGGTATCGGATAATTTTTCTGCCATAGCACAGTATTCTTCGGGAGTATTTCCGGCAATATTGGCAATGACTACGGTACCTTGTTCTTTCAGCCAAGGCAAATCATGTTCAATAAAATAGTCTACTCCGGGATTTTGCAGACCGATTGCATTGAGCATACAACCCGGGGCTTCCGCAATTCTCGGCGGAGGATTGCCCAAACGCTCTTTCAGGGTAATACCCTTACTTGAAATTCCACCTAATGTGGAAAGCGGATAAAACTCATTATATTCTCTTCCAAAACCAAAAGTACCTGATGCTGCAATCAATGGATTGGAAAAATCGACGCCTGCAACTGTTACATGTAAATCAGCCATACTTGAAACCACCTTTTCTGTTTCTTGTTTTGTTAAAATACAATCTTTTTATAATCAAAAACCGGTCCGTCTTTACATACATGGCTGTATGTTTCATCTTGTTTTTCTTCTCTTTTGGTCTTGCAAGCACAACCAAGACAAGCGCCTACGCCGCATGCCATTCTTTCTTCCAAAGATACTTGGAACGGTACATGACGCTCATCGGCAACATGTGCCAGCGCTTTGAGCATCGGCATTGGACCGCAAGCAAACATTTCATCAAATACAACATCAGCGATACAGTCCGTTACCAAACCATGATGTCCATACGTATCGTCATCTGTTACTACAATTACGTTACAGCCGGCCTTGATAAAATCCTGTTCCAAAATTACGAATTCTTTGCTGCGAAAGCCTATTACAACCGTTGCATTTTCTCCATATTGTTTTGCTAAGTACAACAACGGAGGCACGCCAATACCACCGCCTACCAACAATACTTTTTTCTTTGTATCTCCGATTTCATAACCATGACCCAAAGGCGCCAATAGATTCATGGTGTCATCTGTTTTCAATTGAGAAAGAATTTCCGTACCTTCTCCACGAATTTGAAATACAATGCGCAAGGTATTATTTTCTTTATTGACATCACAAATGGAAATAGGTCTGCGTAGTGTTTTTCCCGGTACCTGAATATGTACAAATTGACCCGGCTGTGCAATTTGTGCCAGCTCACCTGCAAACAAAGTAAAATCATACGTGTCTGTTGCTATTTTTTGTTTGCTTATAATTCTGCATGTTTTTACATCAAATTTCATAACATCCTCCATTTTTCTGTGAACAGGAATCAACCAATTTTTCCAATGCGGGCAATCAACTCGTCACGCATACGTATTGCTTCTTCCGCTGCTGCTTTGGCATAATCTGTTTCCGCAACTTGATTCTTTTGCCATGCGCACATAATGCCGCGTGAAGAGTTAATCAAGGCTCCAAGCCCTTTTGGGTCAAAACCGGGAGCTACATCATCAGCACCGCCGCCTTGCGCACCATATCCCGGTACCAAGAAAAATGTATGCGGCAATTTTTCGCGCAGTTCTTTCAGCTGTTCCGGATAAGTTGCACCAACCACTGCACCAACCGCACTGTAACCGTACTTACCCATATGCTCTGCTCCCCATGCTTCACACATGTGTCCCATAGTTTCGTAAATACTCTCATTGGAATCCAGCTTTAAATCCTGCAATTCTCCTGAAGACGGGTTAGAGGTTTTCAATAATACAAAAATGCCTTTATCTTGTTTATCGCAAATATCCAGTAATGGCAAAATACCGTCAGAACCCAAATATCCGTTAACTGTAAGGGAATCTCCTGCAAACGGCGCAATTTTTTCCCCCTGCACATCTACTTGTCCTAAATGTGCAACCGCATATGCTTCCATGGTTGTGCCAATATCATTTCGTTTGCCGTCTGTCACTACAAACATACCCTTTTCTTTTGCATAGGCTATGGTATCATGCAAAGCTTTCATTCCTTGCCAACCATACATTTCATAATAAGCGCACTGTGGCTTTACAGCAGGCACAATGGTATGCAAAGCATCAATTAATCCTTTGTTAAACTCAAATAAAGCGGCAGCCGCCCCTTCTAAGGTATGACCATATTTTTCAAAGCAAGATTCTTTAATATAGGTTGGAATATAACTAAGCTTTGGGTCAAGTCCCGCTACGGTTGGATTTTGTTTTTCGATGATATTTTCGATTAAACGGTCTAAAGACATGTTGTTTCCTCCGAACAATTTATAATATGCAATATACCAATTTCATTTCATGCGATAAAAGTTATATAAAATTATTATAACAAAATTCGCAATATTTGCAAAGACCTTACGAACAATAACATACAGGATTTTAAAGCAATTTGGTTGGAGAATAAACGGTAATTTTTCCTTACATAAAAATAGTATTTGAAAGCATGAAACAGATTTCATACCATCAAATACTATATCAATTAATCCAATTCGTTAAATACAATTTTTCCGCCGCATACCGTAAATTTTACTTTTCCTGTCAGCTTTCTATTCTTAAAGACGCAGTTTTTGCTTTTACCATGTAATTTATCTACATCAACCGTCCATTCTTCATCTTTATCAATCAGAATCACGTCCGCAGGGCTTCCTTTCTTTAAGGTACCTGCCGGAATACCCAATAGTTGTGCCGGTTTTGTTGACATCTTTTCAATCAGTTGCAACATAGTGCAATGTCCTTGTTTGACCAAAGCGGTAATTCCTGCTGACAAAGAGGTTTCCATACCAATAGCCCCATTTGGTGCTTTTTCAAAATCAGCTTTTTCTTCCGGTGTATGTGGTGCATGGTCCGTAGCAATTGCATCCAATGTTCCGTCTTTTAATGCTTCGATTACTGCCAGTCGATCTGCTTCCGTTCTTAGAGGAGGATTCATTCTGTAATCGGCGTCACGTTTGAGCAGCTCTTCTTCTGTCAAGGTAAAGTAGTGGGGAGCCGTTTCTGCCGTTACTGCCACACCTCTTGCTTTTGCGTCGCGTATTAAGGCAATGGAAGTTGCAGTACTTACATGACAAATATGAATCGGAACATTGTAAGCTGCGGCCAACGCGATTTCTCTGGCTGTTCCACAGTCTTCCGCAGCGGCAGGAATTCCTTTTACGCCCAATTTCTCTGCTACTTTTCCGCCATGAATGATACCGCCTTTTGCCAAATACAAATCTTCACAGTGAGATACAACCGTCATACCAAGCTTTGGCGCGGCCTGCATAGCTTCTGCCATAAATTCTGTATTAATCACAGGTCTTCCGTCATCGCTTAAAGCAATCGCTCCCGCCTCTTTTAAAGCTGCTAAGTTGCAAAGCACATCACTTTGCAATCCTTTTGTAATAGCAGCCGATACATATACGTGTGCATCTGCATCTTTTGCTTTCTCCAAAATATACTGCACTGTTTCTACATTATCTACTGTTGGATTTGTGTTTGGCATTGCCAGTACACTGGTAACACCGCCTGCAGCAGCTGCCTTACAACCACTGATAATGTCTTCCTTTTCAGTCTGACCCGGGTCGCGTAAATGTACATGCATATCTACCAAACCGGGAGCAGCAATTAACCCACTGGCGTCTATGGTAACTTCTGTTTCGTATTCCAGATTAGTACCAATGTCAGCTATCACACCGTCTACTAAAAAAATGTCTCCCTCGCAATCCATATTTGTTGCAGGGTCACATATATGAGCATTCTTAATTAAAATTTTTACCATATTTTATACGCTCCCTCTCTGCACTGTTTTTTTATATTATAGCATTAAAAAAATTGCTTTGCAATTTTTTACTGACAAATGCTAAAACGTTCTTGCCAACAGCCAAAACTTTAGTTTTGCAGCTGTTGCTAGGTTGTTATAGCATAGAAAAAATTACAAAGTAATTTTTAACGTTGGAGCGCTAAAACGTTCTAGTCAACAATCAAAATCTGTGATTTTGCATTTGTTGCTAGGTTGTTATAACATAAAAGAAATAGCTGAACAATTTTTAACAGATAAACGTTAAATGTTCTAAGTAATAGCCGAAATTTTGAATATTGAAAGAAGTTCCTTTCAATGTTTGTTTTGTTGCTATTATTTGGTTGTTATCGTATAAGAGAAATTGCTCTGCATATTGAGTAAACAAATATTAAAAGAAAGTCCTCCAGATGCAAATGAAAGCCTTTTTCTTTGATATTATTCAGACTGTAAAAAATAAAAATAGATTTCAAATTGCTTTGAAATCTATTTTTAACATTAAATATGACAGAAAAATTTTGTAAGTGCAAGCACCTCTCTTCCATAAGAAGAAGAAAAAATATACCACGGCGTCTCAGCGCATACTGCATAAGAACGCATTCCTAATTCATCAGCCAACCTGCCTGCCCTAAATTCATGATAGTACTCTGTGATAATGGCTATATTTTGATTCCAACCTTTTGATTGAATAATCTGTTTTGCATTTTCTAAGTTCTCTTTTGTATTACGTGAGCTGGCATCTTTTTCAATTCTTTCAGGGGAAATTCCTTTCTGCACCAAATAATCATACATAACCTCTGCTCCCGAAGGCGTATCTTTATCTCCCATCCCGCCTGTCACCACACAGTTTACCGTTGGATTTTCCTCTAAATATTCTACAGCTCTGTCTAACCTTGCTGTTAATGATGGTCCTAACTCATTTTCTTCAAGGGGACTCCCCAGTACAACTGCCGTTACATTTGCCAAAGGTACCTGATTGATTGCAAATATCATTAAACCTGTTAAAAATGCAATCCAAATTCCAAATATCACAGCCAGAAAATTTACAATGCTAAATGTAACAAAGTATGGCTTTTGCGCCATCTTTCTCTTACAAAAACGCTTCACCGGAAAGTAAGCCATAGCAAGGATACTGACAGCAATACCAAAATAAGACCCTACGTTAAATATACCAAAGAAAAAAGGAATACAAAACCAGATAAACAGTCCAAAGCCTACTGCTATGGTTACCGGTTCGTACCATTTCATTTCTATCTTTTTATGAGACAACGCTTTCATATAAACCCCTCTCCAATTGGGACTATTTTACTATATCATACCATAAGGTAGGAATGACTGCAAATTGATTTCTGCATTATTACAAAGAAATATTTTATAACGGTAAAAAGACTCCAAAGCTGATGCTTTGGAGTCTTTTATTTACAGCTGAACTGTTTTATTTCGTTTTACAAAAGTGGTATGTAAAATTTGATGCGCAATATGACTGCCCGGTTCTTCTAAGTATTCCTGATAAACTTGCTTAATAATCGGACTTTCATGGCTTTTTCTAAACGGAAGATTCTTATCTTCTTCATATAACGCTTTGGCACGCAGTGATTTTAAATCAGTGAAATTACGTACTTCTGCCGGTTGTATCGGCTGTCCTCCGCCATTAACGCAACCACCAGGACAACACATAATCTCAATAAACTGACAATCCGCTTCTCCGGAGCGTACTTTTTCCAATAATGTATTGGCATTTTCCAGTCCACTGACAACAGCAACCTTTACTTCCAGCCCATTTAAGTTATAAGTTGCCTCTTTATAATCTTGTGTGCCGCGTACTTCATGGTACTCTATATTTTCCAAAGGTGCGCCAAAAATCGTATCTGCCGCTGTTCTGAGAGCAGCTTCCATAACGCCGCCTGTTGCGCCAAAAATAGCGCCCGCACCGGTGCTGACCCCCATAGCAGGATCAAATTCTTCATCCGGTAAATTTGCAAAATCAATGTTGCATTGTTTTAACAAACGTCCAATTTCACGTGTTGTCAATACAATATCCACATCTTGAATACCGTCTCCGGCTGCATCTTGATCCTCTCGGTCAATTTCAAACTTTTTCGCAGTACAAGGCATAATACTTACAGATACAATATTTTTAGGGTCAATACCATTTTTCTCAGCATACCAAGTTTTCAACATTGCACCTGTCATTTGTTGAGGAGACTTACATGTGGATACATTTGGCAATAGGTCAGGAAAATAATGCTCACAGAATTTTACCCAACCAGGAGAACAAGATGTAATCATAGGTAATACACCGCCTGTTTTGACACGATGTATAAATTCATGAGCCTCTTCCATGATGGTAAGGTCTGCTCCAAAATCAGTATCGAATACTTTATCCACACCCAGTCTGCGCAGAGCCGCTACCATTTTGCCTTTTACGTTTGTACCAATCGGCATATCAAAACATTCGCCCAGAGTAGCGCGAATAGAAGGTGCTGTTTGCACTACAACATATTTTTCAGGGTCGTTAATCGCTGCCAATAATTCGGCTGTTTGATCACGCTCAATCAACGCGCCTGTCGGACAGCTTACGATACATTGTCCGCAGGAGACACAGCTTACTTCTGCCAAAGGCAAGTTAAACGCACATCCGATTTGTGTATCGAAACCACGGTTGTTTGCACCGATTACTGCTACGTGCTGATGCTCACAAGCTGCAACACAGCGGCGGCACAACACACATTTGGCATTATTGCGCACCAAATGGGCAGTAGATGTATCCGGTACACTGGCCGGTCTTTCTCCGTCTAATTTGTCTTCAACATCTACACCCAACTCTGCACAAAGCTGTTGTAATTCGCAAGTGCCATTACGTACGCAGGACAAACATTTTCTTTCATGAACAGAAAGCAATAATTGAAGTGTTGTTTTTCTGGATTCAATCACTCTTGGAGTATTTGTAAAAATCTCCATGCCTTCATTTACAGGATGTACACAAGCGGCGACCAAAGAGCGCGCTCCCTTTACTTCTACAACACAAACACGGCAAGCGCCGATTTCATTCAAATCTTTTAAAAAACATAAGGTAGGAATTTTAATACCGGCAAATCTTGCCGCTTCCAAAATTGTGGAGCCTTCCGGTACGGAGAAAGGCATTCCATTGATTTTAATCTGATACATGTTGCCACACTCCTCTCTTATTCTCTCACAATTGCATTGAATTTACAGTTTTCCATACAAACACCGCATTTAATACATTTGTTCATATCAATAAAGTGATGTTCTTTCACATTACCATGGATTGCGCCGACAGGACAATTACGAGCACATTTGGTGCAACCAATACATTTTTCAGGCAACACTTTAAATATGGTAAGCTCTTTACAAGCACCTGCCGGACAACGATGGTCATGTACATGAGCTACATATTCATCACGGAAATATTGCAGGGTAGACAAAACGGGGTTGGGCGCTGTTTGACCCAGCGCGCACAAAGAGTTGTCTTTGATATAATGGCACAAGGATTCCAACTTCTCAATATCACCGTCTTCACCTCTGCCACTGGTGATTTTCTCCAGCATTTCCAAAAGGCGTTTGGTACCAATACGACAAGCAGTACATTTACCACAGGATTCATCAACAGTAAAGCGAAGAAAGAATTCTGCGATATCAACCATACAGGTGGATTCATCCATAACAATTAAACCGCCGGAACCCATCATGGCACCAATTTCAGTTAAGTTGTCATAGTCAATCTCAATGTCTAAAAATTTGGCTGGAATACAACCACCGGAAGGACCGCCTGTTTGTGCAGCTTTAAATTTGCCGCCATCGGAAACGCCGCCGCCGATTTCCTCCACAATTTCCCGTAAGGTAGTTCCCATTGGAACCTCAACCAAACCTGTATGTTTGATTTTACCACCCAAAGCAAATACTTTTGTACCTTTTGAACGCTCTGTTCCAATAGATTGGAACCACTCTGCCCCATGCAATATAATTTGTGCAATATTGGCATACGTTTCAACGTTATTTAAAATGGTAGGTTTGCCATACAAACCTTTTACTGCTGGATATGGAGGGCGAGGACGAGGTTCACCGCGATGACCTTCAATGGATGCCAGCAAAGATGTTTCCTCACCGCAAACAAAAGCACCGGAGCCTAGACGTAATTCAATGTCAAAATCAAAGCCGCTGTCAAAGATATTTTTTCCAAGCAAGCCCAATTCTCTTGCTTGCTGAATTGCAATTTGCAATCGTTCAACTGCAATCGGATATTCTGCACGAATGTAAATATATCCTTGTGTAGCGCCAATGGCATAACCTGCAATTGCCATTGCTTCCAAAACAGAGTGCGGGTCACCCTCCAACACAGAACGGTCCATAAAGGCTCCCGGGTCACCTTCGTCCGCATTACAGCAAACATATTTCTGGTCAGCATCATTTTGGGCTGCAAGGCTCCACTTTAATCCTGTTGGGAAACCGCCGCCACCTCTGCCGCGCAAGCCGGAATCTTTAATGACTTGAATGACTTCTTCCGGTTTCATTTCAGTCAGCACTTTACCTAAAGCGCTGTATCCATCCATCGCTATGTATTCTTCAATTACTTCAGGATTAATTACACCACAGTTGCGCAGCGCAATTCGTTTTTGTTTTTTATAAAACGGTGTATCAGTCAAGGAATGAATGGCATCGTTGTCGATGGTCTCCTGATATAACAGACGCTTTACGATTCTTCCTTTGAGCAAATGTTCTTCTACAATTTCCGGAATATCAGCAAGAGTAACCTTGCTGTAAAAAGAGCCTTCCGGATATACAATTACAACAGGTCCTAACGAACATAAACCGAAGCAGCCGGTACATACTACATTGACTTCTTTATCAAGACCTTTTTTCTTAATCTCTTCTTCCAGTCTGCGCATAATCTCCTGACTGTTAGAGGAAGAGCAGCCGGTACCGCCGCATACGAGTACATTGGAACGATACATTACATTTTCCCCCTTATTTTGTGTGAGCACCAATGGTAAACTCTTGTACTACGTTACCATTTACAATATGGTCGTTAACTACTCTAACAGCCATTTCAGGTGTCATTTTTACATAGGTCACTTTATCTTTTCCGGGAGTAACCACTTCGACAACCGGCTCAAACTGGCAAATTCCGATACATCCTGTTTGTGTCACTTGTACGTTGGTAATTCCGCGTTTTTCTAATTCATCAATAAAAGCAGTTAAAACCGGGCGTGCACCGGCGGCAATTCCGCAAGTAGCCATACCCACCAAAATGCGAATTCCATCTTCCTGCCCTTCTCTTACACTGATTTGAGCACGGGCTTTGTCTCGAATTGCTTGTAATTCAGCTAATGATTTCATTTCATTCATCCTCCATGTAGTAAAGCGGTTTGTTCCGTTAAATAATCTTTCAGCCACTGACTGACATCAGGTGCATTCAGAGGAATTTCTCCCAAAATATCTTTTAGTTCCTTTGTATTCAAAGTAAAATCCAAATGCCCTATTCTTCGATAAAAAATAAAATCTAAATCCGGATTGCAGGTAATCAGTAACCATACAGTGGCGTTAATATCGCCCAAAGGCAGCATATCCAAATGCGTTGTAATGAAGGTTGCTGTCACTTTCGTTCCTTGATTTAGGTCAGATTCTATTTCAAAACTACCACCTGTCATCTCCGCTTCCATTTTAAAAAGCGGGATACCCATACCAACTTTCCTGGTTGTTCTGGTGGTAAAAAAAGGGTCAATTACTTTGCATACCTGTTCTTTGCTCATACCTTTACCGTTGTCTGTAACCACAATGGTAAGCTTTTGCGCTTCTTCTAAAACTGATATTTTTATGACTGTTGCACCGGCCGAAATAGAATTTTGAACAATATCCATAACATTCAGTGATAATTCACGCATAGAAATTACTCATACTTACTCAAAATATCTTCAACTTCACTAACAGAAACGCGCCCGTATACATCGTCATTTACGGTCATAACCGGCGCTAAACCACAGGCACCAATACAACGGCATTCGGTAATGGAAAATTTACCGTCCTGTGTGCATTCCTCAGGCTGAATACCAAGCACTTCACAAATTTTGCCCAGAACATCTGCCGCACCTTTTACGTAGCAAGCTGTTCCCATACAAACTGAAACATTATATTTTCCTTTTGGTGTCAATGCAAACAACGAATAGAAAGTAGAAACGCCGTATATTTCTTCCAGCGGTACATCCATTTTTTCTGCAATCATGGTTTGCACTTCAATCGGCAAATAGCCATAAATTTCTTGCGCCTTTTGAAGAATCGGCATAACGGAACCATGTGTTCCGCCGTTTTCGTCAATTACTTTAAAAAGCTGTTCTTGTTGTTCCTTTGTTCCTTGAAAAGGCAGGGTAGAAATACGCTTTTGCATAATAATTCTCCTCCCAGGATTGTTTACATATCTCTAAATTACCCGTAATTTTGTATAAAATCTAGGGTTCAATCCAGCTAAGTATATCATAGTTTTTTCTCAAATACCAGAGAGATTGACAAAAAATATACGAAGAATGTGAAATTTTAAACAAATAGTCATAAAAAGTTACCGTGTGCTAATTTACTTCATTGTTTCAAAGTAATTCTTTCACACGGCAATGTTGGATTCACTTTATTTCCATGTAATATCTATTTCACCGTTCAATGCAGCTATTAAACATTCGGGAGTACATTCAGGCAATGCAAGCCATGCATTTGGTTCCAGCATATGTTCTAAATAATGCGCATCTGAGTTTCGAAGTAAAATTTTATCTCTTAACTCAGCATGTTCTCTGAGTAAACAAACCTCATCTGCATAATGGGTAATCTCTGCAGCTTTGAAATTGGCTTCCGGCGGTATTGCCCCCAAGGTTGAGAATACGCTGTAAGCACTGCGGTCAATATGTGCGGGAAAAGCAGCTCCGTGATATTGATTCACCAGTGCGACCACATCATCAATTCCAATATTGGCAGCATTGATTAACAGTTGTGTTTCTTCTCCAATCGGCTCATCCGAATCATTCATAATTATCTGTGTGCCGAAAGTCCTTGCGTCATTGTTCATGACCGGAGAATGCTGTTTGACATATTGATGAAATTCCATTGCATCTGCAACTGTGGGAAATAGACAAATGGTATGCGCATCTTCCGCAGTACATAATTCCATACCGGGAACTACAGTCAAACCGTTTCTCTTCCCAACTGTTACCGTCGCCTCACAATTTAGGCAGGAATTGTGATCTGTTAACGCAATCATATCGTATCCCATCAATTTAGCCATATTTACAATGTTATTCGGCGTCATATCCTCGCTTCCACAGGGAGATAAACAAGAGTGCAGATGCAAGTCATAGTATACTCGTTTCATTCTGACAATAACCTCGATAGTTGAACTGCAACCTGATAGCTGTTTGCATTTGATGAAAATACTGTGATTCCTTGCTGCTGTGCTTTTTCTTTGGCCTCTTCATCCAGTGCAGCAGCATCCGTTAAAATAATACAAGCTGCATCTGACAAAGCGGCTACGGCAATTGCATTGATATTTCCCATAACCGTAAGCCAAACATCTCCGGCCTGTACTCGGCTCATGGCCCAACTGAGTAAATCTCCAATATAACATCCGGTTATTTTTTTATCTGTTGTTTGTTCTACCAAAACAGTAAGTTCCAATGATTCTTTTAATTGATGTACTGTCATGTACAATCACCCTTCCTAGTTACTTCTTGCCAATCACATCTACACTGTTCTATGATGAATTCTTTTCATGAGTTCCTTGTGTCATGTGGTTTTAAGTCTTGCCTTTATTTTGTAATGGCGGATTCATGTGTGCCATATGAGACAATGTATCCGTTACCTGTTTGATTTCTTTCTTCATAACAAAGATACAATTGCTTTTATCTGCCAGACCGCATACCACATCTTCTGCAAAAGCGTGGCAAGTGGGCGCTCCGCATGCGCCGCAATCCAGACCCGGAAATTCCTCACACATACTGTCAATCCGATTCATCATGTCCATTGCTTCTTCTAAATTGTCCGATAATTTTAAAACAGGAGCAAACTCCAAATCATCTGTCCATTTCATGCAGGAAGGAATGTGTGCGGGCAAATGATTTTTTGCCACAGGCAAGTATCTGCGTAAACTTTGCAGCCTTGCTTTTGCAACATAAGCATTCTCAATACAAAATACGCCGCCTACACATCCCCCTGTACAAGCATTTAACTCCACAAAGTCAATCCCTTGGATTCTTTCTTCTTCCAAGCCTTCTAAAATATCAATAATATTTTCCATACCGTCTGCCGCTAAGTAACGGTCGTTGAGTAAAGCGGATGCCTCACCGCCGCTGGAAGCCCAACCGACTCCGATAACACCGGACTGAGACAACGGTTCTGCTTTTTCAATGTGCTTCATCGCATCTGCAATCTGATGATAAATTTCACTGATTGCAATTGCTCCGTCCACATGAGATACTGTGGTCCCGATAGGAGACTTAATATCCGTTACTTTTGCAGCGCAAGGTGTGATAAAAAATACGCCTATTTGTTCTATTGGCAGCCCTGTTTTTTGATGGGCTTCTTCCTTTGCAAGCAGTGCAGCCGTTTCCATGGGAGAATGCAAGGGAAGCACATGAGCGCATAAAGCCGGAAACCTGACACGAATCAATCGCACAATGGCCGGACAGGCCGAACTGATAATCGGTTTTGGCATATTTCCATCCAAAATGATTTTTCTTGTAGCATCCGATACCAGCTCTGCCGCTTTGGAAACTTCAAAAATATCATCAAATCCCAAGCGTTTTAAAGCTGTTAATATCAAATCTATATGATCCAAATGGCGGAACTGCCCATATAAAGATGGTGCCGGCAGAGCAATATTATATGTAAAACGATTTAACATTTCCAAATGGTCAAACTTGGCTTTTTTTGCGTGATGGGGACAAACACGAATGCATACACCACAGTCAATGCAACGTTCCGGCGTAATAATTGCTTTTCCTTCTCTGACGCGTATTGCTTCTGTCGGACATCTTTTGATACAGTTGGTACAACCAACACATTTGTCTACATCTAATGTAACTGAATGATAAAAACGTTCCATAAGAAATTCCTCAAGACTGATTTACT
>UQNI01000043.1 GCA_900542375.1 uncultured Oscillospiraceae bacterium | reverse complement strand
ACATGGTGTTCTGTAATAATTGGGAGGATAACCCATGAAGGAATTATTGTTAACAGTTGCAAAAGGTCTGGTAGAATTTCCAGACCAAGTAACCGTGGAAGTAGATGAACCTAATGAAGAAGGGGTAATTGTATATCACTTGCATGTTGCTGAAAGCGATATGGGAAGAATCATAGGTAAACAAGGTCGTATTGCAAAGGCAATTCGTACCGTTATGTATGCTGTTGCAACCCGTAACGATGAAAAAGTAGCTGTTGAAATTGCGTAGTGCAAACGAAAAAAGTTGTAACATCTTAGCTATGTTACAACTTTTTTTGCTGGCAGAAAAATGGGAGAGCATTGCAAAGGAGATTTTTATGCTGAAAGAATTTTTAGAGGCAGGCAGAATTGTGGGAACACACGGCATCAAGGGAGAGTTAAGAGTAGACCCTTGGTGTGATTCTCCGGATTTTCTCGCACAATTTAAAACACTTTATACAAAAGACGGCGCACAGGCGTTAGAAGTGATTTCCAGCCGTGTGCATAAAAATTTACTTTTGGTACAGTTAAAAGGAATTGATACCATAGAGCAGGGAGACAGAATGCGCGGTAAAGTGCTGTTTATCAAGCGCAGCGATGTTACACTGCCCAAAGGCCGCTATTTTATATCGGATTTGCTGGGCATGGAGGTATATAACGCAGATGATGAAACCATTTGCTACGGCGCCATTACAGACGTTATCAAAACGGGTGCCAATGATGTATACCAAATTACAGACAAACAACAAAAAAACTATCTGATTCCCGTGATTGATCAAGTAGTCATTGATACGGATATTCAAGGCAGAAAATTGCTTATTCGTCCCATGAAAGGAATTTTCGAGGATGAGGATTGATTTTTTAACACTATTTCCCGAAATGTGCAAGACTGTAATGGACGAAAGCATTATTGGCCGTGCACAAAAAAAGGGAGCTGTTGAGATTTGTTATCATCAGATTCGGGATTATGCCAATAATAAGCATAACCGTGTAGATGACCCTCCGTTTGGCGGCGGAATGGGTATGCTTTTACGTGCGGAACCGCTTGCTTTGTGCATGGATGACGTAATCAAGCAATTGGGAAAAAAGCCTTATTTTATTTATATGTCTCCGTTGGGAAATGTTTTGACGCAGCAAAAAGCAATTGAACTTTCTCAAAAAGAGAATATTGCCATTCTTTGCGGGCATTATGAAGGTATTGATGAACGTATCATCGATGATTATATTGACGAGCAAATTTCCATTGGTGATTATGTGCTTACCGGAGGAGAATTGCCTGCTTTGGTAATGGCAGATGCCATTTGTCGTATGCTGCCGGACGTGCTCTCTGACAATGTGTGTTTTGAAGAGGAAAGCCATTATAATGGTCTTTTGGAGTATCCGCAATATACGCGTCCCGCAAATTTTAGAGGGAAGGAAGTGCCTGCCGTATTGCTGTCTGGACATCATGCAAATATTCAGCGTTGGAGGCGAGAGCAATCTTTGCTCAGAACTGCCAAATATCGACCGGATTTGATTGAAAAAGCAAAACAATCCGGTTCTTTGACAGACGAAGATTTGGATTATTTATCACAAATTGCAGATGAGTTAGAAGAAAAATAGAGATTCACAGCGTGATTTTTTGCGCATAATATATTTTAACGTTAAAAAGTTTTCAACATTTTTGTTATTATGCACAAATGCGTGAGGTCGGTTATTTCTGCAATAGGTCATCAAGCCAAATTTTATAGAATATTGTTGATGTTTTCTTGACGATATTGCGAATTATGTTATAATGGTTCTGTCTAATATAAATCAGCCAATTCTTTAGTATGAGATTTTCATAAACTTGAAGCTTTTAATTATGGTATAGGAGTGAATAAACATGTATGTTAAAGAGGTAGTAGTACAAAACCAAGTAGGTTTGCACGCACGCCCAGCTACATTTTTTATCCAAAAAGCAAACGAATATAAATCATCCATTTGGGTTGAAAAGGAAGAACGCAGAGTAAATGCAAAAAGTTTGCTTGGTGTTTTGTCTTTGGGTATTGTTGGAGGAACTACCATTCGCATCATTGCAGACGGTGCTGATGAGCAAGCCGCGGTAGACAGCCTTGTTGAGTTGGTACAATCTGGGTTTACAGAATAAGAGAGCAGTAAAAGCACCGTTTACGGTGCCTTTTTTTATGTGTATGAAAGGAGGGCAGCTTTATGGCAGACCGTATCAAATCATTAAGAGAAAAAGCAATGAGGCTGCCGCTGCAGCCCGGCGTATATATCATGAAAGATAAATCTGACCATGTGATTTACGTGGGCAAAGCAAAAGCACTAAAAAATAGAGTCAGTCAATATTTTGGTTCGGAGAAAAATCACGATGAAAAAGTAAGGCAAATGGTTGCTCATGTGCATCATTTTGAGTTTATCGTGACGGACAGCGAGTTTGAAGCACTGATTTTAGAATGCAGTCTAATTAAGCAGTATCACCCCAAATATAATATTTTGCTCAAAGACGACAAAGGATACCATTATATTAAAATTACAAAAGGGCCTTGGTCCCGTATTGAAGCTGCCAAGCAAAAGTTAGAGGATGGGGCTACCTATATCGGACCGTTTATCAGTTCTTGGACGGTCAAACAGGCTGTGGATGAGGCGGTTAAAATTTTTAAGCTTCCTGTTTGTCATAAAAAATTTCCGCAGGATATACGTAAGACGCGTCCTTGTTTAAATTATTATATTAAGCAGTGCTGTGCTCCATGCAGGGGTACTATCAAAGAGCAGGAATACGATGAGATTATCAAAGACGCAGAAGAGTTTTTAAGAGGCGGAAGCGCTGTTTCTTTAAAAGCGTTAACCGAAAAAATGACAGAAGCCGCAGAGAATATGGAATTTGAAAAAGCGGCACGTATCCGTGACCGTATTGCGGCGATTAAAAAAATCAGTGAGAAACAAAAAGTGGTGCGTGCAAAGGTTGCGGAACAAGATGTGTTTGCGCTGGTCCAAAGCGGAGGCAGTCACGGAACAGCCGCAGCGTGTTTTGAAGTATTCCGCTTTTCAGAAGGCAGGTTATATGACCAGGAAACGTTCCTTATGGGAGAGATTGGCGATGCCAAACGTGCGCGAACAGAATTCTTAGAACGTTATTATTCTGTACGTGACCGTGTACCGCCTCGCGTCACACTGGACGGAGAAGTGGAAGATTCCGAATTATTGCAGGAATGGTTATCTGATAAGCTTGGAAAAAAGGTAACCATCACAATTCCCAAGATAGGGGAACAAGCGCAGTTGGTAGAAATGTGCCGTAACAATGCGGCTGAAAAGTTGGCTCAAAGTATGGAGAGGACAGGCAGAGAAGCCTCCGCACTGGATGAATTGGGACGTTTGCTGGGTATGGACACTCCGCCGATGTATATTGAAGCATATGATATTTCCCATCAATCAGGGGAAGATAATGTTGCGGGTATGGTTGTGTTTGAAAATGGCAGACCGTTAAAATCCGCTTACAGAAAGTTTAAAATCAAAGGATTCACAGGGCAAGATGACTATGCCTCCATGGCAGAGGTCATAGAGCGTAGATTACAGGAGTATCGGCAACACAAAGAAAGCGGAGAAGGTTTTGGCAGACTGCCCGATTTAATTCTTCTGGACGGCGGTAAAGGGCAAATATCTGCCGTTCGTCCTGTTTTAGAGCGTGCAGGCGTAGATATTCCATTGTTTGGTATGGTAAAAGATGATAAACATAAAACACGCGCCATAGCCAAAGACGGAGGAGAAATTTCTATTTTATCCAAGAGAAAAGCCTTCACACTTGTTTCCACCATACAAGAAGAAGTGCATCGCTTTGCAATCGGCTACCACAGACAAGTCCGTAAAAAAAGTACATTGCAAACCGAACTGACACAAATTCCGGGAATCGGTGACAGTCGCGCCAAAGCCATACTAAGCTATTTCAAAACCATGAAAGCGGTAAAACAAGCGGAAATAGAACAGTTGGAATTGGTGCCCGGCATGACAAAACCTGCGGCACAGGCAGTATATCAATATTTTAGAAATCAGGAAGAATGATAGTTTCTCTTGACAGATTCTACGTAAAAGTGAGATAATACTACGTAAAAGTAAATTTTTAGACAAAAATTATTGTTTTGTTCAAATTCAGTTCAAACGCATATGATATGCTAAATGAATAAGGTGGAATGACGCATGCGCATTATAACAGGCAGTGCCAGAGGGGCAAAACTCTCCACATTAGAAGGAGAAGATGTTCGTCCTACAACAGACAGAGTCAAACAGGCTTTGTTTAATATTGTCCAGTTTCAAATAGAAGGCAGAAACGTATTGGACTTATTTGCAGGTTCCGGGCAACTGGGCTTGGAAGCTGTCAGCAGGGGTGCGAAGTGTGCTGTTTTGGTAGACACTGCTCAGGATGCCATTGATGTGATTTCTGCTAATGTACACCATACAAACCTAACTTCTAAAGTAAAGGTTGTGCATATGGATTATGCTTCTTATCTTATGAAGCAGGATATGTTATTTGATTTAGCATTTTTAGATCCTCCTTATCACAAAGGAATTTTGGAAAAAGCGTTGCCGCTAACGGCGGAAGTGATGAATGAGGGTGGTATTATTGTGTGTGAGCATGCAGCAGATGAACCGGTTCCGGAAGAAGCCGGAGATTTTGTGAAACGCCGCACCTATCAATACGGCAAAATTATGCTGACTGTTTATGAGCATAGAAATATGGTGGCAGAATGAGAATAGGTGTTTGTCCGGGCAGTTTTGACCCGGTTACATTGGGACATATGGATATTATAGAGCGTGCGACAAAAATATTTGATAAAGTGATTGTTGCTGTTTTAAATAATCCTGCAAAACAGACAAGCTTTACGGTAGAAGAACGCGTAACACTTTTAAAAAGAGCAACGGAACATTTACCAACAGTAGAAGTAGACTCTTTTGAAGGATTGCTTGCAGATTATGCAAAGTTGTGTCATGCAACGGCGATTGTAAAAGGATTGCGGGCATTGTCTGACTTTGAATATGAGTTTCAAATGGCATTAACCAACCAAAGATTAAATAAAGGACTTGAAACTGTGTTCCTGACAACCAGTTCGGATAATATGTTTTTGAGTTCCAGCGTGGTAAAAGATATTGCGCGGTTCGGCGGAGATATTTCTACATTGGTGCCGAGTTGTATATTAAATGATATCAAACAAAGATTGTGCAACAAAAAGTAATTTGTAGTATTGGGGGAAGAATAAAATGAGTCAAGCAACTGTAGAAGAACTAATGGAAGAATTATACGCTTTGGTAGAAAAAGCGGTTAAATTGCCTTTAAGTGGTGGCCGTACTGTTTTGGATGGCGAAGAAGTAAAAGCAATCTTAGATGAAATGAGAGATCATCTGCCTCAAGAAACACGTCAAGCACGTGCAATTGTAGCAGACCGTACTCAAATTCTTGCAGATGCAAAGAAAGAGGCTGAGAGTATTATTCGTACAGCAGAGGAACGTGCAAAAAAATTAATCAGTCAAGATGAAATTACAAGACAAGCACAAGCAAAGGCAACTGAAATGTTGGCTCAAACCCAAGCGAGATTGAAAGAGATGAAACGTGCTTCCAACGAATACTTAGATGATTTGTTGAAAAGAACAGAAGATTCCATTACTACCAGCTTAAATGAATTAAAACAAACACGCCAGAATATCAAGGCTTCTCTGCGTTCCGGACAGTAAGGAAAATTTAAAAATTAACAAAACGTAAATAAATTGTTAAGGTGAAAATCCAGACCACAATATATTGTGGTCTGGATTTTTTTGTATCTATATAAAAGGTTTTTGTCCAAATTTCAACGAAATTCCGCCATTTTCCAGAGGAAAACCCCCTTGCAATTCATATCATCATCTATTATAATCAGTATATAAAGTGGTGAAAGGTGGGGGAAAGTAGAGACCTGTGGTTTCATGGGACACATTTTCCCTAAGAAGTGGCAGTTATGTTGATAGGACAATACCAACATAATATTGACGCAAAGAATCGCGTCATTGTTCCCGCCAAGTTCCGTGAGGACTTAGGCGAGCGTTTTTATGTCACAAAAGGGTTAGATGGTTGTTTGTTTGTGCTTTCTGAGGAAGGCTGGAAAAGACTGCAAGATAAAATTGTAGCCATGCCAATGTCAAAAGCACGACAGCTGCAACGCTTCTTCTTTTCGGGAGCAGCTGAAGTGGAACCGGATAAGCAGGGCAGAATCTTAATCCCACAGCCACTGAGAGATTATGCAAGCATTGAAAAAGATGTGACATTTATTGGTACCGGCGACCGTGCGGAAATTTGGAGCACAGAATGCTGGACACAGTTTAATGATAATTTAACAGAAGACAGTATTGCTGAAGCAATGGATGCACTGTCATTCTAACGCGGAGGGCAGTCAATGGCATTTGTTCATAAATCCGTATTGTTTCACGAAACAATTGATGCTTTGAATATTCGTCCCGATGGTATTTATGTAGACGGTACTGCCGGAGGCGGAGGGCATTCGGGAGCTATTTTGGAACGTTTGACAACAGGGACTTTAATTTCAATTGACCAAGACCCCGATGCAATCGCCTTTGTTTCCGACAAATTTCGAGGGAATTCTTGTTCTATCGTTCGACAAGGACAATTTTCGCAGATGACGGAAATTGTAAACAGTTGCGGTTTTACAGCGGTTGATGGCGTTTTAATGGACATAGGGGTGTCATCTTATCAATTAGATACCCCTGAAAGAGGATTTTCCTATCATCATGATGCCCCTCTTGACATGAGAATGAGTCAGCAGGGAACCAGTGCAAAAGATTTGGTAAATACGTTGCCGTGGCAAACACTTGCAGAAATTATCAGCCGTTATGGTGAGGACAAGCATGCCAAAAGCATCGCTAAGGGGATTGTAAAGGCCAGAGAAGAAGCGCCGATTGAAACTACATTACAACTTGCCGAAGTTGTAAAAGCTTCCGTACCGGCCTCTGTGCGTAGAGAACAAGGTCACCCGGCGCGAAAAACATTTCAAGCGTTACGGATAGAAGTAAACGGAGAGTTGGAGCAGCTTTCAAAAGCATTAGACGCAGCTTTTGAACTTCTGAAACCGGGCGGAAGACTGGCGATTATTACATTCCACTCGTTGGAAGACAGAATGGTAAAACAACGTATGAATGTTTGGTGCCAAGGTTGTACTTGCCCACCGGATTTCCCTATTTGTGTATGCGGAAATACACCAAAAGCGAAATTAATTTATAAGAAGGGGCTTTCCCCTTCAGAAAAAGAATTGGAAGAAAATCCGCGCAGCAGAAGCGCACGATTAAGAGTTTGTGAAAAATTATAACAATATTTTCAGAAAGGAGGAAGAAACATGGCGTTACATCCAAATCGTTATAACAGAACATCTGAAGCCTACGATTTTACTTTATTTGAAGGAAAAGAACCAGAAGATAAATACACGGTTCACAGAAAAAGTAAAGAATTAGCAGTCGGTACAGGAACAGGCAAAGAAGAGGGCCGTTTACAAACACAATCTAAATCCCATGTATATCGTATCAAAAAACAGCGCAGCAGAGCGAGAACGTTTCGGGTCGTAGTGTCATGTTTTTTACTCGTAATTGCATTAGGGGCTACGGGATCTATCATTTTTAATCAAGTCCAATTAACAGAATTGACAGAAGAGATAGACACAGCTGCCCAGCAATTAGAAGAAAGTCAAAGTGTTTATACTCAACTTCAAATGAAAGCAAATGCAAATTTATCTTTGGCAACGGTGGAGAGCTATGCCAAAGAAAATTTAGGCATGAGAAAAATAGACCAGAGTCAATTGGTTTTTGTAGAATTATCCAAGGGAGACAAAGGAGAAGTTGTACAAGATAACAGTGGAAACAATTTCTTTACAAATCTTTGGAACTCTATTAAGAACTTCTTGTCATAATTAAATTTTCATTGAAATAAGTATTAATACCAAGGCTCGGCTGAAAAGTTTTACACATGTTGGTATGCTGCACAAAGAGTTGAGAGGTAATCTTAACTCTTATTTTTATAAAGGGGGAATAGCTGATGGCAAAAGGAACAACCGTTAAAATGTGGCGACGGACTTTAATTGTTTTAATTGTTATGGTGGCTTTAGGTTTCGGTTTAATTGTGGTCAGCCTAATCCGCCTGCAATTGGTAGATGGTGCCGAACTGCAAAAAGCGGCTGTAGACCAGCAATTAAGAGATACAACCATAAGCGCCCAACGCGGAACAATTTATGATAGAAATATGAAACCGCTGGCTCAAAGTGCTACTGTATGGAAAGTAGTATTGGCGCCTGCATATATTGATAAAGATGATGAAACACTACGTCGTAAACTATCAACTGGTTTGGCTGATATTTTAGGGCTGGATGCAGAAGATATCTATAAGCGTACAGAAGGTACTTCTTACTATGATGTTCTAAAAACAAAAGTTGAAACGGATGTAAAAGACAGATTGGTACAATTCATTGAAGAAAATGATTTGGGAAATACCATTCAATTACAGGAGGATTATAAACGTTATTATCCCTTCGGCTCGTTTGCCTCTACCATTCTTGGTTTTACCGGTACTGACGGCCAGGGTCTTGCTGGGCTGGAAGCATACTATGATGAATATCTGTCCGGTACTGCAGGTCGTTTGGTAACGGCAAAAAATGCAGTAGGTACTGATATGCCATTCCAGTATGAACAAAAAGTAGAAGCACAGGACGGTTATAACTTGGTTTTAACCATTGACGAAGTTGTTCAGCATTATTTGGAGCAAGCTTTGGAGGAAGGCGTTGAAAACAACAAAGTTGAAAATCGTGCAACCGGTATTGTAATGAATGTAAAAACCGGAGAGATTGTAGCAATGGCTGTGAAAGGGGACTATGACCCGAATAATCCGTTTGTAATCGCAGACGAAGAAGAACGTGCTCGTATTGCGGAACTTCCGGAGGAAGAGCAGCAGGAAGCTACATCAGCTGCTTTGCAAGCACAATGGAGAAATAAGGCAGTTAGTGATACGTATTACCCCGGCTCTGTATTTAAGATGGTAACATTGTCAATGGCGCTGGAAGAAAATGTTGCCACTGAGGAAACTACTTTCACCTGTACAGGCAGCTATGTTCCCGTTCAGGGAGAAAGAGCAATTAACTGTCATAATACCAGCGGACATGGCACACAGACTCTGGTACAAGGCACTATGAATTCTTGCAACCCATTTTTCATTTACTTGGGCCAATTATTAGGTACAGAGACCTTTTTTGATTATTTTGAGGCTTTTGGTTTTACACAAAAAACAGGTATTGACCTTCCGGGTGAAGCAAGCACCAAAGGATTGTATCATGATCGTGATATGTCATTGATGGACTTAGCTGTTGAATCTTTTGGTCAAAACTTTAGTATTACTCCAATTCAGATGATTACAGCCTGTGCGGCAATTGCAAACGGAGGCTATTTGGTGCAGCCTCATGTTGTAAGTCAAATTGTAGATAATGATGGTAATATCATTAAAACTGCAGATACTACAGTGAAACGTCAAGTAATTTCTGAGGAAACTTCAAAACGAGTCAGCAAAATTCTGCAAGAAAATGCTACATCTGGAACAGCCAAAAATGGTTACGTTGCCGGTTACAGAATTGCCGGTAAAACAGGTACTTCAGAAAAAGTTGGTGCCGATGGTAAAGTTGGTAGTGATAATAAATACATTGCATCTTACTGCGGTTTTGCTCCTGCCGATGACCCGCAATATGCGGTATTGGTATTCTTTGATGAACCAACGGGAGACAGTTACTACGGCGGCGCTGTTGCAGGCCCTGTGTTTGCTAAAATTATGGAGGAAATTCTTCCATACTTGAATGTTGAAACAAAATACACAGAAGATGAGGCAGGCAGTGTTGGTGTAAGTGCACCAAATGTGATTGGAAAAACAGTAAGTGAAGCAACCAATGAACTTACAAACAGTGGATTGAAGATTTTGGTAAAAGGTTCAGGAGATACTGTAATTGCACAAACGCCGGATCCTGGCAGTTCTGTGCCAAGCGGCGGTACTGTGGTTGTATATACAGATGAGGCAAGTATGAACCAAACTGTTACAGTGCCGAACTTTACAAACCGTTCACTGTCGGATGTCAACTACTTGGCTGCACAAGCAGGGTTAAATATCAAAGTCACCGGTGCATATAATAGTTCTGCAGCTACGGCAAGAACACAAGATTATGCAGCAGGTGAGCAAATAAAACCGGGCACGGTTATTACAGTCAACTTTGTAGAAGAAGATACTGTTAGATAGCATTCATACACCTGAAGGAGGTATTCTTTCATGGAACGAAACAACACAAAACTCATTGTAGTGTCCCAACATGCAATGATGACATGGGGACCGATTTTAGAACAGTTATTTGAACAATGTCATTGCAGTGACAGATTTTCCGTTTGCGGTTTTGAGGAATTTTTGTTGCACAGAGAATATGGTAATCCATATATTATTGTGCTGGACAGTGAAGATGACTGTTTACAGGCAGCTAATATCTTACACAACTTTTCAGTTTGCGTAATGAACTATGACCTTCCTGTAAAATTGGATACAAAGAAATTAGATAAATGCAGAGTATTAACTTACTCTACATCCAGCGACAATGCAGATTTTACAGCAAGAAATGCGCATTGTATTCAAGAATTTGGGTGTGCATTTGAAATTGTTGGCGTTGGTGTGATTGGAAGAATTAAACTGCGTACTGCCGAACCTGATGATGTAAAAACAGCTTTAATGGGTGCGTCTGTTTGTTTGGCTTGCGGTATACCTTTTGCGGATGTATTAACATCTTTAAATATGCTTGCGGTAGGCGTATAAAAGGGTTGTATGAATTCAGCAGATATGTGAAATTAAAGGGTGGATAATTGAGATGAGTGGCGTTTTTTCGCTAATTGCGGTGATATTGTCGTTTGGGATAACAGCACTGTTGGGAAAGTGGTTAATACCTTTTTTAAAACGAATTAACTTTGGTCAGACCATTCGTGAAGAAGGTCCGAAATGGCATATTAAAAAAGATGGTACTCCCACAATGGGCGGCATCATGTTTATCATAGGTATTGTTGTTTCGGCAGTCATTACCATTCCCATTTACTATGCAATGTCAGGCGGAGGAACGCTGGGAATTTTTGGGGAAACCGTTTTAATGCAAGTAAAGGTATTTGGCGGTTTATTCATGGCAGTAGGCTTTGGTGCAATTGGCTTTTTTGATGATTACATTAAAGTGGTAAAGAAAAGAAATTTAGGTCTTACTGCATGGCAAAAGTTAATTTTACAATTTTTGGTTGCAGGTGCATACTTATTATCCATATTCCTTGCAGGAGAAGATACCAGAACATTTATCCCTTTGGTGGGCTCTGTTGATTTGAGTTATGGTTATTGGATTTTAGCAGCAATTGTAATTGTAGGTATTGTAAACGCTGTTAACTTTACAGACGGCATTGATGGCTTAAATACATCCGTAACATTTTTTGTTGCATTGTTCTTTATGCTCATTGGCACCGTCATTAACACAGTAGGTATCAGTTTGCTGTCAGTTTGTGTAGCAGGTGGCTGCATGGGTTTTTTGGTATGGAATTTTAATCCGGCCAAAGTATTTATGGGTGATACCGGCTCCTTATTTTTAGGCGGAATTGTATGTGCCCTTGCTTTTGGAATGGATATGCCTATTTTGTTGTTCCCATTGGGCATTATTTACATTGCAGAAATTTTATCTGTTGTATTGCAGGTACTCTACTTTAAAGCCACAAAAGGAAAACGCCTGTTTAAAATGAGCCCTATTCATCATCATTTTGAAATGTGTGGTTGGAGTGAAATTAAAATTTGCGGTGTATTTAGCTTAGTTACCGTTATTTTTGGAATTTTATCTTTAGTCTGGGTTATTTTTGGTGTTTAAAAATAATTTATTGCATATGCATAAAAGAAGGGAGGGAAATATCATATGACCAACGGAAGAACCGGTGCAAAAGGAAGAAGAGGAATGCCCCCTAAAAAAGTAGGGAACGGAACAAAAACCTCCAAAGACCATATCGGAAAAAAAATCAGGAATAAAGTGAATCTATTTTCTGTCAGAGCAGGACTTGATATTCCGTTTTTGTTTATCATACTTGTTTTGGTATCCATTGGTTTGGTTATGCTATTTTCCTCCAGCTATGCTTATGCATACCATAATTACGACGGAGACAGTTTCTATTTTATCAAACGTCAGGCAATATTTGCTGTATTGGGTATTGCAGGTATGATTGCAATCTCCTATTTTGATTATCATCATTTTCATAAACTTACCATTCCTATTTTGATTATTTCGTGGCTTTTACTTGGTGTTGTGTTGGTACTTCCTGCCGTTCAGGGCGTACATAGATGGATTAACTTAGGACCTGTTAGTTTTCAGCCTTCCGAAATTGCCAAATTTGCGTTAATTTTATGGTTTGCCCATTTTGTATCGGTTAATTTTAGGAAGATGAATACCTTTAAAGTCGGTGTCCTGCCGCATTTGTTCATATTAGCGGTAACCGTTGGTTTGGTATTTATAGAGCCGCACGTTTCTGCTTCTATCATTTTAATTCTGATTGCAGCTATTATGATGTTTGTTGGCGGCGTTGATAAAAAATGGTTTATCATTGCGTTTGTGATTGTGGCGGTTGCAGCACTCTTGTTTTTAACATTGACACAGCACTATGCTACTGACCGCGTGGCAGGTTGGTTAAACCCGTTTAATCCCCCTGAAGGTGTTGACACATGGCAAACCAAGCAATCACTTATGGCAATTGGCTCCGGTGGATTTTTTGGTTTGGGTTTTGGTCAATCCAGACAAAAATACTTATATTTACCTGAGCCGCAAAATGACTTTATCTTTGCAGTTGTATGTGAAGAATTAGGTTTTATTGGTGCATTGCTTATCATTATTTTATTTATCTTATTAATCTGGAGAGGTATTACGTTATCTCTGCGTGCAAAAGATAAATTTGGTATGCTGTTGGGTATTGGCTTAACATCCCAAGTAGGTATGCAGGTTATTTTAAATATCATGGTTGTTACCAACACCATTCCGAATACAGGAATTAGCTTGCCATTCTTTAGCTATGGCGGTACGTCGCTGATTATTTTGCTCATACAAATGGGTATTGTATTGTCTATTTCACGAACGTCCGCAGTGGAAAGAAGCTAGCATATTCTAACAAACGGCGAAAGGCTGTGATTATTATGAAGGTTCTGTTTGCAGGAGGCGGCACAGCAGGACATATTAACCCTGCTTTGGCAATTGCAGGCTATATTCGAGAAAAAGAACCAAATGCAAAATTATTATATATTGGCAATAAAGGTGGTATGGAAGAACGTCTGGTTCCTGCCGCCGGCTTTGCATTTAAAACAATTACCATTTCAGGATTTCAGCGTAAATTAACACCAAAACATATTGTGGAAAATTTCAAAACAGTAGGACGTATTTTTACTTCCAGCAATGAGGCGAAACGTTTAATTCAAGAATTCAAACCGGATATTTGTATCGGAACAGGTGGTTATGTAAGCGGTCCTGTAATACGTGCTGCTATAAAACTGGGGGTACCTTCTGTAATACATGAGCAGAATGCGTTTCCGGGAATGACCAATAAAATGTTGGCCAAACAAGCAACAAAAGTATTGTTGGCTGTTGAGGACGCACGCCAGTATTTTGAAACAGACCAATGTGTATTAACGGGTAATCCTGTAAGACAGGAGATTATACGTGCGGATAAACGCGTTTCCAGAGCAAAATTGGGTTTGGACAGCAGACCGGTGATTTTATCATTTGGAGGCAGTTTAGGTGCACGTAATATGAATGAAGGCATGGCAGATTTATTGGTTCAAAGCGGAAAAACAGGACAGTTTCAACACATACACGGATATGGTCAATATGGAAAATGGCTGCCGGATTTGCTTGGAAAAAAAGGTTTAAATCTTAAATTAGCCAAAAATATAGATGTTCGGGAATATATTAATGATATGCCTGATTGTTTGGCTGCAGCAGATTTGGTGATTTGCCGTGCAGGCGCAATTACACTCAGTGAGCTGCAGGCTCAGGGAAAAGCATCTATTTTAATTCCATCTCCAAATGTTGCGGAAAATCATCAGTATCACAATGCAATGGCAATGGTGAATCGAGATGCCGCAATGATTATTGAAGAAAAAGATTTGACAAGTCAGCTGCTTTGTAAAACGGTGGAAGATTTGTTTGCAAAAACAGGCAAGGTGGAAGAAATGGCGGCAAATGCGAAAAAAATGGCAATTTTAGATGCCAATGAGCGCATTTATAAAATTATAAAGGACATTGTTGGATAGGGAACAATATCTTTTCAAAAACATAGTATATACAGTAAATATTCTTTTAATGAATATGAGATGTATATTCATGTGATGAGAGGGTGTTGGTTGTGGCAAGACTTGATATCGTTGGACCATGTAAACTACGGGGTGAAGTAAGTATTCATGGAGCAAAAAACAGTGCCTTGCCTCTGCTGTCTGCTTGTTTGCTATGCAATAGCGAATGCATTCTACATAATTGCCCCAGGTTATCTGACGTAGATATTTGCATTAAAATTTTGGAACATCTGGGTTGTAACGTCAAAAGAGAAGGGCATAATGTAATTGTAGACCCCACTACGTTAACCCATTCTGATATTCCGGATTACTTAATGAGAGAAATGCGTTCGTCTATTGTGTTTTTAGGCGCAATTTTAACCCGCACCGGTCAGGCTTGTCTCTCGTTGCCGGGAGGATGCGAATTGGGACCAAGACCAATTGATTTGCATTTATCCGCACTGGGTAAATTGGGAGTTCATATCAAAGAGTGTCACGGCAGTATGAAATGTACTACCGGTGACGGATTAAAAGGAAATAATATCAGTTTGGCTTTTCCAAGTGTAGGCGCTACAGAAAATATTATGTTGGCTTCGGTTTGCGCTGAAGGTGTTACAGTAATCCACAATGCAGCCAGAGAACCCGAAATTTGTGACCTTGCTCATTTTCTAAATAAATGCGGAGCACATATATCCGGTGCAGGGGAAAGTACCATTATTATAGATGGAGTACAGTATTTGCATGGATGCGAATATACTGTCATGGCAGACCGAATTGCAGCAACTACGTTTATGTCAGCAGCTGCTGTAACAGGCAGTCACATTACACTGAAAGATATTGTTCCGAGTCATTTGGAATCCGTATTGCCCATATTTGAAGAGGCGGGCTGCAGCTACCACTTAAAAGGTGATGCATTAAGTATTACGGGACCGAAGCGGCTACAGCCGTTAAAATTGGTTAGAACAATGCCTTATCCTGGCTTTCCTACCGATGCTCAGGCCCCTGTAATGGCAATGGCTGCATTGGCAGAAGGAACCAGTGTATTTGTTGAAACAATTTTTGAAAGCAGATACAAACATGTATGCGAATTGACACGACTGGGTGCTAAAATTAAAGTGGAAGGCAGAGTCGCTATTATTGAAGGAGTACCTAAATTTTATGGTACCAGCGTGTGCGCAGCAGAATTAAGAGGTGCTGCTGCCTTAGTAGTTGCGGGGTTGGCCGCGGAAGGAAAAACATCTGTTTACGGACTAAATTATTTAGACCGTGGATATGAAAAAATAGAAGTATCTTTGAGTCAATTAGGGGCGAATATTATTAGGAAGTAAAAAAGCAGGAGGTTTGGTATGAATAGGGATGACCAAAAAAATAACTTACAAAAGACTGCAAGTAAAAAAGTAGAATATCGAAACCGTCCTGCTCATTCTCAACCGCGTGGACGCAGTATGCAGGCCAAAAAAGTAAAGGCCAAAGCAAAACACAGGAAGCGTAATTTAATTTTATTCTATCTCTCTATTTTTGTGGTAATCATAGCAGCGGCAATTACATTAAGCTTAACCGTTTTGTTTAAAATCAGTACCATTGAAGTAACAGGTACTTCCAGATACAGTGTAGAGGATATTATAAAAGAAAGTGGAATTTCTGAGGGAAACAATTTATTTTTAATTAATAAAGACTATGCTGTCCAGAATATCAAAGAGAAACTTCCTTATATCGGTGAGGTAACAATATCCCGTAAGCTTCCTGGCACAGTATCTATTAGCGTTTCTGATGCGACCATAGCAGGTGCAGTATCGTATAACGGCGGATATCTGGTGATAGACAGCAATGGAAAAGCCGTGGAACAGCTAACAGAATATCCAACGGATTATCCTGAAATTGTTGGTTTAAATATCTCTGAGGCAGTGATTGGAACAGAGATTACTTATGCCGATAATGACCAAAAAATAGCATTTACTGAGTTGCTAAATGCAATAGAGCAAAGCGGGCTGGATAAAATTACAAAAATTGATATTTCTGACACATACAGTATCAAAGCAGTATATGATGGCAGAGTAACTATGAATTTTGGTATTGCAACAGACTTAACCTATAAAGCGAGATTTGCTAAGAGTATATTTGATTCAGGAAAAATTCAGTCAACAGAAAAAGGAACATTGGATTTATCCGTGGTAACAGATAACAATAAGGTTTATTTTTCACCTGACTATTCTGTTTCATCCGGTTCAGACGCTGCATAAAGTAAAATGACATATTTGAAAAGCAAGAAGCCATATGTTACCGCTTGACTTCTTGCTTTTTTATATTTATGATATATCAAAATAAGCAACAATCATTAGAAAAAAACAGACATAAAATGGGTTGAATACAATGCGATTTTTAAGATGTTTTCAAGATGTAAGTAAAATAAGAACAAATTAAAAATTTTGCTGAAAAATTTTCAGAGAATCAATGACATTTTCATTAAAAAGTATATCGCTTTTACTCGATATATGCACAAAGTTAATAATCTAACACAAAACATGAGAAAACTTATTGAAATTTTTCGCTAAAAGTGATAAATTAATAGTATAACTAATTTTGCAGATAACTTAACTTTATATAGGAATACGTTGAGAGAATTTAGAGGAGGAACAAAGCAATGCCTTTTGAAATTGATAATGAAAACGATGTTGTTCAAATAAAAGTAGTAGGTGTTGGCGGCGGCGGCGGCAACGCAATTGATAGAATGATTGAATCGGGTATAAAAGGTGTTGATTTTATTGCAATCAATACAGACCAGCAAGCGTTGAATCGCTCTATGGCAACAGAAAAAGTTACAATCGGAGATAACTCTACAAAAGGAAAAGGTGCAGGTGCAAAACCTGAAATGGGTTCCAAAGCTGCGTCCGAAAGCCGTGAAAAAATTGCAGAGCAGCTGAAAGGTGCTGATATGGTATTTATCACTGCCGGTATGGGTGGTGGCACCGGCACAGGTGCAGCTCCTATTGTTGCGGAAGTTGCACGCGATTTAGGTGTTCTAACCGTTGGTATTGTAACAAAACCATTTAAATTTGAAGGCAGACGCCGTATGGAACAAGCTGAAAAAGGAATTGAAGCTCTTTGTCAACACGTAGATTCTCTTGTGATTATTCCAAATGAGCGTTTACACTTAATCAGTAAAGAAAAATTGACTTTATTAAATGCCTTTAAAGCTGCAGATGATATTTTGCGCCAAGGTGTACAAAGTATTTCTGACCTGATTAAAAATCCGGGTATTGTTAACCTCGACTTTGCAGATATCAACTCCGTTATGAAAGATGCAGGTTACGCACATATGGGTGTAGGACGTGCTTCCGGAGAAGATAAAGCAAGACAAGCAGCAGAGCGCGCTATTTCCAGCCCTCTTTTGGAAACATCCATCAGCGGTGCTATGGGTGTTATCATTAACATCACATCTTCTCCTGATATTGGCTTGGAAGAAATTACAATTGCTTCTGAAATGATTGCAGATATGGTTCATCCTGACGCAAATATCATTTGGGGTACTGCTTTTGATGAAAGCATGGAAGATGAAATGAGTGTTACGGTTATTGCTACCGGTTTTTCTCCTGAAGCAAGAGCTTTGTCCGCAGCCGCAAAAGCAGCAGAGACAGAAAAGAAACAAAATGATGATTTGGATCTTCCACTGTTTGGACAAGCAAATACCACTGCTCCTGCTACCAGAGTGGACAGCCAAAGAAAAGCAGCTCCATTGGATGAAGACGATTCTTATACGGATATTATGGCTATTTTCGGCAATAAAAAATAATTTGAAATATAAAAGGTGCTTCTGCCGCGGCAGAAGCACCTTTTATATTTTGATATTACAATATATCTGTATTTTGATTACTACGTCCATATGAATGACAGAAGTGAATTGTATGCTTAATGATGAAAAAGACACTGTCTGATGATTCAAACAGTGTCTTTTCATTATTTTAATCTTCGGAAGCCTGTGGGCCCGGACGTCGTTCAGCGGCCGGCAGAGTGAGGAAGCGGCGGTAAGCGTGGCTTCCGATGCCGCCGAAGCGATCAGCGTCAGCGCTGCTTCAGAGAAGTCCGAAGGCAGTTTCACGGCGGAACCCGTCGTCTCGGCGGAGACAGCGGTTCTCATCGACGCTGCCAGCGGCAAAGTTCTCTACGATAAGCGGAAGGACGCACACATGTATCCCGCCAGCACGACGAAGATCATGACGGCGCTGATCGCGCTGGAAACCATGGATCCGGAAGAGTACACTACGGTATCGGAGAATGCGGTGCGTCAGGAAGGATCTTCGATTTACCTCAAGACCGATGAGAAAATCAGAATGAAAGATCTGCTCTACGGTATGATGCTGCGTTCCGGCAACGACGCCGCGGTGGCGGTGGCGGAAGCGGCAGGAGGG
>UQNI01000042.1 GCA_900542375.1 uncultured Oscillospiraceae bacterium | reverse complement strand
CTGGGCTTCGGCAAATGCAGATTCGCCTTAGCCGGACCGAAAAACAGGGACTTTTTTGGCGGCTATTCCGCCAAGACCATTGCGACCAAATATCCCAACGTTGCCCGCAGCTTTTTTGAAGGCAAAGGCATGGATGTAAAAATTATCAAAATAGAAGGTTCTGTGGAATTGGCTCCGCTGTTGGGATTGTCAGATGCCATTATTGATATTGTGGAAACAGGTTCCACATTGAAAGAAAACGGTTTGGAAGTCATAGAAAAAGTGTGTGACATTTCTGCAAGATTGATTGTAAATACAGCAAGCATGAAGCTTCGCAAACAGGAGATTGATACATTAATCAATCAGATGGAACAGGCAAAGGAGGCAAAAAAATCATGATTCAATTGGTAGAAAAAGATGAAAATACAACTCGTACCTATGTACAGCAGTTAAAACAACGCTGTGATGAAAAGGACAGAAAAGTAGACGCTATCGTAGCCGATATTTTGGAAAATGTACGCAACAACGGAGACAAAGCCGTTGCTGAATACACTTTAAAGTTTGACGGCAGCATTCCGGAGCAAGTGGAAATTACAAAAGAACAAATGAAAGAACTGACCAAACAATGCGATGCTTATTTTTTGGAAGCGTTGGAGCGTGCGGCCAAAAATATTCATGAATTCCACAGTCGCCAAAAACAGCAAAGCTGGCTGGATACAAAAGACAACGGTGTTATTTTGGGACAGCGTGTACGCGGCCTTGCAAAAGTAGGTATTTATGTACCGGGCGGTACTGCGGCTTATCCTTCTTCCGTATTGATGAATGCCATTCCGGCTAAAATTGCAGGCGTGCAGGAGATTGTAATGGTAACGCCTCCTGGTAAAGACGGCAAGCCAAATCCGGACATTATGGCAGCTGCTTTGGTAGCGGGTGTTGACCGTGTCTTTTTGGTTGGCGGTGCACAGGCAGTTGCGGCTTTGGCATATGGTACCGAAACCATGCCAAAAGTGGACAAAATTGTTGGCCCGGGAAATATTTTTGTAGCCACTGCGAAAAAACACTTATACGGTACAGTGGATATTGACATGATTGCAGGACCAAGTGAAATTTTGATTGTAGCAGATGAAACGGCAAATCCAAAATATTTGGCTGCGGATTTGATGTCTCAAGCAGAACACGACGTATTGGCTTCCGCAATTCTGCTCACCACATCTTCCAAAATTGCGGAAGAAACCATTGCCCAAATTTATGAGCAGGTAGAGTGTTTGGAGAGAAAAGATATTATCAACAAATCATTGGATGACTTCGGCGCAGTCATTGTATGCGATACCATGGACGAAGCCATTGAATTTGCAAATGATTTGGCTCCCGAACACTTGGAGGTTTGCGTTGCAAATCCGCTGGAATATATCGGCCGTTTGGACAATGCCGGTTCTTTGTTCCTTGGAAATTATTCTCCCGAACCGCTTGGAGATTATTATGCAGGTCCAAATCACGTTTTGCCAACCAGCGGAACCGCAAGATTTTTCTCGCCGTTGTCCGTTGACAGCTTTGTTAAAAAATCCAGCTTCATTTATTACACACAAGACGCCCTGAAAGCCGCAAAAGATGATATTGTTGCTTTAGCAGAAGCAGAAGGCTTAACAGCGCACGCAAATTCTATCAAAGTACGTTCCGAATGATAAAAAAAGGGGGGAAACACGTGTCATACAGTTTAAATGAAAAAATCAAAGATTTAAAACCTTATGACCCCATTCAAGGGGAGTATCAAATTCGTTTGGATGCCAATGAATCTTTTTTGTCCGTTCCAAACGAAATTTTGGAGCAATTCCATACCTCTGTGAATCAAATTGCATTTAACCGTTATCCTGACCCATATGCCAATGCGACCATTACAGCATTTGGACGTCATTACGGTGTAAAAAGCAATTTAGTGACAGCAGGAAACGGCTCGGATGAATTAATTCAAGTGATAATGTCTGCTTTTTTAATGAAAGGTGACCGTGTTCTTACCCTTTCACATGATTTTTCCATGTATCGCTTTTATACTTCTATTGTAGAAGCAGAGTGTATTGAAGTTCCTAAAAATGAGGACTTGACCATAAATGTAGATAACGTCATTGAAACTGCCAATGAAAAGCAAGTGCGTATGATTATTTTTTCCAATCCGTGCAATCCCACTTCTTTGGGACTTTGCAAAGATGAAGTACGCCGTCTGATTCGTTCTGTCAATGCCCTTGTAATTTTGGACGAAGCTTATATGGATTTTTGGGACCAGTCGCTGTTACAGGAAGCAGAATCCTATGATAATCTGATTATTTTACGTACATGTTCCAAAGCGTTTGGTATGGCTGCGGTTCGCTTGGGATTTGCCGTAGCGAATCAAACGCTGACCAATGCCATTCGCGCCGTGAAATCTCCGTATAACGTAAATACGGTGACACAGGCATTCGGCGCGGCGGTGTTAAATCAAAAAGAACTAACAGACAAAGCCATTATTACGCTTTTATATGCAAAAAAAGAGCTGTTCGATTCGATGAAACAGCTGGCACAGCAGTTTCCGAACAGTTTGTATTTATATCACAGTTGTACCAACTTTGTATTTGTGCGTACGCCTTATGCAAAGGAATTGTATGACTATATGTTAGACAATAGCGTTGCCATTCGTTATATGGGTGACTATCTGCGTATTACCGCAGGCAGCCCACAGGAAAATGAAACGGTAGTGCGGTTATGCACACAATTCTTATCAGAGAAAGGAGCACATTAACATGCGGTCTTCTACGCAAAATCGTGTAACAAAAGAAACGGATATTCATCTTTCGCTGTGCTTGGACGGCGGTGATGTATCTGTTAATACGGGAATCGGTTTTTTCGACCACATGTTAACCGCATTTGCCGTACATGGCGGATTTGGGTTACAGCTTCAGGTAACAGGCGATTTACATGTAGATTGTCACCATACCATAGAAGACACAGGAATTGTGCTGGGAAAAGCCTTTCAGGAAGCATTGCAGGATAAAGGCGGTATTGCTCGTTTCGGCAGTTTTTATGTTCCTATGGACGAAGCTTTGGCATTTTGTTCTTTGGACATCAGCGGCAGACCGTTTTTAGTATTTCAAGCAGAGTTTGTCCAGGAGCAGGTAGGAAGTTATGACAGCTGTATGACGGAAGAATTTTTCCGTGCATTGGCAACCAATGCAGGTATTACCATGCATGTGAAGTTGGAATACGGAAAAAATACCCACCATTGTGTTGAGGCAATTTATAAAGCAGTGGCGCATGCCATGCGTTTGGCGTGTAAACAAACCGGCGGAGAAATCCTTTCTACCAAAGGTGTACTGTAATACAGAAAGGAAACGAACAGAATGATTATTTTTCCTGCAATTGATATCAAAGACGGTACTTGTGTTCGCTTGGTGAAAGGGGATTATGCAACTGCCCATAAAGTGGCGGAAAATGCAGTAGAGACTGCAAAATCCTTTCAAAATGCAGGCGCTTCTTGGATACATATGGTAGATTTGGACGGAGCAAAGGATGCAAAGCCTGTCAACAGTAGCTTGGTATTTGACGTGCTTGCCAATACGGACTTAAAAGTGGAAATCGGCGGAGGTATCCGCAATATGGAAACCATTGCATTTTATTTGGAGCAAGGTGTTTCCCGTGTCATTTTGGGTTCTGTGGCTCTTCGCAATCCTCAGCTTGTAAAAGAAGCAGTAGCCGAATACGGAGACAAAATTGCTGTTGGAATTGATGCTTTGCACGGCAAAGTAGCGGCAGAAGGTTGGATAGAACAATCGGAAGTGGATTATATTACTTTGGCCAAAGAGATGGAAGCGGTAGGGGTAAAGACCATTATCTTTACTGATATTTCACGTGACGGTACGTTAACGGGGCCAAATTTGGAGATGCTTGACCAATTAAACCGTGCTGTTTCCTGTAATATCATTGCAAGTGGCGGGGTCAGCAATTTGGATGATATTTATCAGCTCAAAGCGCTGAACTTATACGGCACTATTTGCGGTAAAGCGCTGTATACAGGAGATTTGAATTTATTCCAGGCCGTATCCGCAGCAAGAGGAGAATCTATATGAGTGAAATTTTGACACAAAGCGGCGCTGTATTACAGTCCGATTTTCTGGACTCTTTTTTTCAAAAGGGAGAGTTGATTCCTGCTATTGTACAGGAATCAGGAAGCAAAGAAGTGTTGATGCTGGCGTATATGAATCGAGAATCGCTGCAAAAGACGCTGGAAACGGGTTATACCTGGTTTTATAGTCGTTCCCGTCAAGAGCTTTGGAATAAAGGTGCTACATCGGGACATTTGCAAAAAATAATCCGTATTTATGGAGATTGCGATGACGATACATTGTTGGTAGAAGTGGAACAAATTGGCGCTGCTTGCCATACCGGTTCTCACACTTGTTTTTTCAATGAGATTTGGAAACGATAACATTTATAACACATAAAAGAGGGATATCTATGAGCAACCCTATGAAAGAGTTGTACGATACTATTATTACGAGAAAAGACGCCCACGCGGAAGGTTCCTATACCAATTACTTATTTGAAAAAGGATTGGATAAAATTTTAAAAAAATGCGGCGAGGAATGCAGTGAAGTAATTATTGCCGCAAAAAATAATGACCACAATGAATTGGTAATGGAAATTTCAGATTTGTTATATCATTTGACAGTTTTGATGGTGCATCAAAATGTAACAGTGGAGGATATTAATGCTGAACTGGAAAAGCGCAGCTTAAAGTCCAACAACTTGAAGCAATTCCATTCTGTAGATAAAAATAGTTAAATAAAAGAGAGTATGGCTTGATAGTGCTTACTCTCTTTTGTTTTTGCATCACAGTCGGATATTACAAACAGTTTGATAGGGGGATATGTGAAAAGAGAACACAGTAATCTAGCGCTGTATTAGAGTTGAAAAAGAGTAAACAACAAATTTATATTCTATCTTTGTGCCTGTAAACTAAATTTTAAGGAGAGGTTTAGAAAAGAAAAAATAAAGTAAAAATTTTAAACAGATGTATCTACAACCAACCTTATTGAAGGGTTATGTGGTAGTATTAGACAGAGAAAAGGCACAATATGGAAGGATTATAGATTTTATTTTTAATTTTGTTAAAGCCGAATATATAAAAGCAGTTCCATTCTGTAGCCAAAAACAGTTGGTAAAAATGATAAGGACACATTCGCTTTCATGCCAATGTGTCCTCGTTTTTGCCATGTAACACAGCTTATGGAACAAAATTTTATGTTTTGTTACAAAAAATATATGGAATATTTTATTTTAGATGATTGATTAGAAAGGAAGGTACTGTTTTACATCACGTAAATAAACATAAAATATGCTATTGAAATTTTTGAAATTCTTTTAAAAACCAAATATCTTTTACAGTAAATTCTTTTTGGTTTAAATAGTCTAATATACCTGCGGGCGTTTCAAAAGAAAAACGCAGCTTATAAGAATATAGTGCTTGATAACGGAATGGATTGGTTTTATTTAATGCATTGGTTCCGTATTTTCCGTCACCTGCCAAAGGATGACCGATAGACGCCATATGGGCACGAATTTGATGGGTTCTTCCTGTTAGCAATTCAATTTCCAGTAAACTGTAAGCTGATTTTTCTTCTAATACACGGTAATGTGTGTAAATACTTTTCGTGCGGTTTGTGGATTTTTGAGAAATGTAAACGCGGTTTTGATTTTCGTTTTTTTCTAAATATCCTTCCAATGTGTCCTCTTTCTTAGTCATGTTACCGTGGACAATACATAAATAATATTTGTCTATCTCGCGTTTTTTTACTTTCTCATTCATAATACGTAATGTTTCGGCGTTTTTAGCTGCCATTACAATACCGCCTGTATTACGGTCTATACGATTAATTAAAGCCGGAGCAAAGGAAGCCTCCTGTTCAGGTTGATATTCTCCTTTGTCATATAAATAATGCTGGATACGAGCAATTAAAGAATCAAAATGATAATTTTCGTCAGGATGGACAATCAGACCCGGTTTTTTATCTACCAGCATAATGTTGTCATCTTCATACACGACATTTAATTTCACAGGTGCCTTTAAAAAATCGTATTCTTTTTCTTCTTTTTGGAAAAATTCATCCTTTAAATATAATGTTAGGGTATCGTTGACCTGTAAATGTGTAGAAATTTCACATCGTTTTCCATTGCATTTAATATCTTTTTTTCGTATGCTTTTATATAGCATAGATTTTGGTAAATTTGGGAAAGTTTTTATTAAAAATTTATCCAGACGTTGTCCGGCATCATTGGTACCAATTGTAATTGTTTTCATGTCATCACCTACTAAAAAGTATAACGTGTTTGTATTTGTGTTGCAAGCAAATCCTATATCAATTTAACTTTTTAATAGGATATTTTATTTGCCCGTGATATAATAATTTTAATAAATACTTTCGATGTTTTATCAATTTATAAGGAAAGGAGAGGTCATTTTGTCAGAAATACATGAAGAAACAGAGAGTAGTCAAACGAAATATAAAAAGACAAAAACAAAAGAGCGTTCTGTCCATCAGGGACATAGAGAGCGTGTGAAACAAAGATTTTTGAAACATAATTTAGATGTATTTGAAGAACATCAGATTTTGGAACTGTTATTATTTTACGGTTTACCAAGAGCAGATACCAATCCGATTGCACATGAATTATTAGACCGTTTTGGTACAATATCCGGTGTATGTGATGCTCCTATTGAAGAGTTGACCAGAACAAAGGGAATCACCCAAAATGTAGCTATTTTATTAAAACTAATTCCCCAATTAAGCCGACACTATATCAATACGCAAACGTCTGATAAAGAGCGTATTTATGATACCAATTCGGCCATGCGTATTATTTCTCCACAGTTTATCGGCAGGAAAAACGAAATGGTAGTCTTGGTATTGATGGATAGTAAAAATCGTGTACTATATTGTGGAGTTGTAACAGAAGGCAATGTAAATACAGTGCCTCTCTACATACGCAAAATTATTACGTTGGCTGCTACTTATAATGCGGCGGAGGCTATTATAGCGCATAATCATCCAAGCGGAAATGTAATGCCGTCCCCCGGAGATATTATAGCAACCAGAAAATTAAATGCTGCTATGGAAACCATAGATGTACATCTTCAGGATCATATTATATTTGGATATCCCGATTATTTATCTATGAAAGACTGCGGATTACTCGCTCATATTTTAAAGCCGGAAAATCAAGTAATTCAAACAGAAGAAGCGGAGCAATATAATCCTAAAATAATTAAAATGAAAACCCCTTTTGGAAAGGGACAAATAAAAAGTACTCGCCTGGCTTTTTACGAATCAAAACGCAAACAACATAAAAACAAACAAGATTAATGTTATGCTTCACAGTATCGCAATGATACTGTGTTTTTTACTTTATGCTTCTAGACTTTCAGTAAATTATAAAATATTTTAAGGAGATTTCTTCCACTGCAGTATTTGTCCGTTTCTGTTATAGCAACCCCATAACAGAAGTAAAATAAACCGTGTTTCAATATTCAATATTTTGACTGTTAAGAGAACTCTTTGACGGTTATAAGTTAAAAATAGCTGTGCAATTTCTTTTATGTTATAGCAACCTAGCAACAGCAACAAAACTAAAGTTTTGGCTGTTGGCTAGAACGTTTTAACGGTTATCAGTTAGAAATAGCTGTGCAATTTCTTTTATGTTATAACAACCTAGCAACAAATACAAAATCAAAGATTTTGATTGTTGGCTAGAACGTTTTAGCTTTTATCTGTAAAAAATTGCAAAGCAATTTTTTTAATGCTATAATAAATTAATTTAAATTACAGAAAGAAGCATAGGTGATTAATTTGTCAGTGCCACAAGACAGAATAAGAAATTTTAGCATTATTGCCCATATCGACCATGGAAAAAGCACTTTGGCTGACCGTATATTGGAACAGACCAAGGCTGTTGCTCTGCGAGATATGGAAAATCAACTGCTAGACAATATGGATTTGGAGCGTGAACGCGGCATTACCATTAAAGCACATGCTGTTACTTTGGTCTATCACGCAAAAGATAATCAAGATTATGTTTTTAATTTAATAGATACCCCAGGTCACGTAGACTTTACCTATGAAGTCTCCCGTTCATTGGCTGCTTGTGAAGGTGCCATTTTAGTAGTGGATGCTTCTCAAGGGATAGAGGCACAAACACTAGCAAATACCTATATGGCGGTTGACGGTGGATTGGAAATTGTACCCGTGATTAATAAAGTGGATTTACCAAGCGCCGATCCGGATCGTGTTTGTAAAGAGATTGAAGACGTCATTGGCATTCCGGCGGAAGATGCTCCACGCATTTCTGCAAAAACAGGTCTTAACATCGACCAAGTAATGGAACAAATTGTAAAGCAAATTCCACCCCCTCACGGAGACCCGGACCAACCCTTGCAGGCACTTATTTTTGACTCCTACTATGACGCGTATAAAGGTGTTATTGTATATGTCCGTATTAAAGAAGGACAGGTACATACAGGAGATGTGATTCGCATGATGGCAACCGGAGCCACTTTTACCGTTGTAGAATGTGGTTATATGCGTGCAGGAGGCGGAACAGAACCTTCTGATGTATTATCGGCAGGCGAAGTTGGTTATATTGCTGCTTCCATAAAATCTGTTCAGGATGCTCATGTAGGCGATACCATTACCTTACACAATCGTCCGGCAGCAGAACCTTTGCCCGGTTACAGAACCATACAACCAATGGTGTTCAGCGGCATCTATCCCGCAGATGGCGCCCATTATTCTGATTTAAGAGACGCGCTGGAAAAACTACAGCTAAATGATGCTGCCCTGACTTATGAGCCTGAAACGTCCATTGCCCTCGGATTTGGCTATCGCTGCGGATTTTTAGGACTGCTCCATATGGAAATTATACAGGAACGGTTAGAAAGAGAATATAATTTAGATATTATTACAACAGCTCCAAGTGTTATTTACCGTATTACAAAAACAAATGGAGAAGTAATTATGGTAGATAACCCAACCAACTATCCCGATTCCGTATTGATTGCACTGGCAGAGGAACCTATGACCAGCGCTCACATTTATACTCCCAGCGAATATGTAGGCAATATTATGGAACTCTGTCAGGAACGCCGCGGTATATTTAAAGATATGAAATACTTGGATACCGATCGTGTAGATATCCATTACGAACTGCCATTGAACGAAATTATATATGACTTTTTTGATGCATTAAAATCCCGTACACGCGGATATGCTTCGTTTGATTATGAAATGATTGGATATGCAAAAAGCGATTTGGTAAAACTGGATATGATGCTCAACGGAGAAGTCGTAGACGCATTAAGCTTTATTATCCACAAAGATAAAGCTTATGCACGCGGCAGAAAAATGGCTGAAAAGTTACAGCAAAAAATTCCGCGCCAATTGTTTGAAGTTCCGATACAAGCTTGTATCGGCGGAAAAATTATTGCGCGTGAAACAGTAAAAGCGGTACGAAAAGATGTGCTTGCCAAATGTTACGGCGGTGATATCAGCCGTAAACGGAAACTGCTGGAAAAACAAAAAGAAGGTAAAAAACGTATGCGTCAATTAGGAACCGTAGAAGTTCCGCAAGATGCGTTTATGAGTGTTCTAAAGTTAGACGAGTAATTACTACTTATAAAAAATACACATAAAAAGAGACAAGCAATGCTTGTCTCTTTTTTTAATATTAAGATTGTTTCTGTCTTTTCTCTCTTAATTTCCAACTGAAAAATCCATAGATATCATTCAATAAAAATATACTGAAACATATTACCATTGGTACGTACGAAATTTGTGTTAATGATGCCAATATCCACAGCACAATTAAAACAATATCATTGGCCGCATATGCCAAGGCATAGTAAGAATTGCGGAATAACATTAAGTAGGACGCCAAAAAACTGGTAGCGATGGAAATTGTGCTGACTGCCAAATTGGGAGTACCAAGCGCCTGAAGAATAAAGAAAAAAATAGCAGTAACCACTGCGGTGAGAAGCCACATCACTCCTGTCTGTAATTTGGTCAGTTTATGTATTTTCACCTCGCTCCCTCCCTTTTCATACGGATGACGAATCCAAGAAACAATGGAAAGTACAGCAATAGGCATTGTCATTCCAAGGTATGTAATCATTTCTCCGTAATACTGAAATTGCAGAGAAGCGATGGCATATAAAATACTGAATATCACTGTCAGTATCTGCCCCCATACATTACCTTTTGCTACAAAAATAAGGGCTGTTACTCCGATAACCGTCGCGCAAAGGGTAAATATTTGTATTTCTCCTGTTAATATATTGGAAGTTGCCACAATGATAACAGACAAAATCCAAATCACCCAATCGTGTTTCTTAAAATTCTGAAAAGGGTTTTGCATTTCATATCATACCTCTCAAAAAAAATAAGCACCCACATGACACATCTTCAAAGACCTAACGATGTGCAAGTGAATGCAATACATTTCACACTACCCGGTGGCAGTTTCTATATGATTTTATTTAATTATACTTGATATGATAATTCAGGTCAAGTCAATGGTTCATTTCTATAAAAATAGAGAGATTACCACCGTCATCATACCTGCAACACCCAATGCCATACTGCTCATTGCACCTTGTATCTCTCCCAACTCCATTGCCCTGGCTGTTCCGATTGCAGTACTGCTGCAGCCCAAACCTACACCAATACCAACCGGATTTTTGATGCGGAGCAATTTTACCAACAGTGGAGCAAGCACCGCACCAATTACACCCGTAAAAATAACGCCGGCTACCGTAATACCCGTAATGCCTCCTAATTTTTCACTTACGCCAACTGCAATCGGTGTTGTTACTGTATGAGGAACCAGAGAACCTGTTAAGGTTTCGTCTAACCCAAATACTTTACATAATGCAATGGTACTGCCAATAGAAACGCCGCAGCTTACCAAACAGCCTGTTAAAATGGGAAGCCAATATTTTTTCAATGTTTCAAGCTGCAAATAAATACTATATCCTAAAATAGTAGTAACAGGTACTAAGAATACCGTAATAATACTTCCGCCTTCATTATAAGAATCATACGGAATACGACAGAAATATAAAATTGGAATAATAAGAACCATTGCAATCAACAACGGATTTAAAATAGGTGTTTTAAATTTCCGATTCAACCACAGGCCAATTAAATAACCTACAATTGTCAATGTAATTCCAAATAAGCCATTGCTTAAAATGGCCTGTAAATTGCTCAAGATATTATCCATTTTTATCTCCTTTATTCGCCATAATTTTTTCCTGAAGTTTCATAACACCGATTACGGTATATGCTGTTGCCAAAAAAGTAAGCAATGCCGAAACAATACAAATCAATGCAAACTGCCACATATAGCCTTGTAAATAACCTACGCTCTCCATGATACTTACTGCCGTAGGAATATAAAAGAATGAAATATTTTTTAGTACAAACTGTGAAACCTCCTCAATATGACGTCTTTTAATAAATTTAAACAGTAGTAATAAAAATAACAATATCATGCCAATGACGCCGGATGGAAATGTAAACGGAAGTACAGCCGCAATACATTCAGCAACAAGGCATATAGTAAATATAATAGCTAATTGGGTTAAAATTTTCATAAAATACACTCCGATTGTTTATGATTTTTTGTATACTAATTTAGTATGCTTTCAATTTACTATGTTTCTGCAATTCTGTCAATAGTATTACGTAATTATAAAAATATTATTATCATTTTGTTTTATCCTTTTGTTTCTTATAAAGCGAATTAAATTTATCAATCACTAACAATGTTATATTTGAATTCACAAAGATTGAAACCGAATCATCTATGAAAGATTTTCCTTATTAATAAGACAGAAACTGCAAAAACTAGTCTGAGAACCCAAAAAACATTTTACACCGTTTGACTTTTACCAGCGAGTAAGGTATAATGTCTAACGGTGTAAAATATAATGATAAAGATTCAATTAAGAACGAAAAAAGACGAAATAATAATAAAAAACAAACAAGACTTTTCTGTGGAAAAGTTTCTTCCGGAATTGCGAATCCATAATCATACAGGACGCAATGAGGAAAACTATGATTGGAGGAACTTTTAGTGTACATCAGGTTCTTCAAGCGTTTGTGTGATTTCTGCATTTCCTTGATATGCAGTATTATTTTTCTGCCTATATTTATTATTCTAATCATTGTTGTAAAACTGGATTCCAAAGGCCCTGTTTTCTTCCGTCAAGAAAGAGTAGGAAAAGACAAAAAATTATTTCATATTTTAAAATTTCGCACAATGAAAGTAGATACTCCAAAAGAGATTCCCACCTGTATGTTGGAAAATCCGGAGCAATATATAACGAGAGTAGGAAAATTTTTAAGAAAAACCTCCTTAGATGAACTTCCTCAAATTTGGAATATTTTAGCCGGACAAATGAGCTTAATCGGTCCACGTCCGGTAATACCACGTGAAAAAGAATTAATTGCTGAACGAGATCTCTACGGTGCAAACGACATTCGTCCGGGACTAACAGGATGGGCACAAATCAACGGCAGAGACGAGGTCTCTTGGAAAGAAAAAGCCCGTTTGGACGGAGAATATGTTCAAAAGATGAGTTTTTCTTTTGATGTGAAATGTTTTTTCAAAACCATTGTTGCTGTATTAAAACGCGAAGGTATGGTGGAAGGAACTGCAGGACAATCTAAAAATAAGGAAGAAACGCATCAAACTGACGAGAGATAGCTCAATTTTGCAAAAGTATTTTACTATGATGATATTTATAGTGAAATATTTTTTGTTTTTTTATCTACTGAAAATATCTCAAATATTTAAATTACCCAATACAGGATATTACTTTATTACAATAAGAAAAACCGGTGTAAATTTACACCGGTTTTTCTTATTGTTATTTTAGCGTGCTTAACCTTTTGCGTATTCATCCAAAAATTAATTCAAAATACGCCTTATAAATTAAGCTGGCACTACAGTCGCCTTACCAAGGCACACATTGCAATCGAATATATCCTAATCTTTATACCCCAAGCTTATAAAAATAAGGAAATAATAACGGTCATCATACCTGCTACCCCTAACGCAATACTGCTCATTGCACCTTGAATTTCTCCTAATTCCAGCGCTCTTGCTGTTCCGATTGCGTGACAGCTGCATCCCAGACCTACACCAATACCAACCGGATTTTTAATACGAAGCAACTTTGCCAATAAAGGCGCTGCCACTGCACCAAAAATACCTGTAATAATAACGGCCGCCACTGTAATGCCTGATATGCCCCCTAATTTTTCACTTACACTCATTGCAATTGGCGTTGTTACCGAACGTGGAATCAGAGAATTTGTCAGTGTGTTATCTAAACCACATAATTTGCATAATCCAATGGTGCTCCCAATAGAGACAATGCAGCTGGTAAGGCAACCAACCAAAATCGGCAGCCAATATTTTTTTAATACTTTGAGTTGTAAATAAATACTATAGGCCAATACTGTAGTGGCAGGAGCTAAAAATAATGTAATAATACTTCCGCCTACATTATAAGAGTCATATGAAATATGGCACACCTTTAAAATGGGAATAATAATAGCCACAGCTATCAATAACGGATTTAAAATAGGAGATTTAAATTTTTGGTTTAACCAGACGCCTATTTTATACGCCACAATGCTTAATGTAAGACCGAATAACCCATCACTTACAATTTTATTCATGATGTTTCTGACCTCTTTTTGCTGTAATTTTCTCTTGTAACTTCATAACGCCAATTACGGCATACGATGTTGCAATAAAGGTAAGCAGCGTTGCAACAATACAAATCAAAAGAAAAACCATAATATGTCCCTGTAAATAAGTAATGTTATCCATAATGCTTACCGCAACCGGTATAAAGAAAAAAGCCATATTTTTCAGCATAAATTGAGAAACATCCTTGATATGGCGCTCCTTAATGATTTTAACCAGCATCAGCAAAAATAATATAATCATTCCAATTACGCTGGAAGGGAATGTAAACGGCAGTATTGCCGAAATACATTCCCCCACCAGGCAAATGCCAAATACAATTGCCAGCTGTGTTAAAATTTTCATAGTAATCATCTCTGTTTAATAAAATTTCTTAATTTTATTTTACTCCTTTCGCTATGTACTGTCAATAGTGTCCAGATCTCCAAAACATGCCTTCTGATGTACAGATAAAACATATTTGTAAACTTACATTGCCTAATTTTTCTCATTTAACTAAATTTGAGAAAAATTAGGCAATAAATATTATGGAGTAAATACAAACAAAATTATAATAAAAATAAATGGTAAGAAACTCATGGAAAGGAGGAATGTAAATGAGTACTTGCAATATAGACAAATGGAATATGTTAGCTCCAACTTTTGATGCCTTTGAAATTCCAAAAATAGGAGAAGATGACTGCCTTACTTTAATCAATGATTTAAAACTAATCACGAAAGACAGCTCTGTTATGGATGTTGGCTGCGGTGCTGGACGATATGCAATTGCGTTTGCACAAATGTGCCGCAATGTAATTGGGACAGACCTTTCCCCCCAGATGATAGACTATGCCCAAAAAAGAGCGGATAGCATGGGTCTAAGACATATATCCTTTATTTGTGAAGATTGGGATGCCATATCTATCCAAGAGAGAAATTATCAAAACCAATTCGACTTTGTATTTGCTCATATGACCCCTGCAATTCATAATACAGAAACATTAGTGAAACTGCAGGCATGCAGCAAAAAATGGTGTATGCTGGTACGTCATATTCATATGGAAACTCCTTTGTTGATTGCTGCCAAACAAATGCTAAACCTAAGCAATCAAAAAACCGCCGATTCATATGCTGCTGACCAAATATTTCATGACTTATGGAAACAAGGCAAACGGCCTCAAATGACATATTTTAAACAAAAACGAGATATGCAGCGTCCAATCGACGTTGAATTGACATTGCTGTTTGAAGATGTCGAAAAATTGACACCTCTAACGCCTGAAGTAAAAGAACAGCTAACCCATTTGGCTGCTGCTTATACGAAAGACGGAATGGTTCATCAAACGTATGAAGCGCCTATTTTCGCCATGTACTGGAATGTACTATAAAGCGACAAATAAAATTTTAAGTTTTGAAAGAAGGAATCATTATGGAGCAACAATTATGGGAAAAAGCAATTGCATTTCATGGACATGCATGTCCCGGTCTGGCCATCGGTGTACGTGCAGCAACCGAAGCCATCAAACGGTTGAATCTCTCTTTTAGTGAAGATGAGGAAGTAGTTTGTGTGACAGAAAATGACGCGTGCGGTGTAGATGGCATTCAAGCGATTTTGAGCTGCACAGCAGGTAAGGGAAATTTAAAATTTCGCGATACGGGAAAAATGGCATTCTCCTTTTTTAACCGTAAAAATGGACAAAAAGTTCGTATGTGTCTAAAACCGTCTCAAGCAGATATGAGCCGTGAAGAAAAACAAGACTTTTTTCTAAACGGACCTGCTGAAGAAGTCTTTACTTTTTCCGAACCTTCGTTTCCTCTTCCCGAAAAGGCAAGGTTATTTACAACTATCACCTGTGAAGTATGCGGAGAAGGCGCTCCTGAACATAAAGTGCGGTTGGAAAATGGAAAAAAAGTTTGCTTGGACTGTTTTCATGAATATAAAATAGGTTGGTAAATTGAGATGAGGTAGAATTATGAAACATACAAGAGTAAAGTTAACAGTTTTCACGTTAGCTGTTGCGATAATCCTTGCAATGGTACTTACTGCCTGCGGCTCTGAAGCCGGTACGCAGACAAATGCGCCTGTATCCTCAAGTACATCTGATTCCACTCTTCCCGCAAGTGTTACAGACGTCTACGGCAGAACAGTTGAATTACCGGAAGAAATAAACAGCACAGTTTGTCTGGGCGCAGGCGCCTTGCGGATGGTATGCTATGCACAAGGTGAAGATAAAGTAATTGGTGTTGAAGAAGCAGAACACGAACAAACCTTGGCAAAAGCATATAACTATTTAAACTACGATAAATTTAAAGATTTACCAATTGTAGGACAAGGCGGTTCAGGAGGCAATACTCCTTATGAAGAAGAAATCATCAAGGTGAATCCGGATGTCATCATTGCCGCTTATACACAGCAGGAAGCAGATAAATTGCAAGCAAAAACAGGTATTCCTGTAGTATGTGTCGCTTATGACGGTATTTTTGACCCTACCATGGACCAATCATTAGAATTAATCGGAACTTTACTTGGCAAGCAAGAACGCTGCAAAGAAGTGATTGACTATATGCAAACAGCAAAACAAGATTTGAACAACCGTACAAAAGATATCCCTGATAACCAAAAACCTACTGTATTCAGCGGTGCTGTATCTTTTCGAGGCGGACACGGTATTGAAGGAACCTACGCACAATTTCCTCCTTTTGTAGCAATCAACGCCAAAAATGTGGTAGATGAAACCGGTAAAGATGGTTCTCTTATCATTGACAAAGAAAAAATACTAACTTGGAATCCCGATATTATTTTTCTTGACCCTAACAATATGCAGCTAGTCCGTGATGATTATAAGGATAATCCCGATTTTTATCATTCTCTAAAGGCGGTACAAGACGGAAAAGTGTATACACAAATTGCCTATAACTGGTATACAACCAATGTAGAAGTTGCCATTGCCGATGCTTATTATGCAGGAACCATTATTTATCCGGAACAATTTAAAGATGTAAATATTGTAGAAAAAGCAAATGAAATTTTTGTCCACATGTTAGGAGATGAAGCTGAACATTACTATCAAGATTTAGTAGACGGTCAACTAGGATTTGGAGAACTGAACATTGAAGAGTAATAGTGCAGTCACAGAAAAAAAGAAGAAAGAAAAAAAACAAAAAACATATCAGCAATACATCTTCTACAAAGTAATTGTTATTATTATTTTAATTGTAGTGTTACTCGCCATTACAATATTTGCAATCCATGCAGGCTCCTCAGGAATTTCTGTTTGGGACGTTATAAAAACTATCTTTGGCGCAGGCACAAAACAAACCAACTCTATTGTCTTTGGTATACGTTTGCCCCGTGTTGTAACCGCTTTAATTGCAGGCATGGCGCTTGGCATGGTGGGCTGCGTTATGCAAAGTGTATTGCGTAATCCATTGGCAGATGCTTCTACCCTTGGCGTCTCACAAGGGGCAGCATTTGGTGCCACAGTAGCTATTATCTGTTTTGGTGCCGGAGCGCAAAATACAGCTTCTGCTGCAAATGCAGTTAACATCAGCAATCCCTACTTGGTTACTTTATGTGCTTTTATTGGGGGCGCTATTTCTACCCTTATTATTTTAGGACTTTCCCGATTCAAAAAAATTTCTCCTCAATCTATGATTTTAGCCGGTGTGGCTTTGAGTGCTTTGTTCAGCGGCGGCACTACATTAATTCAATATTTTGCTGACGACGTTGAAGTTGCCGCCGTTGTATTCTGGACATTTGGAGATTTGGGGCGTACAAATTGGATCGAAATTCTCATTATCGCCTGTGTCAGCATTGCAGCTTGTATCTACTTTATGTTTAACCGTTGGAACTACAATGCATTTGAAAGTGGAGGTCAAACCGCAAAAAGCTTGGGCGTCAATGTAAACGTGGTCACTTATGTGGGTATGGCAGTGTGCTCTCTGGTAGCTTCTGTTGTTGTAGCATTTGTAGGTATCATCAGTTTTGTGGGGCTTTTGGCTCCTCACATTATGCGCAGATTTATCGGCAATGACTACCGCTTCTTACTGCCAACCTCCGCATTAACCGGAGCTGTATTGTTGTTAACGGCAGATACTTTTGGTCGTTTAATTGTTGCCCCTATCATTTTACCCATCGGCGCCATTACCTCATTTCTGGGCGCGCCTCTATTTCTTTATTTATTATTTAAAGGAGTTGGAAAAGCATGATAGAAATCAAGGATATCGAATTCGGGTATCGCTCCAAAAACATTTTGCATAACATCTCTTTTGATATGAATGAAGGACATTGTATTGCAATACTGGGAGTAAACGGAGCCGGAAAAAGCACGCTGATAAAGTGTTTAAATCGTATTAATCCGGTACATAAAGGGGCTGTTATGATAGAAAACAGCAATATATTACAGATTCATTTAAATGAAGTAGCAAAAAAGATAGCATATGTGGCACAAAAAAATGAAGTATCCAAGTTAACGGTATATGATGCAATTCTATTGGGCAGAAAACCATACATCAAATGGGATGTTACAAAGCAAGATAAAGAAATTGTTGACCAAGTAATTGAACAACTGGAACTTCAGGATTATAAAATGCGTTTTTTAGATGAATTAAGCGGCGGAGAATTACAAAAAGTAATTGTGGCCCGCGCATTGGCACAGCAACCCAAGCTGTTATTATTAGACGAACCCACTTCTGCTTTAGACCCAAAGAATCAGTACGAAATGTTGTCTTTAGTACAGAAAATTGCACAGCAGCATCAGATTGCCGTTGCCATTGTCATACATGATATTAATTTAGCTCTGCGCTACTGCGACCGCTTTCTTTTTATTAAGGATACGGAAATATATTCTTATGGTGGTATTGAAACAATGACCGCAGACTTAATCGAAGAAGTGTATCATATGCCGGTGGCAATTGAAGAATATCATGGCATAAAAATTATGATTCCTCACCCAAATCAATTTCTTTCACCCACTGTTATGAAATCTTGAAGATAAATCGTTTGATAGAGAAGCACTATTGTATCAATAATAAATGTTTATT